>JADZBS010000048.1 GCA_020851975.1 Gammaproteobacteria bacterium | reverse complement strand
CGCATGCCGAGAAGATCTGCAAGATCATGGACCAGGCCATGAAGGTCGGCGCGCCGCTCATCGGTCTGAACGATTCCGGCGGGGCCCGCATCCAGGAGGGTGTCGCCTCGCTCGGCGGCTATGCGGAAGTCTTCCAGCGCAACATGCTCGCCTCCGGCGTGGTGCCGCAGATCTCGGTGATCATGGGGCCCTGCGCCGGCGGGGCCGTGTACTCGCCGGCCATCACGGACTTCACCTTCATGGTGAAGGACAGCTCCTACATGTTCGTGACCGGTCCCGACGTCGTGAAGACGGTGACCCACGAGGAGGTCACGGCCGAGGAGCTCGGCGGCGCCGTGACCCACACGACGAAGTCGGGAGTCGCCGACCTCGCCATGGAAAACGACGTGGAGGCCCTGCTCTCCACGCGCCGCTTCTTCAACTTCCTGCCGGCCAACAACCGGGAGAAGCCGCCGATCTGGCCGACCACGGACGCCGCGACCCGCGCCGAGCCTTCGCTCGACACCCTGGTGCCCGACGATCCTGCGCGTCCCTACGACATCAAGGAGCTGATCCTGAAGATTGCCGACGAGGGCGACTTCTTCGAGGTGCAGCCGGACTACGCGAAGAACATCGTCGTCGGCTTCATCCGCCTGGAGGGCTCCACGGTGGGCGTGGTCGCCAACCAGCCGATGGTGCTCGCCGGCTGCCTCGACATCAGTTCCGCGATCAAGGGCGCCCGCTTCGTGCGCTTCTGCGACGCCTTCAACATCCCGCTGCTGACGCTCGAGGACGTGCCGGGCTTCATGCCGGGCACGTCGCAGGAGTACGGCGGCATCATCAAGCATGGTGCCAAGCTCCTCTACGCCTTCGCGGAGGCGACGGTGCCGAAAGTCACGGTCATCACCCGCAAGGCCTACGGCGGCGCCTACGACGTCATGGCGTCCAAGCACCTGCGCGGTGACGTCAACCTCGCCTGGCCGAGCGCCGAGATCGCAGTGATGGGCCCGAAGGGCGCCGTTGAAATCATCTTCCGCAAGGACATCGGCGATCCGGCGGCGATCGCCGCGCGTACCGAGGAGTACCGCCAGAAGTTCGCCAACCCCTTCATCGCCGGTGCGCGCGGCTTCATCGACGACGTCATCATGCCGCGCGACACGCGCGCCCGCGTGTGTCGCTCCTTCGCCATGCTCCGCAACAAGCAGCTCGAGAACCCGTGGCGCAAGCACGGCAACATACCGCTCTGAGCCCCGGGACCCGCCCATGTTCAGCAAGATCCTGATAGCCAACCGCGGCGAGATCGCCTGCCGCATCATCCGTACCGCCCAGCGCATGGGAATCCGCACGGTCGCCGTCTACTCCGACGCCGACCGCCATTCCCTGCACGTGCGCATGGCCGACGAGGCCGTGCACATCGGCGCGGCGCCTTCGGCCCAGAGCTACCTCGTCGCCGAGCGCATCATCGAGGCCTGCCGGGCCACGGGCGCGCAGGCGGTGCACCCGGGCTTCGGCTTCCTCTCCGAGCGCAGCGCGTTCGCCGCGGCGCTGGAGGCGGCCGGTGTGGTCTTCATCGGCCCGGGCGTGAAGGCGATCGACAGCATGGGGGACAAGATCACCTCCAAGCTCCTCGCCCAGAAGGCCGGCGTGTCGACCATCCCCGGCTTCACCGGCGTGATCGAGGGGCCGGACCACGCGGTCGCGATCGCCCGCGAGATCGGCTATCCGGTGATGCTCAAGGCCTCGGCCGGCGGCGGCGGCAAGGGCATGCGCATCGTGCGCAGCGATGCCGAATGCCGTGAAGGCTTCCAGCGCGCCACCAACGAAGCAGTAGCGGCGTTCGGCGACGGCCGCGTCTTCGCCGAGAAGTTCATCGAGGATCCGCGTCACGTCGAGATCCAGGTGCTCGCCGACAAGCACGGCAACATCGTCTACCTCGGCGAGCGCGAGTGTTCCATCCAGCGCCGCCACCAGAAGGTCCTCGAGGAGGCACCCTCGCCCCTGCTCGACGAGAAGACGCGCCGCGCGATGGGTGAACAGGCCGTGGCCCTCGCCAGGGCAGTCGATTACTGCTCGGCCGGCACGGTGGAGTTCGTCACCGACCAGCAGCGCAACTTCTACTTCCTCGAGATGAACACACGCCTGCAGGTCGAGCATCCGGTGACCGAGATGATCACCGGCCTCGATCTCGTGGAACTGATGATCCGCGTGGCCGCCGGCGAGAGGCTGCCGCTCAAACAGAAGGACGTGAAGCTGCAGGGCTGGGCACTCGAGGCGCGTGTCTACGCCGAGGACCCGTTCCGCAACTTCCTGCCCTCCACCGGGCGGCTGACCCGCTACCGCCCGCCGCTGCAGACGCCGCACGTGCGTGTCGACACCGGCATCGAGGAAGGCGGCGAAGTGTCGATGTACTACGACCCGATGATCGCCAAGCTCGTCACCCACGGGGCCACGCGCGCCGAGGCCATCGCCCGCATGCAGGATGCCCTCGACGCCTATTACATCCGTGGCGTCTCGCACAACATCAGCTTCCTCAACGCCGTGATTTCCCACGAGCGCTTCCGGGATGGACGGCTCAGCACCGGCTTCATCGCCGAGGAGTACCCGGACGGGTTTCACGCCGGCGACGTACCGCGCGAGGACCCGCGGCTGCTGATCGCGCTCGCCGCCACCGTCCACCGGCGCTTCCAGGACCGTGCCGCCCGCCTCAGCGGGCAGCTGCAGAGCCACGAGCGGCGCGTCGGCACCGACTTCGTCGTCATCGTCGATCGCGTGCATCACCCGGTGCACATCCTGCCGCTCGACGGCGGCTTCGACATCCGCGTGGACGACACCGAGTACCGCATCGTCACTGCCTGGCACATGGGCCAGCCGCTGCTCAAGGCCGAGGTCAACGGCGAGCGCATCTGCGCGCAGGTCGACCGCGTCGGCCTGCGCTACCGGCTGGCACACCGCGGCTCGCAGCTCGACGCGCTGGTGGTCACGCCCACGGCGGCGACGATGGAACGCCTCATGCTCGCCAAGCAGGCGCCCGACCTGTCGAAGTTCCTGCTCTCGCCCATGCCCGGGCTGCTCAAGCGCCTAGCCGTCAAGGTCGGCGACGAGGTCAAGGCAGGCGAGGAACTGGCGATCGTCGAGGCCATGAAGATGGAGAACAGCCTGCGCGCCACCGACGACGTGAAGATCGGCAGGATCCTCGCCAACGAGGGCCAGAGCCTCGCCGTCGACCAGCCGATCCTGGCATTCGAGTGACGCGCAGCGCGACACCGGACCCTGCCGAACTCGCCGCCCTCGTGCGCGCCGGCGACCGGCGCGCGCTGGCGCGCGCCATCACGCTGGTGGAATCCTCTCACCCGGCCGACCAGCCCCATGCCAACCGGCTGCTCGCGCTGCTGACGCCGCACGCCGGCCGTTCCATCCGCATCGGCGTCACGGGCGTGCCCGGCGTCGGCAAGTCCACCTTCATCGAGGCACTGGGCAACCACGCCATCGACCAGGGTCACCGTGTGGCCGTGCTCGCCGTCGACCCCTCCTCGGCGATCAGCGGCGGCTCGATCCTCGGCGACAAGACGCGCATGGAGAATCTCGGTCGCCGGCTCGAGGCGTTCATCCGTCCGTCACCGGCCGGACGCACGCTCGGCGGCGTGACGCGGCACACGCGCGAGACGCTGCTCCTCGCCGAGGCCGCGGGCTTCGACGTCGTGCTGGTGGAGACCGTCGGCGTCGGCCAGTCGGAGACCGCCGTCGCCGACATGACGGACATGTTCCTGCTGCTGCTCCTGCCGGGCGGCGGCGACGAGCTGCAGGGGATCAAGCGCGGCATCATGGAGCGCGCCGACCTGGTGCTGGTGAACAAGTGCGACGGCGACATGGCCCCCGCCGCCGCACGCGCCGCAGCCGACTACCGCAACGCACTGCGCTTCATGCAGCGGCGTTCCGCCCGCTGGGACGTGCCGGTGGAAACCTGCTCGGCGCGCGACGCCACGGGCATCGCCCGCGTCTGGGACGTGATCGAACGCTTCCGCGGCACCATGACGGAATCCGGCGAGCTCGCCGGGCACCGCGCCGCCCAGGCCCGCGCCTGGCTCTGGAGCGAGATGGCCGAGACCCTGATCGAGTCGCTGCAGCAGGATCCGGCCATGCAGGCACGCGTGACCGCGATCGAGTCGGCCGTCGCCGCCGGCACCGCCGCCCCGCGCGTGGCCGCACACGAGCTGGTCGGAATCTTCCTCGGCGCACGCCGCAACCAGTCACCCGGTTCCTGAAAGTACGCAGACAGAACATGATCGGCAAGCTCAACCACGTCGCCATCGTCGTCCCCGACCTCGCGGCCGCGACCGCCCTCTATCGCGATACGCTCGGTGCCGAAGTCTCCGCACCGCTGCCGTTGCCCGAGCACGGCGTAACCACCGTCTTCGTGGTCCTGCCGAACACGAAGATCGAGCTGCTGCACCCGTTGGGCGAGGACTCGCCGGTGGCGAAATTCCTCGCCACCAGTCCCGCCGGCGGCATCCACCACCTGTGCTACGAGGTGCGCGACATTCGCGCCGCGCGTGACCGGCTGCGTGCTGCCGGCGCGCGTGTGCTCGGCGACGGGGAGCCCCGCACCGGCGCGCATGGCAAGCCGGTGTTGTTCCTGCATCCGAAGGATTTCTGCGGCACGTTGATCGAGCTCGAGCAGGCCTGATCCAGGCGTCTGGCCGGCTCAACCCGGCCCGCTGCGCCGGAGCCGCTCGAGCTTGCCGTGGTAACGCTCGCGGGCACCGGCGTCCTCGGCCACGGCCTCCGCCTGCGCCAGCCAGCGCCGGGCCCGGTCGACGTCACCGCGACGCAGGTAGCTCAGGCCGAGCAGCGCCAGGAAGCGGTCCTCCATCGGCTTCTCACGCACCGCGAAACGCAGGTGCGCGATGGCACCGTCGACGTCGCCCTCCTCCAGGGCACGCTGGGCGAGGTGGTACCGATAGTAGGGATTGCCCTGACGAAACTGGCGGATGCGTTCGAGCAGCGCATCGGCCTCGGCGACCCGACCGGCCTGGCGGTAACTGCGCTCGAGATTGCTGATCGCCACGTCTTCGTCCGGCGCGACGGCCACTGCCTGCCACCAGGCGGCGCGGGCCCAGTCCGGGTGGCCCTCGCGCAGGTAGAGCACGCCCAGATTCACCCACGCCGGTGCAAACGTCGCGTCTTCGGCGAGTGCGCGGCGAAAGTGGGCCAGTGCGGGCAATACCTCGCCGGCCTGCAGGCGCTCGACGCCGAGGTTGCTGTGATAGTGGGCGCGCGCGCGACTGTCCGGGATCACCCGCCGGTCATAGGCGGCGCGAAAGTCGGCCATGTCGAAATCGACCACGCGGTCGGGCCCGGAGCGGCTCGGTGCCAGGGCATTGACGTGGCGGTTGAGGACGAAGAGATCCGTGCCGAGCGTCCAGTCGGGCGGGACATCGACCTCCTGGAACGACGCTTCGACGCCGGCCTCGCGGGCGAGCGCGACGAACATGGCCGTGAACGACAGGCAGTTGGCCTCGCGCCGGCGAAAGGCCTCGGCCGCCGTGTGCGTGCGTTCGTTGTAGACGATGCCGAACTTCGCGTCACCGATGACTGCCGCCAGCAGTTGCGCGAGCCGGCCGTCGTGGGTGCGTCCGCGGTCGATGTGTCCGGCCACGAACCTGCGCATCGGCTCGTCGAGCGCGAGCAGGTCGTCCTCGGGCAGCGGCGGCAGCTCGCCGCCGGCGACGAGCGGAGCCGCCGCGAGCAGCACGGCGGCGTCGATGGTCACTGCCGGGTCCGCGGGCACCGTGGCCGTGCAGCCGCCGAGCAGCAGCGCGGCGGTCAGCCAGGCGGCCCGCCCGCGGTCAGGGTGCGTGGGTAGCGAAGACCCCGACCGCGCCTTCGGCGTCCACGGCCAGCACGTCGTAGGGTTGCGCATGCGCACCCTCCATGCCCGGCGAGCCGATCGGCATCCCCGGAACGTAGATCCCACGAATGGCAGGTTTCTCCCGCAGCAGCCGCAGCAGGTCGCCGGCCGGCACGTGGCCTTCGACCACGTAGCCAGCCACCCGCGCCGTGTGGCAGGAGGCGAGTTGCGGTGGCACGGCGAAGCGCTGCTTCACGGCGGTGAGGTCTGCGAGATCGGTCACCTGAACCCGCAGGCCGGCGGCTTCCAGGTGCTGCACCCAGACGCGGCAGCAGCCGCACGTCGGCGTCTTCCAGACCTGGACCACCGGCAACTCGGCCGCCATCGCCGCTCCCGGCATGCCGAGCAGGCCGAGCAGGCCGAGCAGGCAAGTGACCAGGATTGCGGATATCCGTCGCATGGGCCGAGTGTGGAACGCACCGGAGCCGTTGTCCATCGACCACTGCGCGCTCGCTGCAGGCGCGTCAGGCGGCGTAGGCAGCCGCCGCCTCGGTGAGGCTCTGGACGTTGATCGCCGCCGTGTAGCGGGCGTCCTGACCGGCAGCCTTGAGCGTCTTGCGCACGATGCTCTCGAGGTTGGGCCGCTTGTCGCCCGGCCCCTCGCCGCTGCCGATGCCACCGCCGAACTCGATGACGTCGGTGATGCCCTGGGCCATCGCCGTGCCGAGGCAGCCGACCCAGTTGACCGGATTGAACAACTGGAAGAACAGCCGGGTGCGGATGGCACCGGCTTCGGCATCGTGCAACCCGGCGGTGTAGTTCGAGAGCACGCCGACGGCCGGCGGCGCGAAGGCCGTGGCATCGAGCGTCTCGCGGAAGCGGCACGCCGCCTCGACCATGAGGTAGGTGTGGAAGGCACCTTCCGTCGCCAGTCGCACGGCACGCCTGCGCGAATTGCCGGCAGCCATTTCGGCCGCGAGGGCCTCGAGGTCGGCGTCGCGCCCCCCGACCACGGTCTGCTCCGGCAGGTTGATGCTGGCCACCTGGCAGTAGTGGCGGTCGGCGACACTCCGGGCGGCGGTCGCGTCGAGGCCGAGCGCCAGCATGCCACCCTCACCGTGTTCACCCATCAGCTCGCCGCGCCGCTTGACGAGGCGCAGGCCGTCGGCGAACGCGAGGCTGCCGGCGGCGACCAGGGCCGTGTACTCGCCGAGACTGTGTCCTGCCGCCAGCGCCGGCTGCACGCGACCGCCTGTCAGCCCGTTGAAGACGCGCAGGCACGCGATTTCGTGCGTCAGCAGCACCGGCTGCGTGTAGCGCGTCAGGCCGATCTCCCCGGCGGGATCCTCGAACGACAGCCGGGCCACGTCGTAGCCGAGCGCCTCGCTCGCCTCGGCATAGGTATCGCGGGCGATGGCGTGGGCGGCGCAGAGGTCACTGCCCATGCCACGGTACTGGGACCCCTGGCCCGGAAACACGAACAGGATATGGCGGTCGGCCATGGGCAGCGTCTCTCCAGCGTCGGGAAAGGCGCGAGGATAAGGGTGCAGCCGCCGCCTGCCAAGCCGGCTGCACCCGTGGCCGGGTCAGGCCTTGCGACGGCGGGCAAGCCAGGCCTGGGTCTCGTCGGCACCGCCGATGCGCACGCCATCGACGAACACCTGCGGCACGCTGCCGCTGCCGGCGAAGGCGAGCAGCGCTGCCTGGCGGAAATCGCGGTTGAGCACCAGCTCCTGATACTCGAGCCCCGCCTCTGCGAGCGCCGCCTTCGCCCGCACGCAATGCGGGCAGCCCGGCCGCGACAGCACGACCACGCTCGGCGGCGGTACGGCCTGCGGGTCGAGGTAGCGCAGCATGGTGTCGGCATCCGACACCTTGAAGGGATCGCCGGGTTCCTGCGGCTCGATGAACATCTTCTCGACGACGCCATCGCGCACCAGCATCGAGTAGCGCCAGGAGCGCATCCCGAAACCGAGATCGTCACGATTCACCAGCAGCCCCATGCCGCGCGTGAATTCTCCCGAACCGTCGGGAATGAAGGTCACGCGGTCGGCGCCCTGCTCGTCGCGCCAGGCATTCATCACGAAGGCGTCGTTGACCGACATGCAGACGATCTCGTCGACCCCGGCAGCGCGCAGCGCTGGCGCCAGCTGGTGATAGCGGGGCACGTGCGAGGAAGAGCACGTCGGCGTGAAGGCCCCCGGCAGGGAGAACACGACCACGGTGCGCCCGGCGAACAGTTCATTGCTCGTCAGCTGCACCCACTCCGCGCCCTTGCGCAACCGGAACGTCGCCGCCGGTACCCGCTCGCCTTCCATCGATCTGAACATGGTGTCGTTTCTCCTTGACAGTTGGGTCGACACGACGGCCCATGCCGCCGCCACCGGGGTACATGATGCATGGAACTGTTCAAGACATGAAATGAATTGTTACTATGGCGACGATTGATTTTGTATATGACTCGGAGAACCACGACATCCCAGGCCCCACGGCACCTGCCGACGGTGCGCCAGCTGCGCTACTTCGCCGCACTGGCGCAGTGGCGTCACTTCGGCCGCGCTGCCGCGGCCTGCCACGTCTCGCAACCTGCGTTCAGCGTTGCCATCCGCGGGCTCGAGCAGTTGCTCGGCGTCGATCTGGTCGAGCGCAGCAACCGCCGTGTCACCATCACGCCGGCTGGCAGCGAGATCGCGACCCAGGCGCGGCTGTGCCTGGCAGACCTCGAAGCGCTCGTCGACCTGGCACGCGAGCGCAGCGAGCCCCTGTCAGGCCCCTTGCGCCTCGGCGTGATCCCGACCATCGCGCCCTTCCTGCTGCCGCTGGCGCTGCCGAAAATCCGCCATCGTTATCCGCAGCTGCAGCTCTACATCCGTGAGGGCCTCACGTCAGCCTTGCTGGCCGACCTGGCCGACGGGCGCCTCGACCTCGCGCTGCTGGCCCTGCCGTATCCGCTCCAGCACATGGAAGCCATGCCGCTCTTTCGCGACCGCTTCCTGCTCGCGGCCCGCCGGGACACCACCCTCGTCGACCCGCGCCACTTCACCCCCGGCCAGTTGCCGGCGGGCAGCCTGCTCCTGCTCGAGGAGGGTCACTGCCTGCGCGAGCACGCGCTCGCCGCCTGCCGCCTGCGCCATCGGCGTGCCGTCAGCCAGTTCGCGGCGTCCAGCCTGCACACGCTGCTCGAAATGGTGGCCGGCGACCTCGGCGTCACGTTCGTGCCGGAAATGGCGCGGAACTCGGGCCTGCTGCGGCACACGCAGATCCGCACCTGGCCGCTGCGCGAGGGCAGCGCACGGGAGATCGCGCTCGTCTGGCGGCAGCGTTCGGCCCGTGGCGCTGCCTTCCGCGAACTCGGTGCACTCATCCGCTCGGCACGCCGAGCTGCGCGCGGATCTCCGGCGGCGTGATGCCGGCGGCACGCAACGCGGCGAGGGTCGTGTCGCCATCGCGCTTGGCGAGGCGCCGGCCACTGGCGTCGCGCACCAGTCGGTGGTGGTGGTAACGCGGCAGGTCGAGGCCGAGCACGACCTGCAGCAGACGCTGCACGTGGGTGGCAGGAAACAGGTCCTCGCCGCGACTGACCAGCGTCACGCCCTGCGCGTGGTCGTCGAGGACGACGGCCAGGTGGTAACTCACGCCGAGGTCCTTGCGCGCGAGGACGATGTCGCCCGAGGCGGCTGGTTCGACCCTGATCGCCCCGTGTTCCCCGCCCGGACCGTGACCGGTCTCCTCGAACGCGAGCGGGCGATCGTCGATCGCCACCCGGCAGGCAGCCACGTCGAGCCGCAATGCATGGGGCTCGCCGGCGTCGAGCCGTCGCCGGCGCTCGCCCTCCGGCAGCATCCGGCAGGTGCCGGGATAGACCGGCCCCTCGGGCCCCTGGGGTGCCGCGGGCATGCGCGCGAGTTCCGCAGCGATGGCGCCGCGCGTGCAGAAGCAGGGGTAGGTGAGACCACGGGACGAGAGATCCGCCAGCGCTCCACGGTAACGGGCCGTCTCGCCGGACTGGCGCAGGACAGGCCCGTCGACGCCGAGCCCGAGCCAGGCGATGTCGTCGAGGATGGCCGCCTCGAATGCCGGTTGGCAGCGGGCGGTGTCGATGTCCTCGATGCGCAGCAGGAAACGGCCGCCCGAGCGTCGCGCGAGGTCGTGTGCCGTCAGGGCGGCGAGCGCATGGCCGAGGTGCAGCCGGCCGGTCGGGCTCGGGGCAAAACGCGTCGTCTCGGGGCGTGTCACGCCCGGTGTTCCTCAGGAACGCAGGCCCGCCCGCGGCGGGCCTGCGCGTCGGATCACACGCTGCCCGGTCACTTCTTCGGCGGCATGCCCGTGGTCAGGTTGTCCGTCGCCCGGTCATCCATCATGGCGCCGATCTTCCAGCCCTGCGGCGTGCGCACCAGGAAATAGACCTCCGTGAAGGTCTTGACGCTCGCCTTGGGCGCCTTCGGCGCCAGCATCTCGGTGGTCATCCTGGCCCACACGGTGGCTGTATCCGGCCCGGCATGGGTGTCGATGATCTCCGCCTTGCGGGTATAGGACTGCACCGCGCCGAACAACACCGGCGCCACGCCGTACCAGTGCTCCTGCAGCTCCTGGACGATCTTGTGGTCCGCCCCCTGGTCGGCGTGCGCCGGCTTGAGGTCGAACTTCACGCCGCCCGGAATCACGTGCGACACGACCGCCTCGACGTCCTTCTTCGCGAAGGCCGCGTTGAAGGCCTGCACCACCGCCTCGGCCTCCTTGCGCGGGTCCGGCGTCGCTGCCGGGACGATGGCCGTGGCCAGCAGGCCGGCGAGCAGCGTGGTCGAGGCGAGAAATCGGGATACGGTCATGTCGGCAGTCTCCTGGGGTTGATGAGCGGTCGAACCGCGGTTGTCGCGCGACTTTCGTGCGGTCGCGAATCGTATCACTGCGTGCTGATAGCACGCTGCGCGCGGACGCCACCTGACCTGGATCAAGGCACCGCGCCGCCCGGGATTGCCGCGACGCGGGAACCGCGCCGGCCAGCGTGAATCCCCGGCCGGATCGGCGCACCGGTGCGACCAAACGCCGCGGTTCCGCGCTTTCGCTTCCGTGGCCCGGACGCTACGCTTTCCGGATCATCAGTTGCCCACGGCGTACCCGACCATGGCCGAGTTCCAGAAGTACTACCAGGCTCCCCTCCCCGCCATCATCGCCCTGCTCGTCGTTTTCGGCTGGCAAGGCGTCGGCCATTGGGTCATGTACATGATGGAGCACGCGTGGTTCAAGGAACACGTGTACCTCGCCTCGTTCTTCATCGGCCTCATCGGCGCCATGATGGTCTGGGTCGGGCGCAACAGGGGCGAGAACGCGGCCACGCTGCTCGGCTTCGCCGGCGGCAGCCTCATCTGGCTCGCCTGGATCGAGTTCAGCTTCGTGTACGTCGCCGATGACCTCGGGGTACAACCGGTGGTGTGGGGCGCCAAGGAAACGCTCGCCGAGTACCGCGTCATGCTGTCCTCGATCGGCGTGCTCTTCGCCTCGCTCCTCTTCTTCTTCTCCAACCGCGACACGCGTTGCAACGCCTTCATGTGGCTGCACCGCAATCTGCACCTGAAGCCGGGTGACCGCACCTCGGTGGCGCACCGCAACCTGGCCTCCATCGTGGCCATGGAGACGATCTACGTCACCTGGTTCTGCTACATCTACCTGCTGGTTCTCTACAACCCGGCCTTTTTCGGCACGGATCACTGGTTCACCTTCGCGTCCTGTGCCGCCTTCGCCATCTGGGCCGTCTACCTCGGGCAGCGCCTGTGGTGGTACCAGCGCGTGGCCCCGGCCATCCGCTACGCCATCCCGACCGGCATCATCGCCTACAACGTGGTCGAGATCCTCGAGAAGTGGGGCAAGATCGCCGAGATCTGGGTCCAGCCGCAGAAGTACGCGCTGGAAATCGGGCTCGCGGTCGGAGCCCTGCTGATCGTGATCGCGCTCGCGATCGTCAGCCCGGCCCGTCGCATCGTCGACCGGCCGCAGGCCAGCACCTGACGCGGCCCTGGCAGGCGACGGCAGCCTCTCACCGAGGCTGCCATCGTCAGCACCGGTTCGCCTGGCTTCTTTCGTGCACGGGCTGAGGCTTCAGCCGCAGCCGCGTCCGCGGTACCGGCGCTGCAAGTTCACGACGAATGCTGTTGCTACATAACAACATTCAGCGTCCAGCGAATCAAATTCCGTCGCGCTATTGACACAGCCGGTCACCTGCGCGAGTCTAGCCGCGCCTTGGCCATGGCCCGGGCCCGATTCCTGGGGAGGAAGCGCTACCGCGGACGACGCGAGCGCACGCAGCGGGAAAGCCGGACACCATGCCGGCTTTCCCGCTCACTTTTCAGGGGTGTATCCGAGCACCGCCTTGAGTTCGATGAAGGCTTCCAGCCCGAACTCGCCCCACTCCCGCCCGTTGCCCGACTGCCGGTAGCCGCCGAAAGGCGCATTCAGGCCCATCGGCGCGTCGTTGAGATGCACCATGCCGGCACGCAATTGCCCGGCCACGCGGCGCACCTGATCGAGGTCGCTCCCCGACACGTAGGCGGCGAGCCCGTAGGGCGTGTCGTTGGCGATGACGATGGCCTCGGCCTCATCGGCAAAGGGCAGCACCGCGAGAACGGGCCCGAATATCTCCTCGCGGGCGATGGTCATGTCGTTGCGCACCCCGGCGAACACCGTCGGGCGCACGTAGTGGCCCCGGTCGAGACCCGCCGGCTTGCCGGGGCCACCGGCCACGAGCCGCGCGCCTTCGTCGATGCCGGCCTGGATCAGCCGCTGGATGCGCTCGTACTGGCTGCGGCTGATCACCGGTCCGAGATCGGTACGCGGATCGCGCGGATCGCCCACCACCAGGGCGTCGGCCACGGCCCGGGCGACCTCGACAGCCTGCTCGTGCAGGGCCCGCGGCACCAGCAGGCGCGAGGGGGCGTTGCACGACTGGCCGCTGTTGCCGAAGCATTCGCGAACACCCTCGGCGACGGCCCGCTCGAGCACGCCGGCATCGAGCACCAGGTTGGGCGACTTGCCGCCGAGTTCCTGGTGGACGCGCTTCACGGTGTCGGCCGCCGCCCGGGCCACGGCAATGCCACCACGGGTGGAACCGGTGAAGGACACCATGTCGACGTCGGGATGCGCCGCCAGCGTCTGGCCGGCGACGGGTCCCTCGCCGTTCACGAGGTTGAACACGCCGGGCGGAACGCCGGCCTCGTCGAGGATCTCGGCGAAGACCCGCGCCGACAGGGGGGCGATTTCGCTCGGCTTGAGCACCATGGTGCAGCCGGCGCCGAGCGCCGGCGCCACCTTGCAGGCGATCTGGTTGATCGGCCAGTTCCATGGCGTGATCAGGCCGCAGACGCCGACTGGCTCGCGCAGCAGGCGCATGCTGCCCCGGTCCTCGACGAAGGGATAGCTGTCGAGTAGCCGCGCCATCATGCCGAGGTGTCCCGTGCCGAGTCCGGTCTGCGAGCGGCGGGCAAAAGCAAGCGGTGCGCCGAGCTCGGTGCAGATGGCCTCGGCGACCTCCTCGTGACGACGCCGGTACACGCCGGCGATGCGTTCGAGCAGTGCCCGGCGCTCCGCGATGCTGCTGCGTGCGAATGCCGGGAAGGCGCGCCGTGCGGCAACGACTGCGCGGTCCACGTCGGCCGCGCTCCCGAGGGCGATGGTCGCGACGGCCTCCTCGGTGGCCGGGTTGACCACGGGCATGTCGCGTGACGACGGCCCCGGCTCGATCCAGGCTCCGTCGATGTAGAACCGGCGCAAGTCCCTCATGCCCGTCACCTCCGCACCGCGATGACACGGCGGTGCCGCGGCATTGTAACGTGCCACCGGCGATGCCAAGCCCCGCCGCGCGCCCGGTCACCACTGGCGGCGCGGCTGATTGCCGCAGGGAAGGATGCTGGCGCGAAACAAATTGTTACACCGCCCGCGCAGGTGACGTGGCAAGGTGCGCGGAGCATGCCAGGACCCGCCTTCGCCATGAGCAACGCCGGTGCACCGGTCATCGCCATTCGCGGCCTCGCCCGCCACTATTCGATGGGCGACGCCACCGTGCACGCCCTGCGTGGCGTGGACCTCGACATCCGCCGCGGCGAGTACGTGGCGATCATGGGACCGTCGGGCTCGGGCAAGTCGACGCTCATGAACCTCATCGGTTGCCTCGACACCCCGGACGCCGGCGACTACACGCTGAACGGCCGGCGCGTCTCGCAGATGAAGGACCGGGAACTGGCCGCGGTGCGCAACCGCGAGATCGGCTTCGTGTTCCAGACCTTCAACCTGCTCCAGCGCGCCACCGCCCTGCACAACGTCGAGCTGCCGCTGGTGTATGCCGGTGTGGCGCGGCAGGAACGCCGCGAACGCGCCACGGCCGCGCTCGGGCGCGTCGGGCTGGCCGGGCGCATGCATCACCGGCCGGGCGAGCTGTCGGGTGGCCAGCGCCAGCGGGTGGCCATTGCCCGCGCGCTGGTGAACGGCCCGAGCATCCTGCTCGCCGACGAGCCCACCGGCAATCTCGACAGCAGCACCGCCGCCGAGATCCTCGCCGCCTTCGACGAACTGCACACCGCCGGCCACACCATCGTGCTGGTCACGCACGACGAGAGCGTGGCGCGGCGGGCGAAACGCATCATCCGGATACGCGACGGCACCATCGAGGCAGACCATGCGAACCCCTGATCCGCGCCACACGGCGACCCTCCTCGCGGCCGCCTGCGCCGCGCTCCTCGCCGGCTGTGCGAGCGAGACACCACCACCGGCGCTGGAAACCATCCCGGCGGCCCGGCGCGACATCGTCGTCGCCGTGGCCGCGGCCGGCACCATCGAGCCGCTGCTGACCGTGGAGATCAAGTCCAAGGCCTCCGGCGAGGTACTGAAGGCCGAGGGCCAGACCGGCCAGCTCGTGAAGGCCGGCACGCTGCTGGTGCAGATCGACAAGCGCACGCCGCGCAACATGCTCGCCCAGGCCGAGGCGGAACACGAGGCCGCGGTGGCGCGCCGCTCGATCGCGCGCGCCCAGAACGAGCGTTCCCGCAAGCTCTTCGAGCAGCGAATGATCAACGAGGTGGACTTCGAGAAGACCCAGCTCGACTTCGCCAACGCCGGCGCCGACGTGGTGCGGGCCCGGGTGGCGGTCGAGAACGCGCGCATCACCCTCGACGACACCGACGTGCGCGCACCGATCACCGGCACGATCATCGAGAAGCTGGTCGAGACCGGGCAGGTGATCTCCTCGCCGATGAAGGACTTCGGCGGTGGCACCTCGCTGCTGAAGATGGCGGATCTCTCGACGATGCAGGTGCGTGCGCTGGTCGACGAGACCGACGTCGGCAAGATCGAGCCCGGCAAGCCGGTCATGGTGCGCGTCACCGCCTACCCCAACCAGCCGTTTCCAGGCACCGTGGACAAGATCGAGCCGCAGGCGCGCGAGGACCAGAGCGTCACGACCTTCGCCGTGCTGATCCGCCTGCCGAATCCGGACGGCCTGCTGCGGCCGGGCATGAATGCCGACGTCGAGATCCGCGTCGCCGAGCGCCGCGGCGTGCTGGCCGTGCCGACCGGCGCGCTGCGCGTGCCGCGCGAGATCGCCACCGCCGCACGGGCCGTGGGACTCGACGAGGCGACGGTCCGCAGCCAGCTCGGCGCCGGACTCACCGACGGGAGGTCCGCCGCTGGCGGCGCCGGTTATGCCTATGGCGGACGCTACTGGGCCTTCGTCGAGCGCGACGGCCAGCCGGTGGCCGTGACCGTCGACACCGGGCTCACCGACCTCGAGTGGAGCGAGATACTCAGCGGTCTCGCCGAGGGCGATGCGGTCGTCATGCTTCCGAGCAGCGGTCTTCTCGAGCAGCAGGCCCGCAGCCGCGACATGATGCGCCGCTTCAGCGTCATGCCGGGCAGCGGCGGCCGGCAGCAGCAGGGCCAGGGGAGCAACCGTGGTTCTCGGTGAACTGGTCGTCGTCGCCGCACAGTCCGTGCGCGCGAACCTGTTCCGCTCCATCCTGACGATGCTCGGCATCATCATCGGGGTGGCCTCGGTCATCACCATGCTCGCCGTCGGCGCCGGCGCGCGCGGGGCCGTCGACCAGCAGATTGAGGCGCTCGGCGCCGGTCTCCTCAGCATCCGCCCCGGCCAGGTCTTCCGCATGGGTGTCGCCGAGAGCTCGCAGAACCTGACGACGACCGATGTGGCCGCGCTCGAGCATGATGCCACCACGCTCAGGGCCGTGGTGCCGGAACGCTCCGGCAATGAGCAGGTCAAGGCCGGCAACCAGAACCGCAACCTGCGCATCGTCGGCATCACCGCCGACTTCGCGGCCGTGCAGGACTACAAGGTGGATGCAGGCCGCGTCTTTGCCGTCGCCGACGACAACGCCAAGCGCGCCTACGCCGTGCTCGGCGCCAAGGTGCCGCCGATGTTCGACGAAACCGCCGACAGCATGGTGGGCCGCACGATCTACATCCGCGGACTGGCCTTCGAGGTGGTCGGGGTGCTCAAGGAAAAGGGCAGCACCGGCTTTCGCAATGTCGACGAGCAGCTGTGGCTGCCGCTCGGCACCGCCCGTTACCGCCTGTTCGGCTCGGACACGCTCGACCTGATCAGCGTCAAGCCCTGGCGGGGCGTCGACATGCAGCAGGCCATCGTCGACGTGGAACGGGTGCTGAGGCGCGAGCACCACCTGCTGCCGGGCCAGGACAACGACTTCAGCATCCAGGACCCGCGCCAGTTCCTCGACTTCCAGCAGACCGCCGCGAACATCTTCGCCTACCTGCTGGCGAGCATCGCCAGCGTGAGCCTGGTCGTCGGCGGCATCGGCATCATGAACATCATGCTGGTGACGGTCACCGAACGGACCCGCGAGATCGGCATCCGCATGGCGCTCGGTGCCACCCGGCGCAGCATCCTCGCCCAGTTCGTCATCGAGGCGATGATGCTCTGCCTGATCGGTGGCGCGCTGGGCGTGCTGTTCGGGCTCGGCGTGGCGAAGCTCCTCACCGCGGTCGCCGGCTGGCAGGCCACGGTGTCGCTGGCCGCCATCGGCATGGCCTTCGGCTTCAGCGCGGCGGTCGGGCTGTTCTTCGGCCTGTGGCCGGCGCGCAAGGCGGCGCGGATGGACCCGATCGCCGCCCTGCGTTACGAGTGAGGCATCCTCCCGTCGCGCGTCCTCACCGCGCCGGGCGCACCGCCCCGCCAAACCGGTACTTGGCGACGAGGCCGTACTCGCGCAGGCTCGGGTAGCTCACGGCGAGGCGGAACGGCGGGAAGTCGTCGAAGGTCGAGGTCTCCCGGATCGTCGGCGGGTTCTCCCGGCCCTGCATGTCGCTGTCGTTGGTCCAGAAGATGTCGCGATAGGCGGCCGTCGGCTGACGGTTCTCGAGCAGGTTGCGCACCCAGAACTCCACCGACCAGGTCGGCGAATCGACGCCGATGCGCCAGTTCACGTTGCTGCGTGCCGGCAGCCAGGACTGGTTGTCGTTGCCGGCGAAGATCTTGCCGAGGTAGCTGGCATCGGCACGCGTGAACCACTCCCACTCGCCGGCAAGCGCGCGACGGTAGGTCAGCGAGGCGCTCGCCGTCCACTCCGGCTGGCGCATCTGGGTGTTGCCCGAGACATCCCCGGAGAGGTTGCGGCACTGGGTCGCCTTGGACATCTGCGCTTCGTTGTCGTCCGTATCGGGACTGGCATCGGGGATGGCCTGGATCGCGGCTGGCGCACAGCTCGGTTCGCTCGTGTAGAAGCTCGGGTACAGCGAGATCGTGTCGAGGCGGGCATCCGTCAGCTGCGAGTCCGTATAGGCCAGCGTCGTCCGGCCGGTCAGGTTCTCGGTGAAGGCGATGTCGGCCTGCACCTCCCAGCCCCACACGCGGGCATCGCCGGCGTTGTAGTTCAGGCCGATCGGCTGGTCGAGCCGCAGGCCGGAGGTCGGCGAGACGTCGGTGAGCTGGCGCAGGACGATGTCGCCCCAGTCGTTGTAGAAGGTCGATACATCGACGCTGAGGCGCCGGTCCGAGGTGTAGCCCTTGAGGCCGACCTCGTAGGCCAGCAGCGTCTCCGGATCGAACGGAATGATCAGCAGTTCCGAGCCGAGCCCGGTCGATTCCGCGAGGTCGACGCGTACCAGCTGCAGGCCGCCGGGCTTCTCGCCGCGGGCGATCGAGCCGTAGGCCATCCAGCCGCTCTCGAACAGGTACTTCAGCCCGAGACGGCCGGTCACGGTGTTGAAGCGCGTCGAGCCGCTGTCGATGCGGCTCGGCGGCAGCACGCGCAGGTCGTAGTAGTCGTCACCGCATTCGTCGACGGGCGGATCGTTGAAGGGATACACATCGACATTGTCGCCGCAGCGCGTGTAGTCGTAGGCGTAGTGGTCCTGTTCCTCGGTGGAGAAGCGCAGCTCGGCACGCAGTTCCAGCGCGTCGGTCAGGGCGTAGTCGGCCGAGCTGAACACCGACCAGGCCTCCGTCTTGCGCTGCGCCTCCGGACGCTGGAGTGCATCGAGCGGACCGCCGCCCATCAGCGAGGGGCCGAAGATGTAGGAGCCGATGGCGAGTGCGGTCGGATAGGCGACCGGCCCGATGCCGACGTCGAAGATGGAAACCGGCAGCTCGGTGGCCGCCACCAGCTCGCCGAAGTAGTCGCGGCGATCGACGTTGTAGAAGTAGAAGCCGAGCGAGTAGCGCAGGCGCTCGCCCGCGGGGCTGGTGAAGCGGATCTCCTGGCTCCACTCCTCGGTCGTGGTGCCGTCCTCGTCGTCGTAGAAACCCATCGGCGCGCGCGCCCAGTCGAAGGGTGGCAGGCAGGTCGGCAGGCCACCGACCGTGGTGGCAGTCGGGCAGTAGACCAGCGGGATCGAGTCGCCCAGGCTGCGGCCGAAGTCCGAGAGCGAATCCTGCTCGGTGTCGGAATACCCCGTCAGGAAGGTGAAGGTGCCGAAGTCGAGATCCCAGGCAATGTTGAGGTTGCCGCGGATCAGATCGCGGTCCTCGCCGAGGGCCACGCCCAGTTTCGGCATGCCATCGCGCGTGACCGAGTCGGGATTGACCACCATGTCCGGGTAGGCCGAGCGGAAAAGCGCATCGGGCAGATGCTCGAGCTTCGGAAACTTGCCGCAGTAGTCCTGCAGCCGCGGCAACGGGCCTTCCCGCTGGTCCTTGCTGGTCTGCTCGACCTGGTCCTCGCAGTTGGCCGGCAGGCCCGCCATGACCGCCTCGTCGATCTCGTCATTGGAGGAGTACAGGCCGATGTTGATGTCGAGATTGTCGCGTGGCTGCCAGCGCAGCTTGCCCTGCAGGCTGCGGAAACGGTAGCCACCGATGTCGTTCTCCGGGGCGAGCGTGTTGCGGTAGGAGCCATCCCACTCGTCGTAGAGGGCCGAGAAGCGTCCGCTGAGCCCCTCGATGAAGGGCAACGGGCCGCCGATGGCACCGAGCACGCGCTGCTTGCCGCTGGAGCCCGCCTCGACCTCGGCGCGGTACTCGAACTCATCCCCCGGTGGCTTGGTGATGTAGTTGATGGCGCCGCTGAAGGCGTTGCGCCCGTACATGGCGCTCTGCGGCCCCTTCAGCACCTCGATGCGCTCGACATCGAGCTGGCTGAAGTTCAGGCCCTCGCGGCCCGAGACGAAGACGCCATCGACGAAGATGGCCGCCGAGTTCTCGCCGAAGATGTCCTGCGGCACCACGCCGCGGATCACCGGCACCGGCAGGTTCTCGCCGAAGGGATTGAAGAACGACAGTCCCGGCGTCAGCGCCGCGACGTCGTTGAGGTTGTTGATCGCGGCTGATTCGATCGCGCTCGAATCGAAAGCCGTGATCGCCAGCGGCACTTCCTTGATCCGCTCCTCGACGCGCCGCGCCGTGACGACGATCTCCTCGAGCTCCTGTGCCAGTCCGGCAACCGGTTGCATGGCGGCGAGTGCCACGACCACCCCGACCGTGGCACCGCTGGGGCGCCCGTGGCGCCCGTGACCGTTGATCATTCCCAATTCCCCCTGGATCGAATTCGTTCTCCCCCGCCGCGATGCCTCAGGCCGCCAGCCTCCTGCTCGCGATGCGGGCACCTTCGACGAGCGCGCCGAGCTTGGCGAAGGCGACCTCGCCATCCACGGCCCCGTGGCCGGCGAACGTGGCGAAGCCGCAGTCCGTGCCGGCGATTACCCGTTCCTGGCCGACGATGTCGGTGAAGCGCCCGATGCGCTCGGCCACCAGCAGCGGGTGCTCGATGAAGTTGGTCGTCGAGTCGATCACGCCCGGCACGAGGATCTTGTCCGGTGGCAGCCTTGTGTCGCGGAACACCGTCCACTCGTGCGCATGCCGCGGGTTGGCAGCCTCGAACAGCAGCGCCTGCGGCCTGGCGCGCAGCGCGATGGGCAGGACGACCTCCATCGGCGCGTCGCGATGGTGCGGGCCCTCGTAGTTCCCCCAGCACACGTGCATCCGCACGCGCTCCGCTGGAATGTTGCGCAGCGCATGGTTGAGCACTTCGACGTGCAGGCTCGCCAGCCGGACGTACTCGGCTTCGGTCTTGTGGCGGAAGATCGTGTGCCGGCCCATGCCGAGGTCCGGCGAATCGACCTGCAGGAGGAACCCCGCGGCGACGATGGCTTCGTACTCCACGCGCATCGCCTCGGCCAGCGCCTCGAGGTAGGCCTCGTGACTCGGGTAGTGGTCGTTCGGCTGGAACAGCGCGATGACGCCGGGCGAGGCTGCACTCAGGAAGGCCTCGACCGGCGGCGTCCTGTCGACGGCAGCGCGAAAGGTCGCCAGATCCCACTGCAGCGGCGCCAGGTCCTTCACGCGGATCTCGCCGATGCAGCGCGGCGGGCGCACGGCCGAGCGCGTGCCGGCGGCCTCGCGGCGCGCGAGCGTGCCGGGAAAATCGAGCATGTCCTGCGCGGGCTCGCGCGTGGACTCGCCGCCGAATCCGGTCAGCCGGTCCTTGATGTAGGTCGCATAGCTGACCTTGCCGAGTTCGCCATCGCTGACGATGTCGATGCCGATCCCGACCTGCCGGCGTACCACGTCGGCAATGCCGCCGGCGATCACCGCCTCGGCATGGGCCGTGTCGAGTGCCTCGCCGGCCTCTCGCGCGAATACCACGTCGGTGACTGCCTGCGTGCGCGGCAGGCTGCCGACGTGCGTCGTCAGGATCCGATCCTTGCTCGTCTTCATTGTCGGGGCGACTTCCGTGTTGGCGACCGGGAGCGTCCGTGCCGGGTTCAGGCCCGGCGACCCGGATTGTATATCAATGTCCGGCCCGATCTGCCAACGCCGGATGTCAACTCAGAACGCGGAGGTGGTCACCGATCGCGCGGGTCAGGAGCCGCAGGTCGTCCGCGCCGATGACGAACGGCGGCATCAGGTAGATGAGCCGGCCGAAGGGACGGATCCAGGCGCCACTGTCCACGTAACGGCGCTGCAGTTCAGCCACCGGGACCTCCCGGCGGGTCTCGACCACACCGATGGCGCCGAGCACGCGCACCTCGGCCACGGCCGGATGCGCCGCGAGCGGTTCGAGTCCCGCGCGCAGGCCCGCTTCGATGGCCGCCACACGCTCCTGCCAGGGGCTCGCGAGCAGGAGATCGATGCTGCGACAGGCGACGGCCGTGGCGAGCGGGTTCGCCATGAAGGTCGGCCCGTGCATCAGCACACCACCGTCGGCGGAGATCCCCGCGGCGATGCGCTCGGTGGCCAGTGTGGCCGCCAGGGTGAGGTAACCGCCGGTGAGGGCCTTGCCGAGGCAGAGGATGTCGGGGGCCACGCCGGCGTGCTCGCAGGCGAACAGCCGCCCGGTACGGCCGAAGCCCGTGGCGATCTCGTCGGCGACCAGCAGCACGTCGTGGCGCCGGCAGAGCGCGGCCACCTCGCGCAGGTAGTCGGCCGAGTAGAACCACATGCCGCCGGCGCCCTGCACGATCGGCTCGAGGACCACGGCGGCGAGTTCCCCGGCATGCCGGCGGATCAGGGTCTCGAATGTCTCCATGTCACCGGACACGAGCGGCTCGCCGAAGCGGCTGCACGGGCGCGGCGCGAACAGGTGCTGCGGCAGCACGCCGCGGAAGCGCTCGTGCATGCCGTTGACCGGATCGCAGACGGCCATGGCCCCGAAGGTGTCGCCGTGATACCCGCCACGCAGCGTGAGCAGGCGGTGCTTCCCGGGCCGACCGGTCGCCGCCCAGTACTGCAGTGCCATCTTGATGGCGACCTCGACGGCCACGGAGCCCGAATCGCAGAAGAACACGCGCTGCAGCCCTGGCGGCACGATCGCGAGCAGCCGGCGCGCGAGTTCCACGGCCGGCTCGTGGGTGAGCCCGCCGAACATGACGTGCGCCATGCGCGCGAGCTGGGCCGTCACGGCATCGTTCAGGTCCGGGTGGTTGTAGCCGTGGATCGCACACCACCAGGACGCCATGCCGTCGACGAGTTCCCGGCCGTCGGCGAGCCGCAGGCGACAGCCGGCGGCGGACACGACCGGATAGACCGGCAGCGGATCCACGGCCGAGGTGTAGGGGTGCCAGAGGTGCTGGCGGTCGAACTCGAGCATCAGGCTCTCCCGCACAGGCGCTCGACACCGAGGCCGGCGGCCGCTAGCTGTGGGTCAGCCACGGGGCCGAGCCAGGGCACGGTCCCGAGCCGCGGGGCGCCGAGCCGTGCCTCGAGCGTCGCCATGTTCTCCGCCATCCGCGCCATCGCCGGGTCGGTCTCGTTGGCGACCCAGCCAGCGAGCACGAGGCCCGTGGCGCGAATGGCCGCCGCGGTGAGGAGCGCGTGGTTGAGGCAGCCGAGCCGCAGCGCCACCACCATCAGCACCGGCCAGCCGAGCGCGGTGGCGAGATCGGCCATGGTCGTGTCGTCGCCGAGCGGCACCAGCCAGCCGCCGGCGCCTTCCACGAGCAGCAGGTCGTGTGGCCGCCGGGCCTCGGCCCGGCAGTGCGCCGCCAGCGCATCGACATCGAGCCTCACGCCCTCCTCCGCCGCAGCGAGATGCGGAGCGACGGCGCTGCGCAGGGCGACCGGATTGACGGCGGCGTAATCGAGACGCTCGCTGGCACAGCGTTGCAGCAGCAAGGCGTCGGCGTTGCACCAGGCGCCGGCGTGCAGTTCACAGCCGGCCGCGACCGGTTTCAGGCCGATGGTGCGCAGCGCCCGCGCCGCCCCGGCCTGCAGCAGCGCCGCGCACACCAGGGTCTTGCCCACGCCGGTATCGGTGCCAGTCACGAAGTACGCTGCCATGGCCGTCAGCCGCCACCGACCACGCGGTGAGCGCCGGCCAGCGCCTCCAGCAGCCGGTCCACGTCCGCGCCCTCGTGGGCAGCGCTCAGCGTCACCCGCAGCCGCGCGGTACCGGGCGGCACGGTCGGCGGGCGAATGGCGCTCACCCAGACACCGCGCTCGGCGAGTGCCGCGCTCAGCGCCAGCGCCCGCTCGCTCTCGCCGACGATCAGGGGCTGGATCGGCGATGGCGACGGAGCCAGTGCCAGGCCGAGTGCCGCCGCCCCGGCACGGAACTGAGCCACCCGCGCCATCAGCGCCTCGCGCCGCCACGACTCGGTCGCGGCGAGATGCAGGCTCGCCAGCGTGGCGACCGCGAGCGCCGGCGGCATCGCCGTCGTATAGATGTAGGTGCGCGCCTGCTGGATCATGAGGTCGACCAGATCCGCCTCGCCGGCCACGAAGGCGCCTGCCGTGCCGAGCGCCTTGCCGAAGGTACCGACCAGCACGGCCACGTCCTGCGTCGTGAACGCCCGCGGATCGACCAGCCCGCAACCGTCCTCGCCATGCACGCCGATGCCGTGAGCGTCGTCGATCATCACCAGGGCCGCGTGCGCGCGGGCAACGTCCACCAGCGGCCGGAGCGCACAGCGGTCGCCATCCATGCTGAAGGTGCCGTCGCTCACCACGAGTGTGCGACCTTCGCCAGGGCCGTCCGCGAGCTTCACGGCGAGATGGTCGAGATCCCCGTGTCGATAGCGCCCGAAGCGCGCCCGCGACAGCCAGCCGCCATCGAGGAGCGAGGCATGATTGAGGCGATCCTCCAGCACGCGATCACCCGGACCCAGCAGGGCCCCGATCGCACCGAGATTGGCCGCGTAGCCGCTCGAGAACACCAGCGCCCGCGGCCTGCCGGTGAACCGCGCGAGCGCCTCCTCGAGCTCGTGGTGCGCGCGGGTGTGTCCGCAGACGAGATGCGAGGCGCCGGCGCCGACGCCCCAGTGCCGGGCACCGTTCGCGAGCGCCTCGACCACGCGGGGATCGGCGGCCAGGCCGAGGTAATCGTTGCTGCAGAAGTTGAGCAGGCGGCGGCCATCGACCTCGACCTCGCGGCCCTGCGGACCGTCGATGACGCGCCGCTGTCGGTAGAGATTCCGGCCGCGCAGCTCGGCGAGCCGGGAAGCGATGTCGGTCGAACGGGGCAAGGCGGAGTCCTGGGCGGCGGGTCGCCGGCCGCCTAGTGTAGACCGAACCCCTAGGTACAAGCCGCAGCGGGGCCCGGCGGCTGCGCGGCGAGGCCCGTGCTAGATTCGGCCGCTCGTTCCCCCGGAACTGCCGGAGCCCGATCGTGGAAATCGATGTCATCCTCGAAGCCGATGTCACGCCCGCGCAGGTCGCCGAACTCGCGCAGCTCGCCGAGGGCTATGGCATCCGCGGCCTGTGGACCCAGAACTATTCCAACGCCCGCGATGCCTTCATGTGCCTGATGCCGGCCGCAACCGCCACCCGCCGCATCCGGCTGGGGGCGGTCGTGATCAGCCCGTACGAAATGCATCCGCTCAAGATCGCCAACGCGGTGTCCACGCTCAACGAGTACTCGGGCGGCCGCGGCATGGTGGTCATCGGCGGCGGCGGCGAGTGGCCCGGTGTGCTCGGCGTGCCATACGGCAAGCGCGTCACCGGCTGCGGCGAAGCCATCGCCATGGTCAAGCGCGCGGTGGCCGGCGAGGCGGTGACCTGGAAAGGCCAGGTCTACAGCGCCCGCTATTTCCGCTCGACCTGGGTCAAGGGACCGCCGCCGATCGTCTATGCCGGCGCCACGGGCCCGAAGATGCTCGACATGGCGGTACGCCTGGCCGACGGCACGATGCTGAGCGACATGACGCTGCCCATGCTCGAGCCGACGATGGGTCACCTGCGGGCGGCCCTCACCCGCCACGGCCGGGCGCCGGCGAGTTTCCGGGTCAGCAATTTCTGCGCGTTCCACGTCAAGCGCGACCGTGAGGCGTCCTTCCGCGAGGCACGGCGCGAACTGATGATCCGCGGCTGGCTCGGGGAAGAGTGGTACGGGCCGCTGCTCACCGCCGAGGAAGCCGCCATCGTCGAAGCCAACAAGAACGCGTTTCTCACGGCTTTCCGCACCCGCAGCGGCGAGATCAAGGGCGTGCCGCCCGGCATCTGCGCCAAACTGGTCGAGGGCCTGAGCCTGGCTGGCAATCTCGACGACCTCGACCGCCACGCCGACCGGTTGCGCCGGTTCGCCGCTGCCGGCATGACCGAGAACGCCCTGCGACTGCACGACGAACCCGCCGAGGCGTTGCACCTCATCGGTCGCGAGCTGCTGCCGCGGTTGCGCTGACCCTGGCGACATAACGGCGGTCGGAAACCGATTGGACGCGTTTGACCCGGGCGGGGCCGCGCTTTAGTGTGACGCGCGCTGGCCGCGCCCACCCCGGAGCCGCGGCCGGCAACCGACCGGGAGAGGTGCGCATGTCCCTGAAGCCACGACCGCTGCCGACGATGCTCGCCGCAATCGGCATGCTCGCCGGCTGCGCGACCTCGACCCTGCCCCCGTGGCACACCGAGCCACTCCTCGCAACGTTGCCGACGAGCTGTACGGCGGATGCTGCCGAGGGAACGGTCGTGCCGGGCGGACTTGCTGTCGTGCGCAGCGGCGCTGCCGACGTCGTGCTGGTGGCCGCGCGCGGCTGCCTCTTCACCGTGGATGCCGCCAGCGGGACGGCCGAGCCGCTGCCGACGCGTGGCGACTCCATCGCCCCGACCATGGTCGACGTGGACAGCAACGGACTGGCGGTCAGCAGCGCCCTGTCCGGTTCGGTGCGCTCGCTCGATGCCGCCGGCGCCGTGACCTTCAACGTCTCCGGCCTGCAGACGCCGCTCGGGCTGCGCCTGGCGCCGGGCGGTGCCGTGCTCGTCGCCGAGTACGGCGCCGGAACGCTGTTGCGGCTGGGACCGGGATCCGAATCGCGGCCACGCCTGCTCGCCGAAGGTCTCGAAGGACCCGTCGGCGTGGTGCTGGCCGATCCCGCGACCGCCTACGTCACCGAAGCGCTCGCCGGACGCGTGACCCTGGTCCGCCTCGACCGCTACGAGCGGCGTACGCTCGCCAGCGGCATCGCCCGTCCGGAAGGACTGGCACTGCTTCCCGACGGACGCCTCGCGGTCGTCGAGGCGGGCCTCGGCCGGCTGCTCGCCATCGACCGGACGAACGGGCATCGGGAGGTCCTCGCCGACGGCCTGCCGGTGGCAGAATCCACGGCGACACCGGCGGTGGCCGACGTCGCCGTCACGCCCGACGGACGTGTGTTCGTCAGTGCCGCCACGAGCCGCACCGTGCTGCGAGTGGTGCCCCGCGGCGTGCCCCAGTAGCACCAGCATCGCGAGCATCCTGACATGAACCCACGTCGAGACAGCGTCATACCCGCGGTGATCCTCGCCCTCGGCGTGGCCGCCGCCGGCGGCATGATCGGCCAGGGCCTGATCAGTGCCCGCACCGCCGATCGCGTCGTCACCGTCAAGGGGATCGCCGAACGCGAGGCCAGTGCCGACGTCGCCATCTGGCCGTTGCGCCTCACGGCGGCGAGCGACCACCTCGGCGAGGCCCAGGCCCAGGTCGAGCGCAGCATCCGCGAGATCCGCGCCTTTCTCGAACGCCACGGCCTCGATCCGGCGAGCGCGCGCCTGCAGGCTTTCGCCGTCACCGACGCGCAGGCCAACCAGTACGGCAACGCCAATGCCGGCAGCCGCTTCGTCATCACGCAGACCCTGGTGGTGCGCTCGGCCGAGCCGGAGAAGGTGCGCGCGGCCTCCGAGCGCGTGGGCGAACTGGTCTCCGCCGGCGTCGTGCTCGCCTCCGGGGGCGAATACGGGTCGAGCGGACCGACCTACGTCTTTACCGGGCTGAACGCCCTCAAGCCGGCGATGATTGCCGATGCCACCGCACGGGCGCGCGAGGCCGCCGAGCAGTTCGCGCGCGATTCCGACAGCCGCCTCGGCGGCATCCGCCGCGCCAGTCAGGGTGTGTTCGAGATCCTGCCCCGCGACCAGGCACCGGGCATGAACGCAGAGAGCCAGATCCAGAAGACCGTACGCGTGGTCTCCACCGTCGAATACAGCCTGCAGGACTGAACCGCGTGGAGGAACTGATCCACCGCTTCATGGACTGGTATCTCGGTGCGCTCGAAGACGGCGGCTACGGGCTGATCGTCCTGCTCATGGCCATGGAGAGTTCCATCATCCCGCTGCCGAGCGAGGTGGTGATCCCGCCGGCCGCCCACCTCGCCCATACCCGCGGCAGCATGAGCCTCGGCGGCATCGTCGCCGCCGGCACCATCGGCTCCTGGCTCGGTGCGGCCATCATGTACTGGGGTGCGCGCCTGGTCGGACGCCCGCTGCTG
>JADZBS010000047.1 GCA_020851975.1 Gammaproteobacteria bacterium | reverse complement strand
CGCGGCGTTCGGGTTCGGCGCAACGCTGGTGTTCCTCAACGTCCTGGCGCTGCGTCAGGCCGTAACACCGGCACCGCTGCTCGGCCGGATGACCAGCACCATGCGCTGGCTGATCCTGCTGCCGGCCGGTCCCGGCGCGCTCATCGGCGGCTGGCTCGGCGAACACCTGGGGCTGCGCACGGCACTGGGCTTCGCCGGGGTGACCGCGCTCGTCCTGGTCCTGGTCGCCTGGCGCCAGCCCGTGATCCGTGCCACCCGCACCCTGCCGCAACCGTACCCGACCGCACGCGAAGCGCCATCCGATACCATCAGCGACACCCAGCCCGGGGAGTTCGTGCCGTGACGCCTGCTGCCCATGAACGCGACGACCGCTGACATCGTGCTGGCGGTACACGGCGGTGCGGGCACCCCGTCGCGCGACGAGCTCGGCGCCGGGCGTGCGCAGGCCGCCCGGCTGGCGCTGGCCGAGGCCCTGCAGGCTGGGTTCGACGTCCTGCACAACGGAGGCCCGGCCGTCGAGGCGGTGACTGCGGCGATCGTCGTGCTGGAGGACTCGCCGCTCTTCAACGCCGGACGTGGTGCCGCACTCAATGCCGAGGGCCGCGCCGAACTCGATGCCGCCGTGATGGAGGGCAGCACCCGCCGCGCCGGTGCGGTCGCCGGCGTCCACCGGGTGAGAAACCCCATCCGGCTGGCCCGCGCCGTCATGGAACGGTCGGACCATGTGCTGCTGATTGGCGAGGGTGCCGAGGCCTTTGCCCGCTCGATCGGCGCCGAGCTGGTGGAGCCCGGCTGGTTCGTCACGGCGGAACGGCAGCGCGACCTCGAGCGGGCCCGCGCTCGCGGAGCGACCGCACCACCCCACTTCGGCACGGTCGGTGCCGTGGCCCGGGACCGGCAGGGGCAACTCGCGGCCGGCACCTCGACCGGCGGCACGACCAACAAGCGCTACGGGCGCGTGGGCGACTCCCCGATCATCGGTGCCGGCACCTGGGCCGACGAGCGCTGCGCGGTATCGGCCACGGGCTGGGGCGAGTTTTTCATCCGGGCGGCCGTCGCCCACGACGTCGCCGCCCGCCTCACCTACCGTGGCGACCCGCTGCCCGTGGCCGCCCGCGCCGCCCTCGACACGGTCGGGCGCCTCGGCGGCACCGGCGGCCTCATCGCGCTCGACGCCGGCGGGATCGTGGCCATGCCGTTTGGCACCGCGGCGATGTACCGCGGCACGGTCAGCAGCGACGGGGTCATCGAGGTCGCGATCCACGATGAGCCGCTGCACGTTGTTTCGCCGGAGGCAGATCGTTAGGATGGCGCGCTCCTCAAAACGGCCCCTCCGGGCCAGGCGCCCTGCGGGGCGGAAGGCACGAATCATGACGATCCCCCGTTCCCTCGCGGCCCTCGCGCTGGCCCTGGCCGCTGCCGGCTGCCAGAAGCCCGCGCCGGCCGAAGTCGCCAAGCCGCTCACCACCGATGACGAGAAGGCCATCTACGCCTTCGGCGCCGCCGTCGGCCGGCAGGTCGCCGAGCAGACCACGCAGCTGCGCCTGACGGCACCGGAGATGGACGTCTTCCGCAGCGGCTTCGGCGATGCCCTGGCCGGCAAGGAGCCGACGGTCAAGGTCGAGGACTACCAGCAGCACTTCCAGACGCTGGCGGAAGCGCGCATTGCCGCCGGTGCCGCCGAGGCCAGGAAGGCCGGCGATGACGTGCTGGCCAGTGCCGCCCAGGAGCAGGGCGCGGTGAAGACCGACTCCGGCCTGGTGTTCCGCACGCTGACAGCCGGCACAGGCGCGAGCCCAACCGCCACCGACACGGTGCGCGTGCACTACCACGGCACGCTGCCCGACGGGAAGGTGTTCGACAGCTCGGTGGATCGCGGCGAACCGGCGGAATTCCCGCTGAACCGCGTCATTCCCTGCTGGACCGAGGGCGTGCAGCGCATGAAGGTCGGCGAGAAGGCCAGGCTCGTCTGCCCGGCCGCGATCGCCTACGGTGATCGCGGTGCCGGCGGGGCGATTCCGCCCGGTGCCACGCTCATCTTCGAAGTGGACCTGCTCGCCATCGTCGGCAAGTAGCGGCGGCGGCCCGGCAGCGGTGCCAGCCGCTGCCGGTCACTTCACGAGGACCACCGGGACCGGCGCCAGGTGGACGACCTTCTGCGCCACCGAGCCGAGCACGGTGCCGGCGAGGAAGCCGCGGCCGTGTGTCCCCATGACCACCTCGGCACAGCCCTTGCTGCGGGCGTAGTCGGCGATCACCTGGCCCGGATCGCCGACGCCGATGTGGTGCTCGCAGGCGATGCCGGCCTGCGCCAGGCGCTCGCGCGGGCGCGCCAGGATCGCCAGGCCCTCGTCGCGATGGTATGCCTGCTGGCTCTCCGGGCTGATGAAGAGCTTCACGTTCACCCCGGCGAGCGGCAACTGCACGTTCAGCAGATGCGCGGCAACGGGTTCGCGCGAGCCGGCAGCGCGGCGCACGACGTAGTCGACCGCCCGGTCGGAGTATTCCGAGCCGTCGACGGCGATCAGCAGGGTCAGCATGTCGGTCTCCTTCACTCGCCGTCGCGGCGTGCCAGGTCCACGGGCTCGGCCGGCACGACCGGCGCCGGGCGGCGCGCAGCCACGATCTTGCCGATGACGACCACCAGCAACGCCCCGGCCACCGGCGCGGCCCAGGTCCATGGCCCCGGCAACAGCTCGGCCACGTGCGCCTTGATCGCGATGTCGTGGGCAATCATGTCGCCGGCGATCCAGCCAAGCAGGGCGGCGCCGCCCACGATCACGATCGGGAAGCGGTCCATGAGGGTCAGCACGAAGCGGCTGCCCCAGACGATGATCGGCACGCTCACGAGCAGACCGAACACCACCAGGCCCACATGGTCCTTGGCGGCGGCGGCAATGGCGATGACGTTGTCCAGGCTCATCACCGCATCGGCCAGGATGATGGTCTTGATGGCACCGACGAGGTGGGTGCTGGCGTCGATGTCGTGACCCGAACCTTCCTCCTGCGGCAGCAGCAGCTTGACGCCGATCCACAGCAGCAGCAGCCCGCCGACGAGCTTGAGGAAGGGAACCCGCAGCAGTTGCAGGGCGAAGAAGATCAGCACCACGCGCAGGGCCACCGCACCGAACATCCCCCAGAAGATCGCCTGCTGGCGCTGCGCCTGCGGCAGCCGACGCGAGGCGAGCGCGATGACGACGGCATTGTCGCCCCCGAGCAGGATGTCGATGACGATGATCTGCCCGATGGCGATCCAGAATTCCGGTGACGTGAAATCCATGGGGACAGTTTACTCAATTGCCCGAAGGCAATTGAGCAAACTGTCCCCGCTCCGGAACGTGACGACTTTTTCGTCGGACGTGAATGGCTGCCGCTGCGCGAGTTGTGCAGCGAGAACCGCCGGACCGGCTTCCGAGGGATCCGTACCTGCCGACTCGCGTGCGGCGACGCGCGCCTGGCAGACCTCGACCGGGGTGGCGCAGTCCACGATCACTAGCGCCGCACCCAGGCGCGCGGCGAGCGCATGGAACGGTGCGCGGCGCGCCGGATCGAGGAACGTCGCATCGACGATCACGTGCTGGCCACCGGCGATCGCTGCCGCCGCGCACTCGGCGAGGTGCGCATAGGTTCGATCCGTCGCCTCCGCGGTATACAGGCCCGTCCCCAGCCCCGACAGCGTACGCGCCTCGGGCGCAAGGCCCGCGAGCCGCTTGCGTTCGACATCCGCCCGCACCCGCACGGCCGGGAGCAGCGGCGCCAGGCGCGCGGCCAGCCACGACTTTCCCGATCCCGAGACCCCGTGCATCAGCACGAGGCGGCGCTGGCCGGGCGTGGCCACACGCCGGGCCAGGTCGATGTGGTTGCCGATCCGCCGCTGCAACTCGGCGGCCCGCCCGGCGTCGGCCTCGCCTGCCTGCAGCGCATCGACCTTCGCCCGTACCAACGCGTAATACACGACGTGGTAGGGCAACAGGGGCAGTGCGGCGTAGTCGCCGGTGGCGGAGAGCCACTCGTCCAGAAAGACCTGTGAAAGATCGGTGCGTCCACGCGAAGTGAGATCCATGACGAGGAAGGCGACATCCGCCAGCACGTCCAGGCCGCGCAGGCGCGCGTCGAACTCCAGGCAATCGAACGGCACCAGCCGCCCGCCCCAGTGCACGACATTGCCCGCGTGCAGGTCGCCGTGGCCATCGCGCACACGGCCCTCCCGGCGGCGCACCGTACGCAGCCCGTCGAGTGCGCTCGCGCTCGCCCGGGTCCAGTCCTCGAGGGCATCGAGCACCGGCGCGGGCACCGCTCCGGCCCGGCGCAGCGCCACGACGTTGTCGCGCGCGGCCCGGTCGAGCACCGCCGGATCGCCGACCTCGCCCGAACCGCAAACGTCGGCCCGTGCCTGCAACGCCGCGAGATCGCGCGCCAGCGCGGCGAGTTCCGCCGGCTCGACGCGCCCGTCCTCGACCAGCGTGCGCAGCTCTCCGGCCGGATCGAACGCCACCATGCACACGGCGTGATCGACGACGGTGCCGGCACCGCCGAGGTGCAGCCCCGTGCCGGTGCGCACGACCGGCACGACATCGAGGTACAGCGAGGGAGCGAACCGGCGGTTCAGCCGCAGTTCTTCCTCGCAGTAATGCCGCCGGTCGGCGAGCCGGCGGAAATCGAGGAAGCCGTAGGCGACGGGCCGCTTGATCTTGTAAGCCCGCGGCGGCGCGATCAGCACCCAGGAGATGTGCGTCGTCACCAGCCGGATCGGCCCCTCGACCGCGTGCGGATAGGCTGCCGGATCGAGCAACCCCTGCGGCAGATCGGCGGTGTCGGCCATCAGGCGGCGAGCGGCGTCGGGGCGGGCACGATCGACTCCTCAGAACAGCCAGTCGGGGCGCCAGAGCAACAGCGCGCCGAGTCCCAGCATGACCGTGCCACTCGCCAGCTTCAACCAGCGGCCTGCGGTCTGCGTGAGCCGGCGCTGACTCAGGGCGATGACGGCCAGGGTCACCATCAGGGCGTCGTCGACGACGTAGCCGACGACGTACAAGCCGAGGTAGCCGTAGTACGCCGCCATGCCGAGACCCTGCTGCGCCAGCACAGCGGTATAGACGGCCGGGAAACCAGCGGTGCACAGCAGTTCGACGATATTGACCACCACGGCGAGCACGGTCACGCCAGCGAGCGAGGCCGGCAGCGTGTCCGCCCGCAACACGGCGCGCATGCGTGCCTGGAGCCCTGGTCGGGCAGCCGCGGGGATTGACAGCGTGACACCGCGGCCGAATGCCCAGAAGTCCTTGATGTTGATGGCCCCGATGCCGAATGCGACCAGGCCGAGGACCACCCGCACTGGCGTCGACAGCCCGAGCAGCAGAAACGCATTGAGCCAGGCCGCCATGAATGCGAAGTACACCAGGCCACTCGCCGCCACAAAGGTGCCAGCCACCAGCGCCATGCGCCGGCGGTCGCGCAACCGCACCAGCAGCGACAGCAGGAACAGGAGCACCCACATGGCGCAGGGGTTGAAGCCATCGAGCAGGCCGAGCGCCAGCGTGAACAGCGGCAGGCCGAGCCGCTCGACACTGATCGGCCCGGCAGCCATGGGATGCACCTCCGCAACTGCTTCCACGCCGAGCAGTGCCTCGATCGCCGGCCCCGTGCGCGCGGCCGAGTCGAAGCCGACCAGCACGCGCCCCTCGTACACGAAGGTCGGCACGCCCGGCGGCCAGATCCCTGCCGCGCGGGAGTGTCGTTCGAGGTCGGCTCGCGCCGCCGGATCACTGCCCACGTCGCGATAGGTCACCCGCAGGTCGGGATGCCGGCGGCCGAACCCATCGAGGAAGCGCTCCGCCTCGGCGCAATGCGGGCAGCCGTCGCGAACGAACACCTCCAGCCCGTCCGCCGGCGGCGGGGTGGCGGCCGCGAGCAGCCAGCCGAGCAGCAATGCCACGGCTGCTACCAGCGCCGGGCGCGACGCCGTCGTCAGCCGCACCGTTACAATGTCCGGCAGGTCATGAACACGAGCCCAGTCTACCGATTCGGCGACTGCGAGATCGATCCTGCCCTGAGGCAGGTGCGCGTCGCCGGCACGATCGCCGAGGCCCAGCCGAAGGCGCTCGACCTGCTGCTCTACCTGATCACCCACCGTGACCGGGTAATCGACAAGGACGAGTTGCTCGAGCAGATCTGGCCGCGTGTGGTGGTGTCGGAGTCCGCTCTCACGCAGGCGCTGCGCAAGGCACGCGCCATGGTCGGCGACGACGGTGAGCGCCAGGCCGTGATCCGCACGGTGCAGCGACGCGGCTTCCGTTTTGTGGCCGAACTGCGCCAGGACCTGCCTCCGGTCCCGACGGATCCGCCAGCCTCTGCACCGGCGAAGGCGCGGGCGGTCGCCGTGCTGCCATTTGCCGACATGAGCCCGCAGCGAGACCAGGAATACTTCTGCGACGGCATGGCCGAGGAGATCATCAACGCGCTCACCCGCGCAGGCCAGCGTGTCGCCGCCCGCACGTCCTCGTTCGCCTTCAAGGGCCGTCATGACGACGTGCGGGAGATTGCCCGCAGCCTCAACGTCACCCTGGTCCTCGAAGGCAGCGTACGCAAGGCTGGTGATCACCTGCGGGTGACGGCCCAGCTGGTCGACGCCCTCACCGGCTTTCACCTGTGGTCGGAAAGCTGGGATCGGCGCCTGGAAGACATGTTCGCGATCCAGGACGAGATTGCGCGGCGCATTGCCACGACACTCGGCGGCAGCGGGCGCGCACCGGCGATCCAGCCGGGTGGCCCGGTCGACGCCGGGGAACTCAGCCGCCGCGGGCGGGCCTATCAGCACCGCTTCGGGCAACGCGCGCAGCGTTCGAGAAGGCAATCGCCCTCGGTCCGGACTCGTTCGAGGCGCACTATTACTACGGGCGGGCTGCCACGGAGATGGGCGAGTTCGCCCGGGCGGCCGCGCTGTATGAAAGGGCGGCGGAGATCCAGCCCGATGACTACCAGGCACTCGTGTTCGCCGATCAGGCCTACCGCTCGCTGGGTGAGCAAGAGCGCGGCCTCGACGCCCAACGGCGCGCGCTGGCCATTGCCGAACAGGCGTTGGCGCGCGACCCGACCGACGCCCGCGCCCTGGTGCTCTCGGCAGCCGGACTGATCAGCGCCGGCCGCCCGGACGAGGCCCGTGCCTGGATCGAGCGGGCGTGCACGCTGGAGCCCGACGAACCCCACTGCCGCTACAACGCCGCCTGTGCCTACGTGCTGCTCGGCGAGCACGAGCGGGCGCTCGACATGCTCGAGACGATCGATATCGGTGCCATGGCCAATCGCGCCTGGATGGAACACGACATCGAGCTCGACCCGCTGCGCGACCACCCGCGCTTCCGCGATCTCATGGCCAGGGCCCGCTGACCGCGCGGTCAGCGACGGTTCACGGAAAGATCATCGCACGATCACCGCCCGGTCAAGCGACCGGACCACTGCCCGCCCATCCTGTGCCCCATGCCGGACATGCCGGCGAATCCACCAGACCAGCACAGGAGTCTTCTCATGAACGTGAAGCGCAATCTCTTCGGACTGTTTGCCGCTGTCGGCATCACCACGGCTCTCGCGGCAGGTTTTTCGACCAACGCCGGTGCCGCGCCGGCCGACGCGACCGCGGCCCGCCCGGTGGTGGTGCGTTACGGTCACCTCGACCTGGCCCGCGACGGCGACCGGCGGGTGCTCTACCGGATGCTGCGCAACGCCGCCGGACGCGCCTGCGGGAACGTCGACATCCGTGACCTCACCGGACGTGCCGCGTGGGTCGAGTGCCGCAAGGAGGCTCTCGACGACGCCGTGACCCGCATCGGCAACGACCGGCTCACCGAACTGCACCGCGGCAATGGCGCAGAGAGCTCCGCCGGACCGCGCCTGGCTGCTGACCGCTGATCTGTGATCGGTGATCGTCATCAGACAACAGGAGGTGACTCAGCGGGACAGGCTGGCGCTCACCGCAGGAACGCGTCGTAGCCCGTGCGCAGGATCAGCGCCCCGACCACGACGATGAAGACGAAGCGCACGAAGCGCGTTCCATGCCGCAGCGCCAGGCCTGTCCCGGCCAGGCTGCCGGCGACGTTGGCCACGGCCATCACGGCTGCCACGTGCCACCACACATGGCCCGTGGCAGCGAAGAGAGCGATCGCCGACAGGTTCGTCGCCATGTTGATGAGCTTGGCGCCGGCGGAGGCGTGCAGGAAGTCGTAGCCGAGCAGGCGCACCAGCAGGAACACGAGAAAGCTGCCGGTACCGGGGCCGAAGAAACCGTCGTAGAAACCGAGCCCGGCACCGATGGCCGCCGCCACGGCGCGCTCGGTGGCGCGCCCCAGGTGCGGGGCGTGGACATGACCGAGATCCTTGCGCGCCAGCGTATAGACCAGCACCGCGAGCAGCACGAACGGCAGCGCCCGGCGCAATCCCTCGCCGGGTACCCGCGTCACCGCCCAGGCACCGAGCGCGCTGCCGGCGAGCGCCGCAGCGGCGGCCGGTGCGAGCGTCCCCCAGTTCATGCGCACGCGCCGCGCGTACTGGCCGGTGGCCCAGGCCGTGCCCCACACGGCAGCGGTCTTGTTGGTGCCGAAGAGTGTCGCCGGGGCTGCCGACGGATACGCGCTGAAGAGGGCCGGCACCAGCACCAGGCCACCGCCGCCGACGATGGCATCGACGAAGCCGGCCAGCGCGGCGGCGAGCGTGACCGCCGTGAGTTCGACCACCGCTCAGCGCGCGCCGGCGCCGCGCGGCGCGCCGAGCAGCCACAGGCAGGCGAATCCGGCTGCGCCGCTCAGCAGCGAGGCCATCAGGATCCCGATCTTGGCCATGAGGAGCAGTTGCGGCTCGGCACCGAAAGCGAGTTCGGCGATGAAGATCGACATCGTGAAGCCGATGCCGGCGAGGAGCGACACCGCGGCGATCTGCGGGAACCGCGTGCCGGCGGGCAGCACCGCCACACCGAGGCGCAGCGCAACCCAGCTCGCACCGGTGATGCCGAGCAGCTTGCCGGCGACCAGGCCGACCGTCACGCCGAGCGCGACCGGATGCGCGAGTACCGTGCCGGCCACCGTGCCGATTTCCAGCGGAATGCCGGCGTTGAAGAGCGCGAACACCGGAATCACCAGGAATGCCACCGGCTGGTGCCAGATGTGCTCCAGGCGCTGCAGGGGCGCCTGGACCGCGACCACGCCATTGTCGAGCGCCTGCACCACCGCGCGCAGTTCGTCGTTGGTGAGAATGCTCTCGCCCGGGCGGTGACTCACGTCGAAACGCGCCATCAGTCGCCGGACCTGGGCGCTGAAGGCTGCCGGGTCGTAGCGTGGCAGCGCCGGTACGGTGAAGCCGCCGATGACTCCGGCCAACGTGGCGTGTACACCGGATTTCAGCAACGCGAACCACAGCAACACCGCCACCAGGAAATACGGCACCGGCCGGCGCACGCCGGCGAGGTTGAAGACGACCAGCACGGCGACCACCGCACCCGCAGCAGCAAGCCAGGCGAAGGCCAGGTCGTCGGTATAGAACACCGCAATCACGAGCACCGCGCCGAGGTCGTCGACGATGGCCAGCGCCACGAGAAAGGTGATGAGCGCCCTGGGCACCCGCGCCGCCAGCAGCGCCAGCACGCCGACGGCAAAGGCGATGTCCGTGGCCATCGGCACGCCCCAGCCGCGCTGCGCTGCCCCGTCGGGCGCGATGGCGAGGTAGATCAGGGCCGGTACGACCATGCCGCCGATGGCAGCGACGATCGGCAGCGCCGCCTGGCGCAGGTCGGCGAGCTCGCCCACCAGCATCTCGCGCTTGAGCTCCATGCCCACGACGAAGAAGAAGAACGCCATCAGGCCGTCGTTGACCCAGTGCTGGAGCGTCTTTTCCAGGGACCAGCCGCCCAGGCTGATGCCGAGCGGCAGGTGGATCAGCCGGTGGTAGAGATCGGCAAACGGGCCGTTGGCGAGCACGAGCGCGAGAACGGCGCTCACCATCAGCAGCAGGCCGCTGGTGGTCTGCCGGTGGATGAACTCCTCGAACGGCGTGAGGATGCGCTCGAAGGCGCGTTCCCACGGGGCGTAGAGGATGCCCCGCCCGCTGCCGCCGGTTTCGCCTGGCCCGATCCCCATCGCTCCCATGTTAACGCACGGGAGCGATCACCCGGCGTGGCTCAGCTGCTGCCGGCCTGCCCCAGGGAAACCGGCTTCGGTGCTGCAATCAGCGCCACTACCTTGCCGTCGTCGGTCGTGGCCGGTTCGCGCCGCTCGAGCTTGCCGTCGACAGTGGCGCCGCAGTCCATCTGCAGTTGCCGGTAGACGATGTTGCCGCACACCTGCGCGCCGGCCTGCAGCTCGAGGAAGTGCTCGACCTCCAGGTCGCCCTCGACCCGGCCGTTGATCACCGCATCGTGCACCTTCACCCGCCCGGCGATCGTGCCCTTGTCGGAGAGCACCAGCAGGCTGCGGGCGCCGTCGGCACTGACCACGTTGCCTTCCACGCGCCCGTCCACGCGCAACCCGCCATCGAACTCGATGTCGCCGCGCACGGTGACGTTGCCGGCCACCAGGCTCTGCAGCTTCGTGACCTCGATCGAGGGGCGCTTCTTCCTGCGAAACATCGTCACTGCTCCGGGCGCATCTGCGGCGCCGCCTGGTCGTTGTATGCCACCGCACGGCGCGAGGCGAGGAACTCCATCTGCTGCGTGAGTTCGGCCACGCGCGCGCCCAGGCCGTCGGCCTGGCGCTGCAGTTCCTGGCGGGTCGCCCGCTCGAGGGCGAGTTCGGCCTGTGCCCGCTCGAGCTGCGCGCCGAGCGCTGCCGCCTGCCGCTCCGCACCGGCCAGACGCGCGGCGAGCTCGCTGCTGCGACTGCCGTCGTGCCCGAGGAACCACGCGGCGAGCACCAGCAGCACGGCCAGGCCCATGACGCCGGCAACCAGGCGCCAGCGGCGCGCTGGCGTGGGCTCGAAGCTGGCCCGCGTGAGCCACTGCGTGTCGTACGGCCCCAACGCCATCACCCGGCCTCGCCCCGATTGCCGGCACGCGCAAGATAGAGCCTCGGTTCCACGGCCCGGCCCTGGCGCAGGACCTCGAAGTGCAGGTGCGGGCCGGTGGACCGCCCGCTCGAACCGACCGTGGCGATCCGCTGGCCGGGCAGCACCACGTCGCCGGCGCGTACCAGCAGCTTCGCGGCATGCCCGTAACGCGTCACCAGCCCCTTGCCGTGATCGATTTCCACCGTACGCCCGTAGGCATGGCGAAAGCCCGCAAAGCGCACCCGCCCGCCGGCGCTGGCGAGGATCGGCGTGCCCCAGGCTGCCGGCATGTCGATGCCCGTGTGGCGCGCGAGCCGCTGCGTGAACGGGTCACGCCGGTTGCCGAAGCCCGAGGAGATGCGCCCGCCCGCGACCGGGGCACGGCTCGGAAAGGCCATGCGGTCGAGGTCTTCGAGCACGGCAGCCTCGGCGATGAGGCCGAGGTTGGCCTCGAGCCGCTCGAGATCGCGGCCGAGCCGGGCAAGGTCACCGTCGACGTCCTGGGCCACCGTGCTTCGGGTGGCAGCCAGCGCCGCCACGAACGGGCCGCCGCTCGGTGCGCTCTCGGCCGCGGCCGCATCGGCTGGCGGCTGGCCGGCGCTCGTCAGGCCGAGCTGGCGTGCCAGACGCAGCGCTTCGCCCTCGAGTCGCAGGAGCTTGCCGGACAGTGCACCGACACGCTCGATGAGGGCGCGGTGGTCGGGTCGCGCGGGGTCGAGAGCGAGCGCCTGAGACGGCCCGGGTGTCGCGATGGCCCGGGCGATGTGGAAACCAGCCAGCCCACCGCCGGCGATGAGTAACGTCGCCAGGACGATCACGGTCATGACGACACGGCCCGCCCGCACGGTCCGCAACCCGGAACCGGCCAGTGCGCCTGTCGAGACGATGACGAACGCCATCCGCGAGCCCTCGCAACCACCGGCAACGAAGCGGCTGCCCGACGGCAGCGATGCGCCTCTTGCCTGGAGCCTCAGTTCAACGCAACGAACGCCGGTCCCCACCGGCTGCGGGCCATGGTGTCAGCGGCTGGCCTGCGCGACCGTGACCGGGACCACATTGCGGGCGACCAGCGGCGCCGCGGACATAATGCCGGCGTAGCGGTGCGGCGGCGGCTGCAGCCGAGCGGCTGCCGGTCAGGGCTTGCGGAACAAGAGCATGAAGCGATCGGTATTGCCGGTGACCGACTTGCGCCCGACCTCGTAGCGCAGTTCGTCGTCTGGCTTGAAGTGCAGGCCCGAAAAGTCTTCCAGCACGAAACCGGCCGCCTGCACTTCCTTGATCAGCCGCACCGGGTCCACGCGCCGCCAGTTCTCGCTGTTGTCCGGCTCGTTGTGGCGCCGGGTGTGATCGAGGATCCCGTAGTGACCACCCGATTTCACCGCGGCAAACACGGCCCGGTTCAGGTTGGCGCGACCGGCAGGCGTGAAGTTGTGGTAGTTGCGAAACGTGAGCGCCAGGTCGACGTCGCTCACGCCGAGTGTCGTCATCGTCAGGTCGAACAACCCCATCGGTCCGGTCGCCGGAGTCATCCTGGCATCGGTCGGGGCCACCTTCACCTGCGCCAGCGCCGGTACCTGCCGGAACATCGGCTCGACGACCCGCCCGGTCCCGATCGTGACCCAGAGCTCGCCCTTCCCGGCCAGCACGGGGGCGAGGATCTTCGTGAACCAGCCGCCCGAGGGCACGAGTTCCACCACGCGCATGTCGTCGCGGAGCCCGAAGAATTCGAGCGTCTGGCGTGGCTTGCGCTCCTCGTCGCGGGCCTTCTCCTCCGCGGTTCGGATGTCGCTCTTCATGGCCGCAACGATCTTCTCGCCGAGCGGCGTGAGCTTCTCGGGCATGAACTGCGCCTGGGCGGGGGTGGCGAGGAACGCGATGGTCAGGGCGGTGAGCAGGGACCGGCACATGGGAGTTCTCCTCGGTGGTCGCGGTGGCAGGCTCAGGTTGGAAGACGACGGGTCTCTGCGGCAGGGCCCGGCGCCAGGCGGCGCACGAGCACCGCGGCGACCAGCAGCGCCGCCTGGTAGAAGCCGACGACAACGAACGGTGCCCACGGCCCCCAGGCGTCGAACACCCGGCCGCCGACGGCCGTGAACACCAGGATGCCCAGGGCTCCGCACACGCTGCTGCCGGCGATCACGCTCGAGCGCTCGCGGACCGGTGCCTCCTGGCCGATGAGCGCAGCGGAGGCCTTGACCATGAAACCCGTGCCGAGCGTGAGGACCACGAGCATCGGAATCATCGAGAAATCGAGCGGGGAGCTCATGTAGCGCATGGACAGGTAGCCGGTGGATGCGGTGGCGAGGGCCACGATCATGGCGGTCATGCGATGCACGCGGTCGATGAACCAGCCGAAGACCGGCGCCGACACCAGCGAAACCACGTACATGATGGTGATCATGGTGCCGAACTGGGCGATCGCCCGCCCCGGGCTCATGCCTTCGGCGCGCCCGGCCTGGATCGCCCACAGGCTGAGGAAGAGGCCTTTCACGACCACGTCGGAGCGGGCCACCAGCGCGCCCGCATAGGCGATGGCAATGCGCGGGTTGCGCACGGCACGGCCGATCGCAGCCGCGAGTTCGCGCGGTGGCGGGCGCGCCGCGCGGCCCGCCGGCGTGCCGGCCATCAGGCCACGGGCGCAGACGAACGCCATGACCGCACAGAGCGCGGCTCCGGTGAGGTACATGGCGCGCCCGCCGGTGACGGCATCGTAGCCGCGCTGAGTCAGCAGCTCCGGGATGCGCCCGACCACACCGGCCATGAACATCGTGCCCAGCGTGTTGCAGAAGCTCGTGAAGCCGATGAGCTTGCCGCGCGAGCTGTCACGCGGGTAGTCGTTGACCAGCACCGCCAGCGTACCGGCGGTGGCCGCAGCGCCGATCGCATAGACGATGCGATAGGCGAGCAGCTCGCCGGTGGTGGTCGCGAACGGGTACAGCCCCCAGCCGAGGGCGAGCATGACGAACCCGAAGCTGAGCAGCGGGCGCCGCCCGATCCGGTCGGCCGCCATGCCGAACGGGATGAACAGCAGCAGGCCCACCACCTCCGACCAGAACGCCAGGTCACCGGTCAGGGTGCCCTGCATGGCACGCGGCACATGCAGGTGGGCCGTGAGGATGTAGCTCTGCAGGATCGCCATGCCCGACAGCGCGCTGATGCCGACGAACGAGGCGACGAGCTTGACCAGCACATGGCTGCGGGTGACGCCCGGCGCGAGCTCGATGGGACCGAGGCGGGCCCCGGCCTCCGATGCATCGGCCGCAGTGCGCGCGGACGCAGGATCGCGCCCGCCGGGCCAGTCTCTGACGGCCTGTCGTTGCTCCACGGTCGGTCCCCCAGTGCCGGATTCGGCAGGCGGAACGATACCAGACCCGCATGCCGGACCGGGACTTGGACGCCAGGCGGCTGGATTCGGGTACAGGGCGGTTCGCTTCTAGAATGGGGCGCATGTCCGTTGAACCCGAGGTCCTGATCCGTCGCGCCGGGCCCGCCGATGCCGGAGCTCTGGCCCGGCTTGGGGCGCGGACCTTCACCGAGACCTTCGGTCACCTGTATGCACCGGAGGATCTCGCCGCCTTCCTGGCCGACACGCACACGCCAGCCCGCCACGCCCGGCTGCTCGCCGATCCGGCCGTCGCCATCTGGCTTGCGGCCCTGGCAACGACCGGGCCCGTCGCCTATGCCGTGGCCGGGCCGTGCGAGCTGCCGTTGGCGGCGCCCGAACCGCGGGCCGGGGAATTGCGGAAACTCTACGTGCTGCAGGCACACCAGAACCGGCACCTGGGCACCCGCCTGCTGGCGATGGCGTTCGAGTGGCTGGAGCAGGCCGGCTACACGACCGTCTACATCGGCGTCTGGTCGAAAAATGTCGGCGCCCAGCGCCTGTACGGGCGACACGGCTTCACGAAGAGCGGGGAGTACGACTTCCCGGTCGGGCGGCACATCGACCGCGAGTTCATCCTGAGGCGGGACCGGCACCCGGCAAGCGGGCTGGGCCAGTCATGCTGATACAGACACTAATTGGACACTTCAAGACACTCTAAAAACTGGCGCCTGAACAGCGCCTTGCGCTATTGACAGTTTTGCCAGTGCGATCGGCTATGGCCGGCGGACGGTCCACTGCCCACCCGCCATCGCGGGATCAGCGCGTTCGCTCGAGCAGCCGGCGCCGGTCGCGCCAGTCGGGCATGAGCCGGTCCATCAGGTCCCGGAAATCGGCGCCGTGGCCACTGTGCTCGAGGTGACAGAGCTCGTGGACCACGACGTACTCGAAGCAGTCGCGAGGAGCCTGGACGAGCGTCAGGGCGAGCGTCATGCGTCGCCGGGCCACGAGGCTGCCCCACCGGCTGGTCATGCGCCGGATCGTCACGGACGGTGGACGGTGGCCCCGGGCGGCGAATGGCGCGAAGCGGGCCGCCACCAGTTCCTGGGCCAGTGCCAGGGCGCGCTCCCGGTACCAGCCGGTGACGGCGCTGCGGACGCGAGCCTCGGTCGGTTCGCCGCGCAGGGCAACGCAGATGACGCCCCCGGCGTGAGACACCGCGGTTCGCGTGGCGCGAACGACATCCAGCCGGCAGGCCTCACCGAGGTAGGGATGAACCGAACCCGCGAGGTATGCGGGTGGTGATCGGCGCGCCAGACCTTCCCGCCGGAAGCGTTCCAGCGTGCGCTCGATCCATGCCCGCCGCGACGTCACCTGCTCGCGGATCACGTCCATCCGGGCCGTAGCGGGCGCGCGCACGATTACCCGCAGGTCGCGGTGCACCTCGACGGCGATGGTGCGCCGGCGTGCCGAGCGGCGCAGTTCCCAGGTAATGGGTTCGGAACGGACTTGCAGGGCGTCATCGGACATCGCGCGGGCGGCTGGCCGTATCAGGCCAGGCGATTGTAGTTGCGAAACAAAGAAAAAGGGGCCGGGACTCTTCGCCCCGGCCCCCGATACGCACCGCGCCTCAGTAGATGTCGCGCACGGTGTTGTAGACGTTGAACTTGCCGGTGGGCGTGATCAGCTTCGGGTCCTTGATGACCTTCTTCAGCTTGCGGGTCTTGTCGTCCACCACGACGATGGCCGACTCCTCCTCCTTGCCGCTCCACACCGAGAACCAGACCTCGTTGCCGGCCTTGTTGTACTCCGGCTGCACGATGCGCTTCGGGCCGGGGCCGAGCTTGGCCCACTCGCCGATCGGCAGGACCTTGAAGCCCGCCTCGAGGTTGTCGATGTCGAACACCGCCACCGACTGGCTGATCTTCGGTTCCGGGTTCAGCGGCGTGTCGACCCACAGGTTCTTGGACTTCGGGTGCGTCTTGATGAAGAGCGACCCGCCACCCTGGCCCTTGACGACCTGAACGGCCTTCCACGCGTACTGCGGGTGCTTCTCCGGGTCGGTGCCGATCAGCGTGATGGCGTCGTTGCCGAGCGCGCTGGTCGCCCACACCGGACCGTACTCGGGATGCACGAAGTTCGCGCCGCGACCCGGGTGCGGGATCTCGTGGACATCGACCAGCGCCGCAAGCTTGCGCTCCTTGGAGTCCACCACCGCGATCTTGTTCGAACTGTTGGCGGCGGTGAGGAAGTAGCGCAGCGTCGAGTCCCAGCCGCCGTCGTGCAGGAAGGCGGCCGCATCGATGGTCGTGACACCCAGGTTATCGATGTCGTTGTAGTTGACCAGCAGGATCCGGCCGGTCTCCTTGACGTTGACGATGAACTCCGGGTGCTGATGCGAAGCGACGATCGCCGCGACGCGCGGCTCGGGGTGGTACTCCTGCGTATTCACCGTCATGCCGCGGGTCGAGACGATCTTCAGCGGCTCGAGCGTGGCGCCGTCCATGATCACGTACTGCGGCGGCCAGTAGGAGCCGGCGATCGCATACTTGTCCTCGAAGCCCTTGTACTTCGAAGTCTCCACCGAGCGCGCTTCCAGGCCGATGCGGATCTCGGCCACGGGCTTCGGCGGATCCATCCACAGGTCGATCAGATCGATCTTGCCGTCGCGACCGATGGTGTAGTTGTAGCGGCCGGAGTGCGACAGGCGCGAGATGTGCACCGCGTAGCCGGTCTTGACGATGTTGTTGATCGCCTTCCGGTCACCGTCGACGATGGCGACCTCGCCGCTGTCACGCAGGGTGACGGCGAAGAGGTTGTCGATGTCGAGCTTGTTCTGCTTGCTCGTCGGCCGCTGGTCGACCGGGACGATTACCTTCCAGGAAGCCTTCATCTGCGGCATGCCCCACTCGGGCGGCTGCGGCGGCTCGTGCTGCAGGAAGCGCGCCATCATGTCGATGTCCGCATCCGAGAGCTGGCCGGAGGTGCCCCAGTTCGGCATGCCGGCGGGCGAACCGAACTTGATCAGGGCCTTCAGGTACTCCGTGCCCTTGGCCTGGGTGAGGTCCGGGGTCAGGGGCTTGCCGGTGGCTCCCTTGCGCAGCACGCCGTGACAGCCGGCGCAGCGCTCGAAGAAGATCTGCTTGCCGCGCTCGAACTCGGCTTCGGTCACGTTCGGCGCACCCGGGGTGACGCGCACCTGGGCCTCGGTCACCTGCGAAGGCTGGGACTGGTAGGCCTGTTCGGCCTCACCGGCACCCGGGTGGCGCTCGCCAGCGGCCTGCTTCGCTTCCAGACCCGAAGCCTTGCGGTAGGTGGCCACCTTGCTCATCTGCACCGTGCCGCCGGGGTTACCCCAGCTGTTCAGCACGTAGGTGATGATGGCGGCGAGATCCCTGTCGGACAGGTGGCTCATCGCCGGCATGACGTTGTTGTATTCGACGCCGTTGACGGTCATCTTGCCCTGACGACCCTTGAGGGTGACATCGATCAGGACGCTCGGGTCCTTCGCGATGTAGTCGGAGCTGGCGAGCGGCGGGAAGGCGCCTGGCAGACCGACGCCGGTCGGCTGGTGGCAGGCAGCACAATTCTGCCGGTACAACTCCTCGCCGCGCTTCATCCACTCGGCGCTCGGCTTGCCCTTGGCGATGGCACCGGCCACTTCTGCCTGGTGCACCTGCGGCTGGCCGCTGTCGGCGGCACTGGCCACCAGCACCGGCAGCGCGGCCAGCGCAACCGCCGCGGCGGCCGAGACGACATACCCTCGAGTTCTCATGTCAATGGACTCCTTGGAAAAATCTTGCCCCACCCGTCGAAATCGCGCGTGATTGTTGCCTTCCGGAATTCCCAACATATACGGGGAATTACCTACAGCGCCAGAGATCCGGGGGCTCGCCGCACCGCACGGGTGCGACGCGCGCGCAGGCCGAGGGAAAAACTCTTGTGCGCCAGCCGCTTGTGCGGCCCCGCTGGAAGGATGCCGCAGGCCCTACTCCACGACCTCGATCAGACCCCTCATCTCCGGATGCGGGCCGCAGCTGTAGGGGTAGCTGCCGGGGGTGTCGAAGGTGCGCGTCCAGGACTCGCCGGGGAAGAACCGGTCGGACTCGAAACCGCCCGGACCGGTGAAGAGAATCGAGTGGCTGACCCGCTTTTCGTCGTTGGTCCACCGCACCGTCGTGCCGACCTTGACGGTCAGCTCTGCCGGCTCGTAGCGATACTCGGCGATGCGGACTTCGACGATTGCGTCACCGGCCTGCCCGGGGCAGGCACCCAGGCAGGCCAGCAACACCGTGACACCCAGCGGGACGAGCTTCGCGCCCATCGCATTCACTTCACCGCGGTGATATCCGCCTGCGCGCCGATACCCAGCGTGTAGCCGAGCGACACCTGGTGGAAGCGCCCGTGGGTGTAGTCGTCGTGGATGGCAAAGCCCAGGTTGTAGACCTTGCCGGGTGCCAGCGCGATGTCGCCCTCGCCGCCGGTGAGCTTGCGGGTGAAGGTCACCGTCCACTCGTCACCCTTCTTTTCGCCTTTGGCGTCGACCAGTGCCTTGCCGCCGTCCATGACGCGCCTGTCGGCCACGTAGCCGTCGTGCTTCGCGCCCTTGCTGGTCCATTGGATCAGGTCGTAGAACTTGCCCGTCTTGACGTCGCCGCCGGTCACGTACTTCGTTTTCTTCTCATCCTTGGCACCGGGCATCGTGCGGGCATCCTGGTGGCAGGTCTCCCAGCAGCCGGAGAGGTCCGCGCGCTCGATGGTGTTGCCCTCGAGCATCACGGCGAGCTTGACCTGGTTTTCGGCGTCCATCTTCGGCCCACCGCCCGGCGGCTGCTTCCAGGAAAAGCGCAGGTACAGGTTGGCCGCATCGTGTGCCGCCTGCACCTTGACGGGTATCGACCCTGCCTTGCCCTTGATCGGCGCCGGTTCGATCTTCTCGCCGCTCGCCATCTTCTGGCCCATGTCGGCCGCTTCCTCGTCGTGGCAGCCGGAGCAGGCCTCGCCCTTCTTTACACCTCGGGCACCGCCGTGCTCCGTGCCGGTCATCACCCACTCGATGGGCGAAACGCCGGGATACAACACGGTGATGGTCCGCGCCGGCACCTTGCTCCAGTCCGGAGCTGCCGCAGCACCGCCTGCGAGCAACGCGAGCGCCAGTCCGGCCGCTGAGGTCGTGAGAATCGGATTCTGCATGGTCGCTTCCTTCGGGTTCTGGCAGACAGGTGTCAAATTATAGGTTCGATCGGCTCCCGGATGATCCTGCCCCCGGGTCATGCCTCGTCTTCTTCGGTCATGCCTTCCGGCAACTGGTGGGCGATGCCCTTGTGGCAATCGATGCAGGTGTCGCCATCGCGCTTGCCGAGTTCATGCATCTTGCGGGCCCGCGGTTTCTGCACCGTCACGTTCATGCCCTTGAAACTGTGGCAGTTGCGGCACTCGCGCGAGTCGGATTCCTTCATGCGCTTCCACTCGTGACGCGCGAGCGTCAGGCGCTTGGCCTCGAACTTTTCCTTGGTATCGATCGTACCCATCACCTTGCCGTACAGCTCGTTGGTGGCCCGGATCTTGCGCGCAACCTTGTGGAACCAGTTGCGCGGCACGTGGCAGTCCGAGCAGACCGCGCGCACGCCGGTGCGGTTGGAGTAGTGGATCGTCTTCTTGTATTCCTGATAGACGTTGTCGCGCATCTCGTGACAGGAGATGCAGAAAGCCCGGGTGTTGCTCGCCTCCATCGCCGTGTTGAATCCTCCCCAGAACATGATGCCGGAGAAGAAGCCAACGACGAGGATGGCCAGGATCGAATAGCGGGCACTCGGCCGGCGCAGTCTCTGCCACCACCCGCCGGAATCAGCGCTGTTGTCGGACATGGAAATAACCTGTTGTTCTCGCGTTGGGCCGGCGGCAGGCCGCCTCGCCCCGTGGCCGGGCCGCTACGGCGGCCCGGGAAACGACCCGGGGGCATGAGCCCCCGGGTCTTCGCCTCTGCGCATCACGATCAGTAGATGTCGTTCTGCGTGTTCCAGACGTTGAACTTGCCCGTCGGGGTGATCATCTGCGGATCGGTGATCACCTTCTTGAGCTTCATCGTCCTGTCGTCGTAGATCACCAGGGCCGACTGGTCGGTCTTGCCGCCCCAGAGCGAGATCCACACCTCGGTGCCGTCTTCGCTGAACTCCGGGTGCACCGCGCGACGCAGCGCCTTGGTTTCCGGCAGCCCGGAATCCTTGGCGACGTCGATCTTCACCGGGGCCTTGGCCAGGTCACCGAGGTCGAACACGTAAACCGACTCGGTATTCGCCCGCTCCGGATTCATCGGCAGATCGGCCCACAGGTGCTTCGACTTCGG
>JADZBS010000046.1 GCA_020851975.1 Gammaproteobacteria bacterium | reverse complement strand
GCGGCACGCTGTTCCTCGACGAGATCGGCGACATGCCGCTGGCGCTGCAGGCGAAGCTGCTGCGATTCCTGCAGGAGCGCGTGGTCGAGCGCGTCGGCGGGAGAGACGAGATTCCCGTCGACGTGCGCGTGGTCTGCGCCACCAACCAGGACCTCGATGCCGGAATCCGCGACGGGCGCTTCCGCCAGGACCTCTTCTACCGCATCAGCGAGATCACCATCCGCATTCCGCCGCTGCGCGAGCGCGAGGGCGGGCGCCTGGTGCTGGCGCGCACGCTGCTCGAGAAGGCCTCCGCGCAGCATGGGCGGCGCATCGCCGGCTTCAGTCCCGATGCGCGCAACGCCATCGAGAACTATGCCTGGCCCGGCACCGTGCGCGAGATGGAGAACAAGATCAAGGGCGCGGTGATCATGGCCGAGGGCAAGCAGGTGACGGCAGCCGACCTCGGCATCGGGCAGGCCGATGCCAGCGCGCCGAGCCTGAACCTGCGGGAAGTGCGCCGCGAGGCCGAGACGCGCGCCATCCGCCGGGCGCTGGCGAGCGCCAACGACAACGTCTCGCAGGCCGCGAAGCTCCTCGGCATCACGCGGCCCACGCTCTACGACCTCATGGAGAAGTACGGCATCCAGGCGACCGACACGGGCTGAGCGCCCATGCCGCTCAGGTGGCCGGCGTGGCGAGCAGCCGCCGTTCCCAGGCGAGCGCGGAGCACACGATGACGTCGAGGTCGTCGTGGGCGGGCGTCCAGCCGAGCACGGTGCGGATGCGGTCGGCCACCGCCACCAGCGTGGGCGGATCGCCGGCGCGGCGGGGCTCTTCGCGTACCGCGAGTTTCCGGCCGGCGGCGCGCTCGACCGCGGCGATGACCTCGCGCACGCTGTAGCCGTGGCCGTAGCCGCAGTTCAGCGTGGCCGAGGCACCGCCCTCGCGCAGGTGGCGCAGGGCATCGACGTGCGCCGTGGCGAGGTCCTCGACGTGGATGTAGTCGCGCACCCCCGTGCCGTCGGGTGTGTCGTAGTCGGTGCCGTAGATCGCGACGTGCGGCCGCTTGCCGACGACGGCTTCGCAGGCCACCTTGGTGAGCAGCGTGGCATGGCGTGTCGACTGGCCGATGCGTCCGCCCGGATCGGCGCCGGCCACGTTGAAGTAGCGCAGCGTCACGTGGCGCAGCGCGCCGGCCACCGCCAGATCGCGCAGCATCCACTCGGTCATGAGCTTGGAGCTGCCGTAGGGATTGATCGGCACGGTCGGGCCGTCCTCGGCCGCGAGCCCGCCGGGGGGCATGCCGTAGACGGCGGCAGTCGACGAGAACACGAACTGCGCCACCCCGGCGCGCTGGCAGGCGGCGAGCAGGTTGCGGCTGGCGCAGGTGTTGTTGCCGTAGTACTTGAGCGGATCGGTGACGGATTCCGGCACGATCGTGTGCGCCGCGAAGTGCATGACGGTGTCGACGTCGAACTCGCGCAGTACCCGTTCGACGAGCGTGCCGTCACCCGTGTTGCCGACGACCAGCGTGCCGTGGGTCACGGCGGAGCGAAACCCCGTGCTCAGGTCGTCGAGGACGACGAGCCGTTCGCCCGCCTCGCCGAGCTGGCGCACGACATGGCTGCCGATGTAGCCGGCACCGCCGGTGACGAGGATGGCTCTTGGCGACATGGCGCTGCGTCCGCTCGTGGGAGATCGACGGGAATTATAGGGCCAGGCTGCCGCCCGCACCCGGACCTGGGGCACAGGCTTGACCCTGCGCGGGCGGCTGCGTCACCATCCGCCGCCTTCGCCGGGGCGCACGGGTGCGCCCGATCACGCCAGCCATGACCACCGTCGCCAGGCCACTGCCACTGATCTCGGTTGCGCCCATGCTCGACGTGACCGACCGGCATTGCCGTTACTTCCTGCGCCAGATAGCACCCGGGCTGCACCTGTACACGGAGATGATCAGCGCTGCCGCCGTCGTGCACGGCGACCGGAGCCGCCTGCTCGCGTTCGACCCGGCGGAACACCCGGTGGCCGTGCAGCTCGCCGGCAACGAGCCGGCGCAGCTCGCCGCGGCGAGCCGCATCGCCGCCGATTTCGGCTACGACGAGATCAATCTCAACGTCGGCTGCCCGAGCGACCGGGTGCAGGACGGCCGGCTCGGGGCCTGCCTCATGGCCGAGCCGGAGCGGGTCGCTGATTGCGTGGCGGCCATGCAGGCCGCGGTGGCCGTGCCGGTCACGGTCAAGACGCGCATCGGCATCGACGACCGTGACGACTTCGACTTTCTGGCCGGCTTCGTGGCACCGGTGGCGCAGGCTGGCTGCGGCACCTTCATCGTGCATGCGCGCAAGGCGATCCTGCAGGGGCTCTCGCCGCACCAGAACCGCACCGTGCCGCCCCTGCGCCACGACCGGGTGCACCGGCTGAAGCGCGAGTTCCCGCAGCTCCGGATCGTCGTCAACGGCGGCATCGCGAGTCTCGATGAGATCGAGGCGCAGCTCGAGGCCGTCGATGGCGTCATGCTCGGGCGCAAGGCGGCCGAGGATCCCTGGTTTCTCGCCAGCGTGCAGGCTCGCTTCCTCGATGCCAGCCCGGGTCCGGCGGCCACCGACCGTGCCGCGGTGGTGCGGGCGATGCACGCCTATCTGCAGCGCGAGCAGGGCCGTGGCGTGCGCCCGCACCAGGTGACGCGCCACATGCTGGGGCTGTACCGCGGCCTGCCGGGTGCGCGCGGCTGGCGCCGTTTTCTCGCCGAGCAGGCCTGCCGCGACGGCGCCTCGCCCGAGCTCCTGCTGTGGTCGCTGGCGCAGGTGACCGGGGCCGGGAAACACATTGCCGATTTCACGCCGGTGTCGTCGTGACGCCGGACCCAGCCGAGCAATCACCAGCACAGGAACAGACATGGCATTGAGGACCGGGCGCCCGCGCGGCGCCGCCCGCCGCCGGCCGACCATGGCCGAACGCGCCGACCGCTACGAACTCTACGAACGCGCCGTACATGACCCGGTCGCCGAGGTGGACTTCATCCGCAGCACCTACGCCGCACTGCGTGGCCACCGGCCGCTCGTTTTCCGCGAGGATTTTTCCGGGCCCGCCAGCGCCGCCTGCGAGTGGGCGCGGCGCGGGCCGCAGTGCCGCGCTTTCGGGGTCGACATCGACGCCGCGGTGCTCGACTGGGGCCGTCGCCACCGGCTCTCGCGGCTGCGGCCGGCGGCGCGCGAGCGCGTGCGCCTGGTGCACGCCGACGTGCTCGAGGCGCGCACGCCACACGCCGATGTCGTGGCGGCGCTGAACTTCAGCTACTGGGTGTTCCGGGACCGCGCCACGCTGCTGCGCTACTTCCGCTCGGTGCATGGCGCGCTGCGCCGGGACGGGCTCCTGGTGCTCGATGCGTTCGGCGGCTACGAGGCGAGCCGGGAGATGGAGGAGCACACGCGCTTCCGCCACTTCACCTACGTGTGGGACCAGGCCGAGTTTCGCCCGGTCACCGGCGAGATCACCTGCCACATCCACTTCCGCTTCCCCGACCGCTCGCGCATCGACCGCGCCTTCACGTACGAGTGGCGCCTGTGGACACTGCCCGAGTTGCGGGAACTGCTGGCCGAGGCCGGGTTTTCCCGCGCCACCGTGTACTGGGAGGGCGACGACGGTGACGGCGGCGGCAACGGCGAGTTCACGCCGGAAGCGGCCGGCGATGCCGACGCGGGCTGGATCGCCTACCTGGTCGCCGAGAAGTAGGCAACGACGGGATACCGGCACTCCTGACGCCACCGGGCGATCCCGTATAATCCCCGTCGTTGGTTTGACATATTCCGGTGGCGGGGGTGTCGTGGCCGAAAATCTGGGCAAGGAAGTCGCCATCCTGTTTGCCGATGTGGTCGGCAGCACGCACCTGTACGAGGCCATGGGCGACGAGCGCGCCCGTGAGACCGTGCAGCAGTGCCTGAAGGTGATGCGCGAGGCCACCGAACAGTTCGGGGGCACCGTGATCAAGACCATGGGCGATGAGGTCATGGCCACGTTCCCGTCCGCCGACGACGCCATGAGTGCCGGCAGCCAGATGCAGAAGCGCATCACCAGCGCCAGCCAGCCGGGTGCCGACGGCACGCGCGTGGCCATTCGCATCGGCTGTCACTTCGGTCCCGTGGTGGTCGAGGACCGCGACATCTTCGGCGCGGCGGTGCATACCGCCAATCGCATGACTTCCCAGGCCAAGGCGGGGCAGATCCTCACCACGGCGAGCACCGTGGAGCAACTCTCCGGGGAGTGGCGTGCGTTCGCCCGTCAGATCGACGTGGCCACCGTCAAGGGGTATACCAGCGAGATGGCGTTGTTCGAGGTGCTCTGGCAGCCGGAAGAGGCGACCAGCATGCTGCCCTCGATCAACTGGTCGGCAGCACCCGAGCCGCCGGCGGGCGGGCGGTTGCGGCTGAAGTTCCGCGGCCAGGAGATCGTGCTCGGCGGGACGAACAAGACGGCCGCCAGCATGGGACGCGCCGACGAGAACGACGTCGTCATCAAGGGCAACCTGATCTCGCGCGTGCACGCGCGCATCGACCTGCGCAAGAACCGCTTCGTGCTCGTCGACGAGAGCACCAACGGCACGTTCATCCAGCGCGACGACGGCGAGGAAGTCTACGTGCGCCGCGACAGCGCCGAGCTGACCGGCAGCGGTGTCATCGGCATGGGCCGGTTGGCATCGCGCGGCACGCCACTCGCCATCGAATACAGCTGCGAGTGACCGGCGGCGCCGGCCCCGGGCCGTGGCGGCCAGGGGCCGAGGTCAGCCGAGAGCGGTCAGCACCCGGCGGTGTTCCTCGCTTAAACCAGCCGGTACCCGCTCGCCGAACCCGGCGAAATAGTCACCGATACTCTGCATCTCCTGCCGCCAGCTCGCGGCATCGACCGCCAGCAGCGAATCGAGCACGGCCGGCTCGACCGTGAGGCCCTGCAGGTCGAGATCGCGCGCATGCGGCAGGAAGCCGATCGGCGTCTCGTTGGCGCCGACCCGACCGGCGCAGCGATCGACGATCCAGCGCAGCACCCGCAGGTTGTCGCCGAAGCCGGGCCAGAGGAAGCGCCCGTTCCTGTCCTGGCGGAACCAGTTGACGTGGAAGATCTGCGGCAGGCGGGTCGAGCGCCCACCCATGGCGAGCCAGTGGCCCCAGTAATCGCCGAAGTGGTAGCCGCAGAACGGTTTCATCGCCATCGGGTCACGGCGCGTGACGCCGACTTCGCCGGTCGCTGCAGCCGTGGTCTCGGAGGCCACCGAGGCGCCGATCAGCACGCCATGGCGCCAGTCGCGGGCCTGGTAGACCAAAGGCGCCAGTTCGCGCCGGCGCCCGCCGAAGATGATCGCGCTGATCGGTACGCCGGCCGGGTCGTCGGCGAGCGGCGAGTAGCTCGGGTTCTGGCGTGCAGCCACGGTGAAGCGCGAGTTGGGGTGCGCCGCCGGGCCCTTGCCGGGACTGTACGGCTGCCCGCGCCAGTCGATGACCGGCTGCTGGGCGTCCTTGTCCTCCCACCAGGGCTCGTTCTCGGCGTTCACCGCGACGTTGGTGAAGATCGTGTCGCGGCGGATCATGTCGAAGGCGTTGCGGTTGGTCCTGGCATTGGTGCCGGGGACCACGCCGAAGTAGCCCGACTCCGGGTTGATCGCACGCAGGACGCCGTCGGCATCGAAGTGCAGCCAGGCGATGTCATCGCCGAGCGTGCGCACCTTCCAGCCGGGCATCGTCACCGGCGGGATCAGCATGGCGAGATTGGTCTTGCCGCAGGCCGAGGGGAAGGCAGCCGCGAGATAGTGCTTCTCGCCCGCCGGGCTCTCGAGTTCCAGGATCAGCATGTGCTCGGCAAGCCAGCCTTCCTGGCGCGCCTGCCAGCTGGCGATGCGCAGCGCGTGGCACTTCTTGCCGAGCAGCGCGTTGCCACCGTAGCCGGAACCGACGCTCTGGATCAGCAGCTCGTGCGGGAAGTGCATGATGAAACGCCGCTCGGGATTCAGGTCCCCGGTGGAATGCAGGCCGCGCACGAAGCGGCCTTCGCGTTCGATGCGCTGCAGGGCCGCGCGCCCCATGCGCGTCATCAGCTTCATGTTGGCGACGACATAGGGGCTGTCGGTGATCTCCACGCCGCAGCGGGCATAGGGCGAGTCGATCGGCCCCATGCAGTAGGGGATCACGTAGAGCGTGCGCCCGCGCATGCAACCGGCGAACAGGCCGTCCATGCGGCGGTGCGCATCGGCCGGGGCCATCCAGTTGTTGTTCGGCCCGGCTTCTTCGCGGTCGGGCGTGCAGACGAAGGTGAGGTGCTCGACGCGCGCAACGTCGGTGGGGTCGGAACGGTGCAGGTGGCAGCCGGGATAGGTCTCGGCGTTCAGGGGCAGCAGGTCGCCGCGCTCGAGCATGAGGCGCACCAGTCCGGCGTACTCGGCATCGCTGCCGTCGCACCAGTGGATCCGGTCGGGTTTCGTGAGCGCGGCGGTCTCGTCGACCCACTGGCGCAGGGCTTCGTTGGTGGTCGTCATGGCCTGTCCTTCGGGCAATCCGCGCCCTGCCGTCGTTGTCGGTCCCCGGGGGCCGGCAACGTTCGGGGAGCGCCTGTGGTTTGAAACCACTTATTATACAGACCCAATCGAGTTGGTCAGTCGGCACCACACGGGTTTCATGTCTCCAGCGCTCGATGCCATCGACGGCTACTTTGCCGACGGCAGCCCGCTCGCCGCGCATCTGCACGGCTTTGCGCCCCGGCCCGAGCAGCAGGAGATGGCGCGCCTGGTGTCGCAGGCGATCGACGGCGGCGGACATCTCGCGGTGGAGGCGGGTGCCGGCACGGGCAAGACGCTGGCCTATCTCGTGCCGGCCCTGCTGAGTGGCCGGCGGGTGATCATCGCCACCGGTACACGCACGCTGCAGGACCAGCTCTATCATCGCGACCTGCCGCTGGTCAGCCGCAGCCTCGGCCGGCCGGCCACGGTGGCGCAGCTCAAGGGACGCGCCAACTATCTCTGCCGGCACCGGGCCGAACGCACCCTCGCGGAGCCGATGCGCGGTGCGCTGGCCGCGGACCTGCGCCGCATCGGGCGCTGGGCGCTGCAGACAGCCACGGGCGACATCGGCGAGGTGGCCGGCGTTGGCGAAGGCTCGCCGGCCTGGCCGCTGGTGACCTCGACGGCCGACAACTGCCTCGGCAGCCACTGTCCGCGGCTCGAGGACTGCCACGTCGCCGCCGCCCGGCGCCGGGCAGCGGAAGCCGACATCGCCGTCGTCAACCATCATCTCCTGCTCGCCGACCTGCAGCTGCGCGACGACGGGTTCGGCCGGCTGCTGCCGGGTGCCGACGTCGTGGTGGTCGACGAGGCCCACCGCTTTCCGGAAACCGCGCAGGCGCTCTTCGACGTGGAGCTGCGCACGCGCGCGCTCGACGATCTGCTGAAGGACACGGGCGCCGAGGCCATGCAGGCGGGACAGTGGAACGCGGAGCTGCAGCAGCGGCTGGGAACACTCGGCGAAGCGACCCGCGCGCTCGTCGCGGCGGCCGGCACGCAGCCCGACGCCGTACCGATGCCGGCGGCCGATGCCGCCCTCGGCAGCGCGTTACAGGCGTTGGCCGAGACGCTCACGGGTCTGCACGGGGAACTCGCCGGCACGAGCGAGGCGAGTGCAGGACTCGCCCGCTGCACCGAGCGCGCCGCGGCGCTGGCGGCTGCTGCTGGCCGCATCGCCAACTGGGAGGAACAGGCCGACCTCTGCTGGTACCAGGCCGACGGCGGCGCGGTGGCGGTGCACCTGACGCCGCTCGATGCCTCGGCCTTGCTGCGTGCGTTGCTCGAGCGCCAGCCCTCGACCTGGGTCTTCACCTCCGCCACGCTCGCGGTCGCCGGTGATTTCGGCCACTTCACGCGGCGCATCGGCCTCGCGCCGCTCGCCACGCATCGCATCGACAGCCCCTTCGACTACGCGCGCTGCGCGCGATTGTTCCTGCCGGAGGACCTGCCGGCGCCGGAGACGCCCGACTACACGGATCGTGTCGTGCAGGCCATCGAACCGGTGTTGCAGGCGAGTCGCGGGCGGGCGTTCCTGCTCTTCACCAGCCGGCGTGCGCTGGCGCGTGCGGCCCAACTGCTGGCGGCCCGCGACACCGGCCACACCCTGCTGGTACAGGGTTCGGTACCTCGCTCGCGGCTGCTCGAACAGTTCGCGAGCGCACCGGGGGCGGTGCTGCTCGGCACGGCCACGTTCTGGGAAGGCGTGGACATCCGCGGCCCGGCGCTGGTCGTGGTGGCGATCGACCGCCTGCCGTTCGCCGCGCCGGGCGATCCCTTCCTGCAGGCCCGGCTGGAGCTGGTCCGGCGCAGCGGCGGCGATCCGTTTCGCGACTACCAGTTGCCGCAGGCCGTGCTCGCGCTGCGCCAGGGCGTGGGCCGGCTGATCCGCGGCTGCGACGACTACGGCGTGGTGATGATCGCCGATCCCCGGCTGACGACGCGCGGCTACGGGCGCGTGTTCCTCGCCAGCCTGCCGCCGATGCCGGTGGTGCGCAAAGCCGCGCAGGCCTGTGCCTTCCTGACCGACTGGGAGCAGCGTCAGTGAGCCTGCCCTGTGCGCTCGCGCTCGAGGCGGCGACGGCACAGCTGAGTCTCGCCGCCTGTCGCGGCGGGCGGCTGGAGGTTCTCGATCTGCAACCCGCCCGTGAGCACACCGGGCGCATCGTCGAGCACGCCACGCAGCTCCTCGAGGCGGTGGGCGGCGACTTCGCCACGCTCGATTTTGTCGCCTTCGGCTGCGGCCCCGGCAGCTTCACCGGCGTGCGCGTCGCCGCGGCCGTGGTGCAGGCGCTCGCCTTCGCGCACGATTTGCCGGTGTGCCGGGTGTCGAGCCTCGCCGTGCTCGCGGCCGGGGCAGGGCGCGTGCTCGGCCCGGGTTGCTACGGCATCTGCCAGGACGCGCGCATGGGCCAGGCCTATGTGGCGCTCTATGACGTGGCCGAGGCACCGCGTCCCGTGGTGGCCGATGCGCTGGCCGACCCCGGCACGCTGCGGTTCGATGGCGACCAGCCCTTCGTCGCGCTCGGTGACGGCTGGACCGCGTTCCCGGACGTGCTCGCCCGCCATCGCCAGCGCGTGACCCGTGTCGCAGGCGACCTCTTGCCATCGGCGCGCGACTTGTTGAGCATGGCGACGGCGCAGTATCGCGCCGGAGCGACGGTCAGCGCCGAGCTGGCGCTGCCGGAATACCTCGGCCAGGCACCGGCACGGCCGTCCTGAACCGGGGCGGCCATCGACGCGGCAACGGAGGCACGATGCAGATCGGTGTTCGCGGAGCCAATGCACTCGGCGCGCTCGCCTGCGCCGGCCTCATGGCGTATGCGCTCTACGCCCAGCACGTCCTCGGGCTCGAACCCTGTCCGCTCTGCATCTTCCAGCGCGTGGCCGTGATCGGCCTCGGGCTCGCCTTTGCCGGCGTGGCGCTGCACGGGCCCGGCCCGGCCGGGCGGCGCGCCTGGGGTGTGCTGCTCGGTGTCGCGGCGGCGGGGGGTGCCGGTGTCGCGGGCCGCCACCTGTGGCTGCAGAGCCTGCCGCCGGAGCGCGTGCCGGCCTGCGGTCCCGGACTCGACTACATGATCGAGACGTTTCCGTTCACCGAGGTGCTGCAGACCGTGCTCAGCGGTTCCGGCGAGTGCGCCCAGGTCGACTGGCACTTCCTGGGGCTCGCCATGCCGGCCTGGGTGCTGGTGTGCGTGGTCGCGCTCGGCGCCGCCGGCCTCTGGAACAACTGGCGGCGCGCCTGACGCCGCAGCCAGATCAGCCTGGCCCGAGCATCCGCACCAGGATCTCGCCGTAGACCTGCCGCAGGCGGTCGAGGTCGGCGGCCCGCACGTGCTCGTCGACCTTGTGGATCGAGGCGTTGACGGCACCGAACTCCACCACCTGCGCGCCGGTCGGCGCGATGAAGCGCCCGTCGGAGGTTCCGCCGCCCGTGGACAGGGCCGGCGTGATGCCGGTAACGGCGGTGACGGCTGCCGCCACGCCATCGACCAGTGGTCCGCCCGGCGTGAGGAAGGGTTCTCCGGAGAGGTGCCAGCGCAGCTCGTAGTCGAGACCATGGCGGTCGAGGACTGCCTCGATGTGTCGCTGCAGCTGCAGGTAGGTCCACACGGTGGAGTAGCGCACGTTGAAGCGTGCCGTGAGCCGGCCGGGGATCACGTTCGGTGCGCCTTCGCCGGCGGCGATCTGCACCACCTGGAAGCTCGAGGGCGGGAAGAATTCGTTGCCGGCATCGAGCGGCGTGGCGTAGAGCTCACTGATGACCGGCGCGAACAGCTCGATCGGGTTGCGGGCCAGTTGCGGGTAGGCGACGTGGCCCTCCACGCCGTTGACCGTGAGAATGCCGCTCAGCGAGCCGCGCCGGCCGACGCGGATGGTGTCGCCAAGCTGCGTGGCGCAGGTCGGCTCGCCGATCACGCACCAGTCGATCCTCTCGCCGCGGGCCGTGAGTTCCTCGACCACGCGCAGCGTGCCGTCGCGGGCGCGGCCTTCCTCGTCGCTCGTGATCAGGAAGGCGATCGAGCCGCGGTGCGCCGGGTGGCGGGCGACGAAGGCCGTGGCCGCGTTCACCATCGCGGCGAGGCTGCCTTTCATGTCGGCGCTGCCGCGGCCGTATAGCAGCCCGTCGCGAATCACGGGCCTGAACGGATCGCTCTTCCACTGGGCGGTGTCACCGGGCGGCACCACGTCGGTGTGACCGGCGAAGCAGAGCAGCGGGGCGCCCTGGCCGTGCCGGGCCCACAGGTTGGTCACGTCGCCGAAGGGCAGCGACTCGACCGCGAAACCGGCCGCCCGCAGGCGCCCGGCGAGGAGATCCTGGCAGCCGGCATCCTCGGGGGTGACCGAGCGGCGGGCCACCAGCTCGCAGGCGAAGTCGAGCGTGTCGCTCATGCCGGTGGCTCAGTCCTGGCGCAGCAGTTCGTTGATCGCCACTTTGGCGCGCGTCTGGGCATCGACGCGCTTGACGATCACCGCGCAGTACAGGCTGCACTTGCCGCCCGCCGACGGCAGGCTGCCCGGCACGACGACCGCGCCGGCCGGCACGCGCCCGTAGATGACCTCGTCGCGGGCGCGGTCGTAGATGCGCGTGCTGGCGCCGATGTACACGCCCATGGATATCACCGCGCCTTCCTCGACGATCACGCCCTCGACGATCTCGGAGCGAGCGCCGATGAAACAGTTGTCCTCGATGATCGTCGGGCTCGCCTGCACCGGTTCGAGCACGCCACCGATGCCGACGCCACCCGACAGGTGCACGTTGCGGCCGATCTGGGCGCAGCTGCCGACCGTGGCCCAGGTGTCCACCATGGTGCCGGTGTCGACGTAGGCACCGATGTTGACGTAGGAGGGCATCAGCACCACGCCGCGGGCGATGTAGGCGCCACGCCGTGCCACGGCCGGCGGCACCACGCGCACGCCGGCTGCCGCCAGGTCCTGCTCGCTGCGGCCGGCGAACTTCAGCGGCACCTTGTCGTAGAAGCTGGTGAAGCCGGCCTCGATGCGCCGGCTCGGCGACATCCCGAAGTGCAGCAGCACGGCCTTCTTCAGCCATTCGTTGACGATCCAGCGGCCCTCGCTCTTCTCGGCCACGCGTGCGGTGCCGGCGTCGAGCAGGCCGATGGCGTGATCCACGGCCGCTGCCAGTTCCGGTGGCGGGCGGGTGAGGTCGATCTCGGCGCGTCGCGCGAAGGCGTCTTCGATGAGGCGTTGCTGTGCGTGCATGGCAGGTTCCGTGGCGGGAGTCGGGTCGTGGAGCATCGGTGTCAGGCGGCCTGGTCGAGCGCGCTGGTCAGTGCCCGCTGCAGATCTTCGCAGAATTCGGCTGCCAGCGGCCGGCCGGCCTGATCGGTGACGTAGAAGACGTCCTCGGCACGCTCGCCGAGGGTGACGATCTTGGCGGTGTGGATGGCCACGTGCTTGTCACGCAGGACCTTGCCGACCTCGCAGAGGAGCCCGGGCCGGTCGCCGGCTACCAGTTCGATGACGGTGTGGCCCTTTTTCTCGTCGAGGGCGAAGCTCACCAGCGTCGGGATCGCAAACATGCGTACCTGGCGCGGGGCGCGGCGCGTGACGCGTGCCGGGGTGCCATCCGTGCGCGCCAGGGCCCGGTCGAGGTGGCGGCGGATCTGCTCGTGCCGGGCCGGATCGGTGATGCGCTCGCCGCTCTGTTCGAGCACCACGTAGGTCGACAGGCTGTAGCCGTTATCGAGCGGGATGATGCGCGCATCGGCGATCGTGAAGCCGAGCTCGTCGAGCACGCCGGTGGCGAGCGCGAAGCTGTGCTGCTCCTGGGGCGTGTACAGGAAGATCTCCGTGCCGCCGCTGCCCGGGTCGTCGTGGACGTCGACGAGCGCACGCTGCCGGTCGGGCTCGAAGCGGGCGAGCCCGCGCGTGTGCCAGGCGATCGTCTCGGGCCGGCAGCGCAGGAAGTAGTCCTCCGTCAGCAGCGCCCAGACGCGCTCGACGGTGCCGCGGTCGAGCCCTGTCGTTTCGAGCAGGGCGAGAGCGGCCGCACGCCGCTCGGCGAGCAGCTCGTCCTTGTCGATCGGTGTTTCCAGTCCGCGGCGCAGGGCGTGCCGGGTGGCGGCGTACAGCTCCTCGAAGAGCTGCGCCTTCCACGAGTTCCAGAGTTTCGGGTTGGTGGCGCGCACGTCGGCCACGGTCAGGAGGTAGAGGTAGTCGAGGTGCGTTTCGTCGCCCACCTGCGCGGCGAACTCGGCGATCACCTCCGGGTCGGCGATGTCGCGCCGCTGGGCCGTCATCGACAGGCGCAGGTGGTAGCGCACCAGCCAGGCGGTGAGGCGCGCTTCGTACCGGCTCAGGCCGTGCTCGAGGCAGAAGGATTCGGCATCCACGGCGCCGAGTTCGGAGTGGTCGCCGCCGCGGCCCTTGGCGATGTCGTGGAAGAGGCCGGCGAGGTAGGCGATCTCGGGTGCCGGCAGGGCCTGCATGATCTCCGAGCAGCGCGGAAACTCGTGGTCGTACCGCGACAGGGCGAAGCGGCGCAGGTTGCTCACCACGAACAGCGTATGCGCATCCACGGTGTAGGCGTGGAAGAGGTCGTACTGCATGCGCCCGACGATGCGCCCGAAGGAGGGCACGTAGCGGCCGAGCACGCCGTAGAGGTTCATGCGCCGCAGCTCGTGCGTGACGCCGGCCGGAGCCCGCAGGATCTGCAGGAACAGGCGGTGGCTGCGCGGATCCTGGCGGAACTCGTCGTCGATCAGGTGCAGGCTGCGCTGGAGGAGATCCACGGTGGTGGCGCTGACGCCCTTCACCTGCGGGTTCTGCTGCAGCAGCAGGAACAGCTCGAGGATCGCCGAGGGCTGGCGCTCGAAGATGTCGTCGCCGACCACCTGCAGGAAGCCGTTGCGTACCTGGAAGCGCTCGTTGAGCGGCTCGGCCTCGGCATGCGGGCTGAGCAGGATCGCCTCCTGGAACAGCTGCAGCAGCATCTCGTTGAGACGGCTCAGGTCCATCACGGTGCGGTAGTAGCGCTGCATGAGCTGTTCGACTGCCAGCATGTAGGTGGCGTCCTGATAGCCGAACAGCCGCGCGATGCGCGCCTGGTAGTCGAACAGGAGACGGTCCTCCTTGCGTCCGGTCAGGGCGTGCAGCGCGAAGCGGATGCGCCAGAGGAAATCGCGGCCCTGGCGCAGCACTCGCAGCTGGCCGGGCGTGAGAAAGCGCTGCGCCACCAGCGCCTCGAGGTCGGCCGTGCCGAAGTGCCGGCGCGCGACCCACAGGACCATGTGGATGTCACGCAGGCCCCCGGGGCTGCCCTTGATGTTGGGCTCGAGGTTGTAGGCGGTGTCGTCGTAGCGGGCGTGGCGCGCCTGCTGTTCCTTGAGCTTGGCCTCGAAGAAGCTGCGGGCCGGCCATACCTCGGGCGGTGCGCAGGCGGCCTCCATGCGCTGGAACAGCGCCTCGGGGCCGAGCAGCCAGCGGGCCTCCATGAGCGTGGTCACCGTGGTGAGGTCGCGACGGCATTCGTCGCGACACTCGTCGACGGTGCGCGTGCTGTGGCCGACCTGCAGGCCGATGTCCCAGAGCAGCGTGAGGAAGGTGGAGACCGGCTCGCGCGCCTCGCGCTTGCTGCGCCCCGGGAGCAACACGAGCAGGTCGACGTCGGAGAAGGGGTTGAGCTCGGCGCGGCCGTAACCGCCGACGGCAGCGAGCACCGCATCGGGCAGCTGCGGGCCACAGGTGCGCTCCCAGGCCGCACGGATCACCCGGTCGACGAGGGCACTCTGGTCGGCGACGAGGTCGGTGGCCGGATGACCGGCGAGGAAGCGATGCACGAGAGCACCGTTGGCGGCCTGCAGCACGGCGCGCAGCGGCTCCACGGCGGCGCCCGCCGCGGCCAGCGCGGCATCGATGCCGGCCCAGGCGAGCGCGTTGCCACCGGCGGCGAGGAACCGCTGGCCGGCCGCCGCAGCCGCCGCGAGCGGCGGCGGTATGGCGTCGGCCGCGTCGTGGTTGCCGGCGCCGGCGCTCATGCCCGATCGGCAGCGCCGAGCGTCAGGACCTCGCAGCCCTCCGCCGTGACGAGCACCGTGTGCTCCCACTGGGCCGACAGCGAGTGGTCGCGGGTCACCACCGTCCAGCCGTCCGGCAACAGGCGCACGTGGCGCTGGCCGGCATTGACCATGGGTTCGATGGTGAAGGTCATGCCCTCGCGCAGTTCGATGCCAGTGCCCGCCTGGCCGTAGTGCAGCACCTGCGGGTCCTCGTGGAATCCCCGCCCGATGCCGTGGCCGCAGTACTCGCGCACGATCGAGCAGCCCTGGGCCTCGGTGTGCGCCTGCACGGC
>JADZBS010000045.1 GCA_020851975.1 Gammaproteobacteria bacterium | reverse complement strand
GCGCCCGAAGGAATTCGACGTCATCGCCACCATGAACCTGAACGGCGACTATCTCTCCGACGCGCTCGCCGCGCAGGTTGGCGGCATCGGCATCGCGCCGGGCGCCAACATCAACTACGTCACCGGCCACGCCGTGTTCGAGGCCACCCACGGCACGGCGCCCAAGTACGCCAACCTCGACAAGGTCAACCCGGGCTCGGTCATCCTCTCCGGCGAGATGATGCTGCGCTACATGGGCTGGACCGAGGCCGCGGATCGCATCATCACCGCCATGGACCGCACCATCGGCCAGAAGTCCGTGACCTACGACTTCGCGCGCCTGATGGAAGGTGCAAAGGAAGTGAAGTGCTCGGAGTTCGCCGACCTGATGATCCGCAACATGTAGGCTGGCGCGACCCGCTGCCGGGAGGCCCCGACCGATGCTGAACAACAACCAGTTCCTGGTGCTCACCGCGGCCGGCGCGCTCGCCATCGTGCTCGCCGCGGTGAACGGCTTCCTGTTCACCGCCAACCGGGCGCTGCAGCAGCAGGCGAGCGAACGCGCCCAGTTCATTCAGCAGAGCATCGCCCTCGAGGGCCTGTACCGCGAGATGGTCCAGGGCCTCGCCGACCGCGGGCTGCGCACGCGCGACGAGCAGGTCCGAGACCTGCTCGCCGCCGAGGGCATCACGCTGAACTTCGACGCCGCCCCGGCGCCGGGAGCCCGGCCATGAGCAACCCGGCAGGCACCCGCGGGCCTTTCCTGCCGCTGCTGCTGCTCGCGCTCGCGGTGCTCGGCTGGTCGGTGTTCCAGACCACCCAGCTCGTCACCGAGCGCGGCAGCCTCACCGCCGGGATCGCCAGCCAGGACGTCCAGGTCGAGCAGTCGAAGAAGGTCCGCGAGCGGCTCGAATCGCTCGCCACGCGCACTGCGCGCGTGGCCCGCGCCGGCAATCCCAACGCGACGCTGATCGTCGAGGAACTGCGCCGCCGCGGCGTGACGATCAAGGTCGACGAGGAAGCGGCGCAGTAGGTATTTCCGCTACGCCGCGCGCCGCGCCCGGCCCAGATAAAAGTAGGCGGCGACCTTCGGCAGGGATTTCAGCACCGGGTGTTCGAGCGGGTCTAGCACGAGGCCGGCGTCCTCGACCAGCCGGGCGATGTCCCGGTTGATGTGACAGCCGTCGAAGACGCGCTTCCACAGCGGATTGAGCCGGTGCTGCCAGCGGCGCATGCCCGCGTCCGCGTGCAGGCCGTGCTCGCAGAACAGGAACTGCCCGCCCGGCTTGAGCACGCGGCCGACCTCGGCGAGCGAGGCGGCGACGTCGGGGATGCTGCACAGGGTGAGGGTACAGACGACCGAGTCGAAACTCGCCGAGTCGAACGGCAGCTGCTCGGCAGTGGTCTGGTAGTGCTCGACCTCGAGACCAGCGCCCGCCATGCGTTCGTGCGCGAGCGCGGCCATGCCGGGGTTCGGGTCGACGGCGACGAGGCGCTTCACGCCCGGCGGATAGTGGTGCAGGTTGAGCCCGGTGCCGAAGCCGAGTTCGAGCACGCGGCCGGTCGTGGGCGCCAGCGTGCGGGTGCGCAGCGCCTTGAGGTCTTCGTCATCCTCCATCATGAGGTTGAGCAGCCGTGGGCAGACCCACTCGCCCCAGATTCGCATGGGCCACCTCCGCATCACCGGACACGTCCGGCCGGATTGTATCGGAAACGGGAGACGCTACCGGTTCCTACTCCGGACGCAGCGTCGCGGTCTCGGCGAGAAAGCCCTGTCGCTCCTCGGCGACCCGCGCGGTGCTCCAGCCGAGGTGTCGCGCGCCGGCGGCGAGCGCGGGTTCGAGCGCGGCGGCGCCGAGATCGGCATCGAGGCCGAGCATGGTACGGCGCATCAGCGCATCGGCGAGCGTGCCGGCATGCTCCGACTCGAAGGCGTGGACGATCTCGGCCGCGACGCTGCGCGGCGTGAGCGGCACACCGAGTGCCGGATCGCGCTCGATCAGGGCACCGATCGCCAGCGCCCGCTGCCCGTAGATGCGCAGCAGCCGTGCGGCCACGGCGGGCGCGATGCCGGCGCGGTTCACCAACTCGGCGGCGAGCGGCACGGGGTCGGTGACAGCCCCGGGCAGTGCGAGGCGTGCCGTGCTGCAGGCCTGCAGGTCGCGCGGCACGTTGCGCGCGAGGCGATCGACCACGACTTCGGCGAGATGCCGGTACGTGGTGAGCTTGCCGCCAATCACCGAGTACAACCCGCGCGCGACGAGACGATGATGGCGCACGTGATGGCGGCGCGTGACGGCAGCCTGATCCTTGCCGCCCGCAGCCGGCAGCGGGCGCACACCGACATAGACGTAGCGCACCGAGGCGCGCGTGAGCGCGGCCGCCGGGAAGAGCCGCCCGGCTTCGGTGAGCAGGTAGTCGATCTCGGCGTCGTCGGCCGTGACGCGCGCCGGGTCGCCGCTGAAGGCGATGTCGGTGGTACCGATCAGCGTCATGCCGTTCCAGGGGATGACGAAGAAGGGCCGCCCGTCGACACCGGCCTCCGCGTAGCAGGCGGTGTCCGTCGTGCCGGGCAACCGGTCGACGACGAGGTGCGTGCCCTTCGAGCCGCCGAGGAGCGGCCGCGGCCGGCGCCCGGGCAGCGTGCCGAGCAGGCGGTCCACCCAGGGGCCGGTGGCGTTGACGACGAGGGGTGCGGCGAGCGTCTCGACCGTCCCGCTGACGAGGTCGCGCACGGCGACGCCGGTGACGCGGCCGGCCTCGACCAGCACGCGCTCGGCGCGGGTGCGACCGCGCAGCACGGCTCCGGCGGAGCGCGCGGCGAGCAGGTTCTCGATCACAAGGCGTTCGGGGAACTCGACCTGGGCGTCGTAGTAGAGCGCCGCGGCGGCGAGCGCCTGCGGGGCGAGCCCGGGCAGCCGCTCGAGCGTGGCGGCTGGATCGAGGATGGGTTGACCGGGAAGCGACCGGTCCGCCGACAGCAGGTCGTACAGCCACATGCCGGCGCGCACGGTGAGCGGGCCGCGGCGGGCGCCGCCGAACACGGGCACGACGAGCGGCAGCGGGCGCACCAGGTGCGGGGCCGTGGCGAGGAGCGTCTCGCGTTCGCGCAGCGATTCGCGCACCAGCCCGAACTCGGCGTGTTCGAGGTAACGCAGCCCGCCGTGGATGAGCCGGCTCGACCAGCGCGAGGTCGCCGCGCAGAAATCGCCCTGCTCGACCAGGGCCACGTGCAGCCCGCGCAGCGCGGCGTCGCGCGCGATGCCGGCGCCGTTGACGCCGCCGCCGATGATGATGACGTCGAAGGACACGTTCCTGCCTGCAGCGCAATCCGGCGGCACGGGCGACGGCCGCATTCGCGGGCCATCATGCAGGAACCGGCGCGGCGCGACTACTGGTTGACGACCACGGGTTGACGACTACGGGTTGACGACGTTGACGCCCGACTGCAGCAGGTCGAGCTCGGTCTGCAGGTCACGCAGCTCGCGCTGCGCGCGGGCGAGCTGCCCGGCGTTCTCGGCGAGCTGCTCGCGCAGCGTCTCCTGGCTCCCGGTCGCTGCGCGCAGCTCGTCCTCGAGCGCCACGATGCGCTGGTCGCGCTCGATGATGTCCTGGCGCAGCGTCGCGGTCTGCTCTGAGGCCTGACGCGCCTGCTCGGCATCGCCCTGCTGGCCGGCGCGGGCCTGTTCGATCAGCCGGTTGGCGACGCGCAGCTCCTCCTGCAGCGAACGCACCCGCGGATCAGGCTCCGCACGCCGCTCCCCGCTCACCGCCGGCACGTAGCGGCGCCGGCCGGTGACGCGGTCGCGCAGCACCCGCGCGGTCGCCTCCAGGTTCTCGCGAAACTGCCCATCGAGGCCGAGCACGTAGAACAGCCCGACGGTGAGGGCCAGCGCCAGGCCGAAGAAGACGCCGATGAGGATGAAACCCGCGTACATGATGCTGCCGAGGGTAGCTGCCGGCCCGCGTCGCCTTCTGCGCCCCAGTTCCCACCAGACGGCACGACGCTCCACGAGCGTCGCAATCGGTGACGGTCGTCACAGAACCGCGCGGCGACGGTGCCCGCCGCATCGCGCCCCGGGATGCCGGCGGATCAGGGCCTGATCTGGCCCGTGCCCCGGACGAGGTACTTGAAGCTCGTCAACTGCTCGGCACCGACCGGGCCCCGGGCGTGGATGCGGCCGGTGGCGATGCCGATTTCCGCGCCCATGCCGAACTCCCCGCCGTCGGCAAACTGCGTGGAGGCGTTGTGCAGCAGGATGGCGCTGTCGAGGTCGCGGAAGAAACGCGCGACGGCCGCCGGGTCGTTCGCCACGATCGCCTCGGTGTGGCCCGAGCCGTAGCGGGTGATGTGGTCGATCGCCTCCTCCACACCCGACACCACGCGGACCGAGATGATGGCGTCGAGATACTCGGTGTGCCAGTCGGCTTCGGTCGCCGGCTGCGCGCGCAGATCGCGGGCGCAGATCTCCGCATCGCCGCGCAGCGCGCACCCGGCGGCGACCAGCGCGTCGGCGATCGGTGCGTAGTGCGTGGCGAGGCAGTCGCGGTCGATGAGCAGCGTCTCGGTCGCCCCGCAGATGCCGGTGCGGCGCATCTTGGCGTTGAGCGTGACCTGCCGGGCCATGTCCACGTCGGCCGAGCGGTGCACGTAGGTGTGGCAGATGCCTTCGAGGTGGCCGATGACCGGCACGCGCGCGTCCTGCATGACGCGCTCGATGAGCCCGCGCCCCCCGCGCGGCACGACGACGTCGACGAACTCCTGCATGTGCCCCAGCAGGTAGCCGACCGCCTCGCGATCCGTGGTCGGCACCATCTGGATCGCCTCGACCGGCAGCCCGGCGGCGGCCAGCCCCTGCTGCAGGCAGCGGTGGATAGCCGTGCTCGAGTGGAAGCTCTCCGAGCCGCCGCGCAGGATGACGGCATTGCCGGACTTCAGGCCCAGCGCGCCGGCATCCGCCGTCACGTTCGGGCGGCTCTCGTAGATGATGCCGCTCACGCCGAGCGGCACGCGCACGCGCTGAATGACCAGCCCGTTCGGCCGCGTCCACTCGGCCATGACCTGGCCGGCAGGGTCGGGCAGCGCGATGACCTCGTCGATGCTGCGTGCCATGGCCTCGATGCGGGGCGCGTCGAGCAGGAGACGGTCGAGAAGTGCCTTCGACAGGCCGCGCTCGCGTGCGGCCTGCATGTCGCGGGCGTTGGCGGCGATGATCGCCTCGCCGCCGGCGCGGATCGCGGCGGCGGCAGCGGCGAGCGCCGCGTCCTTCTGCGCCGTCGGGGCACGTGCCAGCGCGCGCGCTGCAGTCCGGGCACGCATGCCCAGCCCGCGCATGGTGGTGGCGAGCGCGGTGTCGGTCGTCGTCGCGGGCGCGTTCACGGTTGGCCTCCGTTGATCAGGGCGAGGTTGTCGCGGTGCACCAGCTCGTCGCGGCCGCGGTAGCCGAGCAGCGCCTCGACCTCATCGCTGCGCCGGCCCTGGATGCGGCGCGCTTCGTCGCTGTCGTAGGCGACGAGGCCGCGGGCGAGATCGCGGCCGTCGCGGTTGCGGATGGTCACGGCATCGCCCCGGCCGAAGCGGCCGGCGACGGCCACCACGCCCACCGGCAACAGGCTGCGCCCGGCGGCGAGCGCCCGCTCGGCGCCCTCGTCGATGGTGATCTCTCCGCGTGGCTTCAGGGTGCCGGCGATCCACTGCTTGCGTGCGGCGAGCGGCGTGCCGGCACTCACGAACCAGGTCGACGGCTTGCCCGCCTCGATGGCAGCGAGCGGGCGCAGGCGCTTGCCGCTCGCGATCACCGTGGCGCAGCCGGCGGAGAGCGCGATGCGCGCGGCGACGAGCTTGGTCACCATGCCGCCGGAGCCGAACTCGGTGGCCGAGGCGCCGGCGAGCGCCTCGATCTCGGGCGTGATCTCGTGCACCTCGGCGATGAGCTGCGCGCCGGGATCGCGCGTCGGGTCGGCGCTGTACAGGCCGTCGACATCGGAGAGCAGCACCAGGCAGTCGGCGCTGACCATCTCGGCGACGCGCGCGCCCAGCCGGTCGTTGTCGCCGTAGCGGATCTCGGCCGTCGCCACGGTGTCGTTCTCGTTGATCACCGGCACGGCGCCCAGTTCGAGCAGTGTCTGCAGCGTGTTGCGGGCATTGAGATAGCGCTGCCGGCTCTCGGTGTCCTCGAGCGTGAGCAGCACCTGCGCGACCTTGATCTCGTGGCGGTTGAGCAGCTCCTGGTAGGCATGGGCGAGGATGATCTGCCCGGCGGCGGCAGCGGCCTGCTGCTCCTCGAGCTTGCGCTGGTCCGGCCGCAGGCCGAGGTAGCGCCGACCGAGGGCGATGGCGCCCGATGACACCAGCACCACCTGCTGCCCGCGCCCGCGCAGCCGCGCGATTTCGCGGGCGAGCGACTGCAGCCACTTGCGGTGCAGGCGCCCGGTCGATTTCTCCACCAGGAGCGAGGAGCCGATCTTGACGACGACGCGCGTGGCCTCCCGCAGCCGGGATCGGCCTGCCCGGCGGCGCGTGCGGGTGACCATGCCGAGTACCCGTGCGCCGCTCAGACGACCGGCGCCGCCGCCAGTGTCTGCGCACCGCGGCCGATGGCCATCGGCCCGCTGCGCACCACGGTGAGGATGGTGGCGAGATTCGAGATCTTCTCGACGAACTCGTCGATGCGCCCGCCGGTGCTGGTCAGCTCCAGCGTGAAGGTGGCGCGGTTGTCGTCGAGCACGCGCGCACCCTCGCGTGCGACCAGGTCGGCCACGCGCTCCCAGGCGGCGTCGGGCACGCGCACCTTGAGCAGCAGCAGCTCGCGCTCGATGTGGTCGCCGCGGGTGAGGTCGGCCATGTTCACCACGTCGACGAGCTTCAGGAGCTGCTTGTTGATCTGGTCGATCACCTGGTCGGAGCCGAGCGTGACCAGCGTCAGGCGCGAGAACAGCGGGTCGTTGGTGGGCGCCACGCTCAGCGACTCGATGTTGTAGCCGCGCGTGGAGAACAGCGAGGCCACCCGGGTGAGTGCCCCGGCCTCGTTCTGCAGCAGGACGGAAATGATGTGCCGCATGGTGCCAACGGTCCCGGGCGGTGGCGGCGCCGGCCGCGCGCCTCGTCGATACAGGGCCCCGAATGTTGACCGAGAACGGTCCCTATTGCAATGCAAAGACGATTGACGGAGACTCCGGAAAATTAATGTTCGGCGGGCCTTTCCGCCGCCCGACCGCGACCGTCACCCACGCTATGACAACTGTGCCCCAGGCCCTGGCGACGACAGCGCCGCATCCCCTCGCCGGCAAACGCATGACCGGCGCGGAGATGATCGTCCAGGTCCTCGCCGACGAGGGCGTGGAGATCATCTTCGGCTACAGCGGCGGCGCCATCCTGCCCACGTACGAGGCCGTGGTCCGCTACAACGACGAGCGGCGCAACGGCACCGGCCGCGACCCGCTGCCGGTCATCGTGCCGGCCAACGAACAGGGTGCGGGCTTCATGGCCGCCGGCTACGCGCGTGCCAGCGGCCGGGTCGGCGTGGTGCTGGTCACCTCCGGCCCGGGCGCCACCAACACCGTCACCCCGGTGCGCGACTGCATGGCCGACTCCACGCCGATCGTCGTGCTCTGCGGCCAGGTGCCGACCGCCATGATCGGCAGCGATGCGTTCCAGGAAGCGCCCGTCTCGGCCATCATGGGCTCGGTGGCCAAGCACGTGTTTTTGGTCACCGACCCGTACAAGCTCGAGGCCACGATCCGCACCGCCTTCGAGATCGCGCGCACCGGCCGGCCGGGGCCCGTGGTCGTCGACCTGCCGAAGGACGTGCAGAACTGGACCGGCGAGTACCAGGGCGGCGGCCTGCTGCCCGTGCCCGGTTATCGCCAGCGCGTCGAGGCGGCCCAGGAGAACGTGCTGACCGCGAGCGACTGCAAGGCCTTCTTCGCCCTGCTGCGCGAAGCCGAACGGCCGCTGATCTACGCCGGCGGCGGCGTGATCAATGCCAACGCGGCCGAGCCCTTGCGCCGGTTCGCGCAGCGTTTCGGCATCCCGGTCACCACCACGCTGATGGGCATCGGCGCCTGCGACACCACCGACCCGTTGTCGCTGCGCATGCTCGGCATGCACGGCTCGGCCTACGCCAACTACGCGGTCGAGGACTGCGACTTCCTGATCAGCGTCGGCGCACGCTTCGACGATCGCGTCGCCGGCGTGCCGGACAAGTTCGCCCCGCATGCCCGGCGCATCGCCCACTTCGACGTCGACCCGGCCGAGATCGGCAAGGTGAAGCGCGCCGACTGGCATCACGTCGGCGTGCTGCAGCGCGACCTCGAGACCCTGCTCGCCTGGGGCGAGCGCCACCACCAGGCCCCGGACCTCGCGCGCTGGCACGCGGAGCTGGCCGACCTCAAGCGCCGGCATGCCGACAACTACGATCGCGCGAGCGGGCTCATCCAGCCGCACTACGTGATCGAGGAGATCAACCGGCGCACGCGCGGCGAGGCCATCATCACCACCGGTGTCGGCCAGCACCAGATGTGGGCGGCGCAGGGCTTCGACTTCCGCCATCCGCGGCTGTGGCTCACCTCCGGCAGCATGGGCACCATGGGCTTCGGCCTGCCGGCGGCGATCGGCGCGCAGTTCGCGCGCCCGGACCGGCTCGTCATCGACATCGACGGCGACGCCAGCCTGCGCATGAACCTCGGCGAGATGGAAACCGTCACCACCTACGACCTGCCGATCAAGATCGTCGTGCTGAACAATTTCGGCGACGGCATGGTCAAGCAGTGGCAGAAGCTCTTCTACAAGGGCCGGTTCTCGGCGACCGACAAGTCGCTGCGCCGCAAGGACTTCGTCCGGGCTGCGCAGGCCGATGGCTTCGGCTATGCGGCGCGCCTCGACCGCAAGGCCGACGTGCCGCGCGTGATCGAGGCCTTCCTCGCCTACCCCGGCCCGGCATTCCTCGAAGTCATCATCGACCCGGAGGCCGGCGTCTACCCGATGATCGGCCCGGGCATGGCCTACGACCAGATGATCACGGGCGACTTCATCGCCAGCCGCAACCCGCCGCAGGAACCCGGGCCGGTCGGCGGCTCGTCCATGTTCTGAGGCGGGTGGGGATCGCAGCTCGCGCCGATCCTGCACATCGAAACAGCCTGGCTGTCTGGTGCAGGACCAGCCCTGCGTACTACGGCTGTCCTGCCATTCGTTGCGATCCCGACGATCTCAAGTGGGTCGGAACGTCAGCTTCAACCCCAGCGCATGAGCCACTTTCATCACCGTGGCGAAGCTTGGGTTGCCCTCGCCCGACAGCGCCTTATATAGCCCCTCCCGGGTGAGGCCGGTATCGCGGGCCAGCTGGCTCATGTTGCGGGCCCGGGCGATTGCACCGAGCGCCTGGGCGATGTACGCAGGATCATCACCGCCTTCCTCCATGACCGCTTCCATGTAGCGAGCAATGTCCTCATCGCTCTTGAGATAGTCAGCAGTGTCGTAGCGGCTGAAAGTTTCCCTGGTCATGGTTCAGTCCTTCCACAGGGCAGCGAGTGCCTTGGCGCGGGCGATGTCCCGGTCCTGCGTGGACTTATCGCCCCCGCAGAGCAGAATGATCAGCAACGGGCCGCGCCGTAGGAAATAGAGCCGGTAGCCGGGGCCATAAAGGTCGCACTCTTGATCAGGTCGACCATGTGTGAACTGTAGTCAACATACTCGATCCTTGTCAACCACAGTTAACAGCGTGCCTGTGTGACAACCGCAGAGCAACCGATTCATGTCGAAGTCGCCGCCTGACCGCGCCCGCTACGGCGAGCAGGAGCAGTTCCGCCACACCTGACGCACCCCCGCCTCCGCCTCCGCCGCCGCCACCGGCCGGTGGCGGGTTGGAGCCGGGCGGCCCGTCGTCGACGAAGGGTCCGGGGTCGGCCGGCGTGATGACGAGCGGACAGGCGGTGGTGCCAGCCGTGGCAGGCGCGACGCTGCCCGCCGATGTCGGGGTAAGCACGATGTCGGCGGTATCGACGGCGCCATGATCGTCGGTCACCGTGAGCCGCAGCGTGAACGTGCCGGTCAGTGGCGCGGCGACGGTCGCCGTCGGCGTGCTGGCGCCGCCGATCGCAGGCGACGCGCCGAAGGCACTCCACTGGAAACCCGCGACGTTGCGCCCGCAGGCTGCAGCGCTGCCCGCGCCATCGAAGGTCAGCACCTGCCCCGGGGCGACGCTCGCCGGCAGCACGACCGCGGCGATGGGCCTTCTCGCCGCGGCGACCGCGCCCGGCGCGTAGGCCATGCCGGCGCCGCAGGTAGTCGTGGTGCAGCCGCACTCGCTGCCCTGCACGTCGTTCTCGTTGAGCGGCACGTGGCAGACGGGCACGCCCTGGCCCGGGGCGGGGAACGCGCGTGCGCCCTCCTGCATGCGGGAGATGAGCTGGCGGCCACGCAGGTTGCCGTTGGCGGCGTGCATGAGCGCAGCGATCCCGCTCACGAACGGCGCCGAGAAGCTGGTGCCGATGTTCGGGGCGAGCGGGTCGGTATAGCTGGAGGCGCCCGGCGCCTGTGCGCCGAGGTTGGTGGTGCTGTCCACCGAGAACAGGCAGGGGCCGATGTCGTTGACGCAGTTGCCGCCCGGGGCGGCGATCGCGACCTCGCGCCCCAGACTGCTGTAGCCCACCTTCGTGCCCGCGTGCCGCAGGCCGGCCACCGCCACCATGCCGGCACAGTTGGCCGGGTACTCCACCGGGCCGCCCGCGTTGCCCGCGGAGGCCACGACCAGCACGCCGGCGGCAGCGAGTTCGTCCATGATGTCCTGGTAGCTGCGCGTGCAGCTGCCGTCGGCACCGAGGCTCATGTTGATGATGCGCGCCGGATACGGGTTGACCGGCACGCCGCTGACCCCCAGGCCGGCGGCCCAGCGCATGCCCTGCAGGATGTCCGAGTTGCGGCCGTAGCACTTGCCGAGCACGCGCACCGGCAGGATCCAGCCGTTCCAGGTGGCGCCCGCCATGCCGACGTTGTTGTTGGCGATGGCACCGATCAGGCCCGCGACGCGCGTGCCATGCCAGGAGCTGTCGTCCGGATCGCAGTCTGCGAACAGCGGCAGCGCGGCCTCGGCTTCGGTCAGCCAGTCACCGGGATCGGCCGGGTTGCGGTCCCAGCCGTCACCGTCGTTGGCGAGACGGAAACGCCCGTCCGAGTCGCCGCTCACGAAATCGTAGCCCGGCAGCAGGCGCCCGCCGCGCCCGGCCTGGCCGAGATCCGGGTGATCGAAGCGCACGCCGGTGTCGAGCACGGCGACCACGGTGCCCGCCGAGCCGGTTCCCTCGTCCCAGGCCGTGGCGACGTCGAGCGCCGCCGGCTCGGCGGCGTGCAGGTACCACTGGCTCGTGAACAGCGGGTCCACCGCTGCCGCGTGGCGGTAGGCGCGTGCATCGCGTTCCACGTACTCGACCTGCGGATCAGCGGCGAGCCGCGCCAGGGCCAGGCCGGCATCCGCCGTGGCCGGTTGCTCGAGTTCGATCACGCGCAGGCGACGCCCGAGCGCACGCTCGGTGCGCACGCGCAGGCCACGTCGTTCGGCGAGGTCGCTCACGCGGCCGGGCTCGCCCGCGTGGCGCTCGAGCGCCTCGGCACGCAGGCGGACGATGAGGCGTTCGGCCGGCGCGTCGGCGGCAGCGCCAGCGCCAGGCAGGGCCGCCATGAAGGCCGCTGCCATCAACCCGGCTGCCAATCCGGTGGACTCCTGTCGCCGACGCATCGCACTTCCTCCCGGCCACACCCCTCGATGTGACCCGCGGGAGCCAGCATGCCAGCTTGTGCGGCGCCGCGACAGGGTCGGCATGCCAGCCTGGCGGATCCGGCACGCTGGCAATGCATCTCGATCTGGTTTATAAAAAGCGATGTCAGAAACATCATTTCTGCAATGTAGTACATGATAACTGCCGCCCAGCTCCGCGCCGCACGCGCCCTCCTCGGCATGGACCAGCGCGACCTCGCGGCCGCCGCGCAACTGTCGCTGCCGACGATCCAGCGCATGGAGGCGAGCGATGGCGTCATCCGCGGGAATGTCGACTCACTCATGAAGCTCGTCAGCGCACTCGAACGCGCCGGCATCGAGCTGATCGGCGACAACGCGACGAGTACCGCTGGTGGTCGCGGTGTGCGGTTGCGCCGCGCGCAGGCCCGGCGCGCGAAACGGGGCTGAGGGACGGTCGATGCCAGCAGCCGGCGTACAGGCGCTGAACGGTCTGGCGGCCGGCGGCGTCGGCGCGCTGCTCGCACTCGGCCTGCTGGCGCCGGCCCTCGGCGAGCGACGGGGCGCCCACCGCGTAATCTACCTGGCCTGCGTCCTGGTCAGCGCGGCGCTGGCCGGCCTTGCCTTCACCACGCTGGCCGCCATCGGTGCCGGCGCACCGGCAGCAGTCGTGGCGCTCCCAGTCGGTTTGCCGCTCGGGCAGACGCTGCTCGGCTGGGACGCGCTCGGTGCGGCCTTCGCCATTCTCGTCAACGGCGTGACCGCCGTCGTCAGTGCCTACGCCATCGGCTATGGCAGCCACGAGGAGGAACAGCAGCGCGTCCTGCCTTTCTATCCGGCGTTCCTCGCCGGCATGAACCTGGTCCTGCTCGCCAACGACGCCTTCTCGTTCCTGGTCGGCTGGGAATTCATGTCGCTTACCTCCTGGGCGCTCGTCGTCAGCCGCCATCGCGACGCCGGCAATCGCCACGCCGGCATGGTGTACCTGGCGATGGCCTTCGGCGGAACGCTGAGCCTCCTGATGTTCTTCGGTTTGCTCGCCGGGCACGCCGGCGGCTACGGCTTCGACCAGATCCGCGCGGCCGCCCTGCCGGCAAGTACCGGCGCTGCGGCCCTGCTGCTGGCGCTTGCCGGCACCGGCTCCAAGGCCGGCCTGTTCCCGTTGCACGCCTGGCTGCCGCTGGCGCACCCGGCAGCCCCCTCCCATGTCTCGGCGCTGATGAGCGGGGTGATGACCAAGGTGGCGGTCTACGCCTTCATCCGCTTCGCCTTCGACCTGGCAGACCCCGGTGCAGCCGGCGACTGGCTGGGTGGGCTGCTGGTCATGCTCGGTGCCGCAACCGCCGTCTATGGCGTGCTCGCCGCCCTGATCGAGACCGACATCAAACGGGTGCTGGCCTACAGCACCATCGAGAACATCGGCCTGGTGTTCGGCGCACTCGGACTGACACTCGCCTTCCAGTCGAAGGGCTTCGCCGCCGCGGCCGGTCTCGGCCTCACGACGGCACTGCTGCACTCGGTGAACCACGCCGCCATGAAGAGTGCGCTCTTCATGGGGGCAGGCTCGCTCATCGTCGCCACGGGCGAACGCAGCCTCGACCGTTACGGTGGGCTGGCGCGGCGCATGCCGCGCACGACGGCCGCGATGCTGGTGGGTGCACTCGCCATCGCCGCCCTGCCGCCCCTGAACGGCTTCGTCTCGGAATGGCTGCTGTTCCAGGCCGTGCTGGCCAGCCCGACCCTGCCCGACTGGTTCCTGCGGCTGGTGGTGCCGGCCTGCGGCGCAGCTTTCGCACTCGCTGCAGCGGTCGCCGCCGCCGTCTTCGTGCGCCTGTTCGGCATCGGCTTCCTCGGGCGGGCACGCAGCGCCTCGGCGGCGCAGGCCACCGAGGTCGACGCCTTCGCGAGTACCGCGGCACTGGTCGCGGCGGCCGCCTGCATCGTGCTCGGTGCCTGGCCGGCGCTGGCGATCGGGCCGCTGCAGATCGTGGTGGCAGCCCTGCTCGATGCGGACGTCATCAACCCGGTGAGCGGACCGTGGCAGTCGCTGGTGCCGCTGCCGACCTCCGCGAGTTCCTACAACGGGCTGGTGATTCTGGTGTTTCTTGCCGCGTCAGCGACCTGCGCCGCGCTCGCGCTGCGCCTGCTCGCTTCCGGCGCGTTGCGGCGGGCCCCGGCCTGGGACTGTGGTTTTCCGGATCCGGATCCGGCCACCCAGTACACGGCGGCCAGCTTCGCGCAGCCGCTGAAGCGAGTTTTCGGCCCGGCCCTGTTCCGGGCCCGCGAGCAGGTGACCATGCCGCCGCCGGGCGACGGGCAGGCAGCGACGATCGAGGTCGAATGGCACGACCTGCCGTGGCGCTACCTGTACCGGCCGATGGCGCAGGGCGTGCTGTACCTCGCCGATCGGCTCAACGTGTTGCAGTTCCTCACCATCCGGCGGTACCTCCTGATGGTGTTCGCCGCGCTGGTGACGCTGCTGGTCGTGGTGGCCGCATGGCACTGATCGCCGCACTCCTGCCGCAACTGGTGCAGATGCTGCTGGTGCTCGCCGTGGCGCCGCTGGTGATCGGCACGACCCGCCGGATGCGTGCCCGGCTGCTGCGGCGGGTCGGACCGCCGCTGCTGCAGCCCTACCGTGACCTGGCGCGGCTCGCCCGCAAGGAGGCGATCGTCGCGCACAGCGCCTCGCCGCTGTTCCGCATCTATCCCTACGCGGTGTTCGCCGCCACCTGGGTGGCAGCGGCGCTCGTTCCGACCTTTGCCACCGGACTGATCTTCAGCTGGTCGGGCGACTTCATCGCCATCATCGCGCTGCTCGGCACGGCACGCGCGGCGCTGGCCCTGGCCGGTCTCGATGCCGGCACCAGCTTCGGCGGCATCGGCGCCAGCCGCGAGACCATGATCGCGGCGCTGGCCGAGCCGGCGATGCTCATGGTGGTGTTCATCGTCGCGCTGCTCGCCGGCACGAGCCAGCTCTCCGAGGTGTCGGCATTCATGGCCGGCCCCACGGTCGGTTTGCGCGTCTCGCTCGGGCTGGGACTGGTGGCGCTGATCATGGTGGCCATCGCCGAGAACGCGCGCATCCCGGTCGACAACCCGGCAACGCACCTCGAGTTGACCATGGTCCACGAAGCCATGGTGCTCGAGTACTCCGGACGCCATCTGCTGATGATCGAACTCGCTGCAGCGACCAAGCTGGTCGCCTACCTCGCGATCCTCGCCTGCGTGTTCCTTCCGGCCGGGATCGCCGCAGCCGGCGCGGGCCCGGCGGCGCTGCTGCTCGGGGTTTCGGCGTTCGTCGCCAAGCTCCTCGGCCTGGCCGCGCTGCTCAGCGTATTCGAGGCGAGCATTGCCAAGATGCGCGTCTTCCGGGTGCCGGAGTTCCTCGGTGCCGCCCTGATGCTGGGCCTGCTCGGCACCCTGTTGTTGTTCGTGTCGAGGTTGAGCCAGTGACGGCCCTCGACTTCGACATCGCCCACCTGCTCGCCGGATTGCTGGTGCTGGTCAGTTTCATGCTGCTGTACCAGGACCGGATGTTCGCGCTGCTGAACGTCTTCGCCCTGCACGCCATTGCACTGTCGCTTGCGGTCGGCTGGCAGGCCTGGATCCAGCGCGCCCCGCACCTGTACGTCACCGCCGCGATCGCACTCACGTTCAAGGGCCTGATCATCCCGGTGGCCCTGCACCGCATCGTGGTGCGGCTCGGCATCCACCGGTCGGTGGAGACCGTGGGCGGCATCGGACTGACGATGCTCGCCGGCATCGGGCTCGTCGCCCTGTCGATCGTGGTGATGCTGCCGGTGACCGCGGTCGCCTCCTCGATCGGCCAGGAGGATCTCGCGTTCGCGCTCTCGGTGGTGCTGCTCGGGCTGTTGATGATGGTGACCCGGCGCAACGCGGTGAGTCAGGTCGTCGGCTTCATGTCGCTCGAAAACGGGCTGGTGCTCGCGGCCACGGGGGCACGCGGCATGCCGCTCGTGGTCGAGATCAGCGTCGGCTTCTCGATCCTCATTGCGTTCTTCGTCATCGGCATCTTCCTGTTCCGCATCCGCGAGCGCTTCGACACGGTGGACCTGCAGGCACTCGACATGTCGCGCGGGGAGCAGGAATGACCGTCGCGGAACTGGCAGCGATCGGCGTGCTCGCCAGCCCGGGGCTCGGAGCCCTGGTCCTGCTGGTGCTGCCCGGCTACCGGCTGGCGGCACTGCTGAATGTCACGTTCTGCGCCGTGACGCTCGCCTGCACCGCCCTGCTCTACGGGCTGCGTCCGCCGGCTGGCACCTATCTGGCGGTCGACGACCTCAACACGGTGTTCCTGATCGTCAACGGGCTGGTCGGCCTGTCCACCAGCGTGTTCAGCGCCGGCTACATCGCCCACGAGCTGCAGACGCGGCATCTCGCCCGCCGCCATGTGCGCTTCTACCACGCGATGTACCAGTTCCTGATGCTGTCGATGAACCTGGCGCTGCTCGCCGACAACGTGGGCCTGATGTGGGTTGCGGTCGAGGCCGCGACCCTGACCACGGTCGTCATGGTGGGCATCTACCGGACTCCGGCTGCCCTCGAGGCGGCGTGGAAATACTTCATCCTCGGGTCGGTGGGCATCGCGCTGGCGCTGTTCGGCACGATCCTGGTCTATCTCGCGGCGCAGCCAACCCTCGGCGAGGGCCTGCCGGCCATGGCGTGGAGCCGGCTGGTGGCCAGTTCGGCTGCCTTCGATCCCGCGCTGCTCAACCTGGCCTTCGTGTTCCTGTTGCTCGGCTACGGCACCAAGATCGGGCTGGCGCCGATGCACGCCTGGCTGCCCGATGCCCACGCCGAGGGTCCCACGCCGATATCGGCCGTGCTCTCCGGGCTGCTGCTCAACGTGGCGCTGTTCGCCCTGCTGCGTTTCAAGCTCATCATGGCCGGCAACGCGGGCGTGCTCTCGCCCGGTCCGCTGATGATGACGCTCGGCCTGGTGTCGCTGATCCTCGCCGGGCTCATGATGTATCGCCGCCGGGACATCAAGCGGTTGTTCGCCTATTCCTCGATCGAGCACATGGGCATCATCACCTTCGCCTTCGGCCTCGGCGGGCCGCTGGCCAATTTCGCGGGGCTGCTGCACATGGCCATGCACAGCCTGACCAAGTCGGCGATCTTCTTCGGAGTCGGCTACGTCGCCCAGCTGGAGGGTACGCAGCGCATCGCCGACATTCGCGGCCTGACCCGCAGCGCACCGCTGCTCGGCTGGGTGTGGCTGGCCGGTGTGGTGGCGATCGCCGGCTTGCCGCCGTTCGGCGTCTTCACCAGCGAGTTCCTGGTCGTGACCTCGGCGTTCGCGCGCGCCCCCTGGCTGGCGCTGCCACTCGCGGCGGGCCTGACGATTGCCTTCGGTGCCCTGCTGTTGCGCGCGCACGAGATTGCCTTCGGCGAGACGACGAAGCAGCATCGCCTGCCGGCCTGGCGCCTGCTGCCGATGGCAGCGCACCTGCTCGTCGTGGCGATCGCGGGCGTATTCATCCCGGAGCCGATCGTGGCCTGGTTCCGCCACGTCGCCCAGGTGCTGGGAGGCTGAAGCGATGCCGGCACTGTTCATCGACGACTGGGCGCCGGTGGCCTCCCACCGCGGCTGGCCGCGGCGACTCGCACCAGCCGAGGGCTGGCGCGCGCTCGGCGAAGCCCTGCGCACCGCCGATCTCGTGCTGCTCGGGCTGTGGGGCGACCGGGATGCCGTGCATGCCGCCGTCTTCCACGCGCCGCAGCGCCGGGCGGCAGTCCTGACCCTGCCGCTCGCCGGCAAACACGTGCCCTCGCTCGGTGTCTTCCACGCACCGGCCATCCGCCTGGAACGCGCGCTGCAGGACCTGCATGGCGTCACGGTCGTCGCCCTCCCGGATGCCCGTCCCTGGCTCGACCACGGCACCTGGCAGTGCGCTGCGCCGCTCGGCGACGACGGCCCGGCGCCGGGCGCTGCAGGCACCACCGGCTTTCTCGATGCCAGCGGTCCGGCGCTGCACCAGATCCCGGTCGGGCCTGTGCACGCCGGCATCATCGAACCCGGCCATTTCCGCTTCACCGCCCACGGCGAGACCGTCGTGCGGCTCGAGGAACGGCTGGGCTATGCTCACAAGGGCATCGAGCGGCTGATGCAGGGAGGGGATGCGGTCGCCGGCACACGCCTCGCCGCGCGTGTCTCCGGCGACAGCAGCGTGGCCTGCAGCTGGGCCTACTGCCGCGCCGTGGAACTCGCGCTCGGCATCGAACCGCCGCCGCGGGCTACAGTCCTGCGTGCGGTGATGGCCGAACTCGAGCGCCTCGCCAACCATCTCGGTGATGTGGGCGCGATCTGCAACGACGCCTCGTTCAGCCTGATGCATGCCGAGTGCATCATCCTGCGCGAGCACGTGCTGCGTGTCGCCGGCGCCTGGACAGGGCATCGGCTCATGATGGACCGCGTGGTGCCGGGCGGCGTGGCCGTCGATCTGGACGACAAGGCCCGCGATGCGGTCCAGGCGCTCGTCCGGCGCATTGATGCACGGCTGCCGGAACTCGTCGAGCTCTACGACAACACCGCTTCGCTGCAGGACCGCACCGTGGGTACCGGCCGGCTGCCGCCGACGCTCGCCGCGCAGTTCGGCTGCGGCGGCTGCATCGGTCGCGCCTCGGGCCGCGACTTCGACGCGCGGCGCGACCTCGCCTACCCGCCCTATGACCGGCACGTGCCTCTGGTCACCGTGTTCACGGAAGGTGACGTCGATGCCCGCGTGCGCGTGCGCCTGGCGGAGATCGACGCGAGCCTGCGGCTCATCGAGTCGCTGCTGACGGCGCTGCCGGCCGGTCCGATCGCCTGCCTGCCGGTGGCACCGCCCACCGCGATGGTGGAAGGCAGCGCCCTTGTCGAGGGCTTCCGTGGCGACATCCTCGCCTACGTGCGCCTCGCGCCCGGTGGTGCGATCGAGCGCTGCCACCTGCGCGACCCGTCGTGGTTCCAGTGGCCGCTGCTCGAGGCGGCCATCGAAGGCAACATCGTTGCCGACTTCCCGCTCTGCAACAAATCGTTCAACTGCTCGTATTCCGGTCACGACCTGTAACGGCCATGCGACGGCTGCTCCTGAAAAACCTGTTCTCACGACCGCTCACCGAGCCGGCCCCGGTGCCGGCAGACGTCGGCGAGGCCCTGCGCGGCGCGATCGCGCGACGCCTCGGCCGCAGCCTGTGCATCCGCGCCGTCGACGCCGGCTCGTGCAACGGCTGCGAGCTGGAGCTGCACGCCCTCGGCAACGCCTTCTACGATGTCGAACGCTTCGGCATCCGCTTCGTCGCCTCGCCCCGCCATGCCGACGTCCTGCTGGTGACCGGTCCGGTCACGACCAACATGCGCGTCGCACTCGAGCGTACCTGGGACGCCATGCCGGCGCCCAAGTGGGTGATCGCCACGGGCGACTGTGCCGCCGGCTGCGGGGTGTTCGAGGGCAGCTACGCCTGCGTCGGTGCGGTGTCGCGGGTCATCCCGGTCGACATCGTCATCGGCGGCTGCCCGCCGCCGCCGGAGGAACTGCTGCGCGGACTGCTGGCCCTGCTCGCCGACGACCGGCGGGCGCCGCGCTGAGCGCGGCGCCTCAGCGGGGTGCCGCGCGCTCCTCCTCGAAGTCGCCGAGATCCTTGGCGCGCCCTCGCCGGATGAGCAATGCGCGCTTGCGCGTGAAACGCAGCAATCCCGAGGGACCCATGCGCGAGGGTCCCATGCCGGAGAGCCTGAAGGAATTCTTCTCGGCGTCCCAGGCCTCGGTGGTGAGCCCGCCGTCGTTGATGCTGACCGCTCCGACTTCGAGCCGCGCCGCCACGGCGAGCGCCTCGGCCTCCTCGCCGAACACGGCTGCCGAGAGCCCGAACAGCGAGTCGTTGGCGAGCGTCACCGCCTCCTCGACGTCGCTGAAAGGCACCACGGGAATGACCGGGCCGAAGGTCTCCTCCGTCATGAGCTTCATGCCCGGCGTGACGCCGGTGACCACGGTGGGGCGCAGCCAGGCACCGCCGCCATGACGCTCGATCTGCCCGCCGGTCAGCACCTGGGCGCCGCCGCGGCGCGCATCGTCGAGCTGGGCGGCGATGATTTCTGCCTGATTGGCGAAGATCAGCGGGCCGATCTGGCCGCGGTGGATGTCCGGATGGTTCAGCGTCACCTGCCGGGCGCGCTCGACCAGCGCTTCCAGGAAGCGGTCGTGGATGCGCCGGTCGACATACACGCGCTCGATCGACTGGCAGGCCTGGCCTGTGGCCTGCACCGAGGCGCGCAGCACGATCTCGGCGGCCCGCACCGGATCGGCGGAAGCCAGCACGATGGCCGGGTCCTTGCCGCCGAGTTCCAGGCAGGCCGGGATGAAGCGCTCGGCACAGGCGAGCGCGACCTTGCGCCCCGTGGCAACGCTGCCGGTGAAGCAGACGATGTCCGCTTGGCCGATCAGCGCCGCCCCGGTGCGCCCGTCGCCCTCGACGAAGGCGAGCACCCCGGCGAGTTCCGGCACGCTCGCGATCGATGCCATCAGCGGGCGGATGAAGCGCGGCGTGACCTCGCTCGGCTTGACGATCACGGCACAGCCGGCCAGCAGCGCCGGCACGGTGTCGAGCACCGAGAGCAGGAAGGGGAAGTTCCACGGGCTGATGATGCCGGCCAGTGCATAGGGAACGGGCTGGGTCACGATGCCGATGCCCGGCGTCACCGAGGCACGTTCCCCGGCCGGGGCGAGCAGCTTCGCGGCCAGGGCGGCGTTGCCCTCCACCGCCCCGCGCAGCACGTTCAGTTCGTTGACCGCCAGCGCGTAACGGCCCGTGTCGGCCGCGAGCGCAGCGATCAGCGGCTGCGGCGCGGCCTCGATCGCGGCACACCAGCGGCGCAGCACGTCGGCGCGATGCGCCACGCCGGCGGCGGCCCAGGCCGGCTGGGCGACGCGCAGCCTGGCGGCGAGCGCGGCGAGCGCCGCCGCATCCGGCGGATGGATCACGTAGTCGGCCTCGCCGGTGCGCGGGTTGCGCACCGGCAGGCCGGCGGTGGACCTGGCGACAGCGCTCATTGCGCGACCGGGGTGACCTTGCGGAAGTACGTCCAGCTCGTCTCGTTCGGCCGTTCGTCGTCGAGCGGAGGCGGTGCCGTGTATTCCGGATAGTTGCTGCGGATCTCCGCCTTCAGCGTTTCGGATATGTCATCGAAGCGGTCCAGGCGCCGCCCGGCGGTGCTGAAATAGATGAGCCCGGCCCGGCCGCCCATCTCCATCCACGGCAGCCAGTCGGACATGCGCACCCAGCCGACGCGCGCATCGACCGAGGTGCGGCGCGCGTTGGCGATCTGGTCGACGTCACCGAAGAAGTTGAACATCTCGGTGGCGTGGTACTTGCCGCCGATGAAGTCCTGGTAGTCGCCGGCGAGCGGATTGCGGTAGAAGAGCGGCACGGTCGAGGTCATCCACCACTGGTTGCCGACGATGGTGAGCGGCAGCCGGAACGGCCGTCCGGCCCGGTCCGTGGTACCGAGGCGCTGGTTCACCGGGTCGTTGGCGACGTGCACGACCTTGACCTCCTTGCCCGTCCAGGGATTGGTCCAGGTGCGCAGCACTGCACCGGTCTTCGGGTCCTCGTAGAGCAGGATCTCGCGCGTGGTCATCTTGAAGCTGCCGTCGTCGGCGGTGCCGAGCGGCCCGCACTGGCGGATGTTCATGCCCTCGACCGCGAAGAGCTGGCGGTCGGGCTCGCCCGGCACGCGGCTGTAGGCGTGGCCGCGCCAGTACCAGGTAACCACCTCGCCGTCCTTGAGCGAGCACTGGATCTGGCGCATGACACGCAGGTTGTCGCGGGGCGTGTCGAGTGTCAGGTCGGCAGCGCCGGCGCTGGCCGCAACGGCGACGAGCCCGGCGAACGTGAGACCGCGGAGCATGGACATCATGGGAGTGATCCCTTCGGCTGCGGAGAGGACGCACAGCTTACCAAGGCCGGCGGCCACTGCGCAGCCAGTACGCCCTGCAGATCCGCCTCCGGCTCAGCTGCCCAGCCGGTCGACCTTGGCCGCGCAGATGAAGTCGTTCTCGGTCAGCCCGCCGACGGCATGCGTCGACCACGCGACCCGGCAGCGGCCGTAGCCCACCTCGAGGTCGGGGTGGTGGCCCTCGGACTCGGCAATCCAGGCCACGGCGTTGACGAAGCCGATGGTGCGCGCGAAGTCGGGGAAGACGAAGGACCGGGCGATCGAGCGGCTGTCGGCGGCGAGCTGCCAGGCCGGATCGAGCGCCCGCAACAGCTCGGCGACGGCCCCGGACGACAGGGCGGGCACCCCGCCCTCGCAGGGCTTGCAGCGCCGGCGGGTGAGATCGGTGGTGGTGGTCATGGGTCGTACCTCAGTTCAGGGTCGCCAGCGCCACGAAGGTGCCGCCGTTGCGTTCGCACAGCGCGCGCATCAGGTTGGCGAAGCGCACGGCGTTGCCCATGCGGCCACCGGCGATCTGGGTCGGGAAACCGACGCCGTGGATGCGCACCAGCCGGTTGCCGAGTTCGTCGGCCTTGTTGATGCGCTCGACGTAGCGCGCGACGGCTTCCACCTGGCCGGTCGGGAAGTCGTCGCCGAAGACATAGATGCTCAACGACTTGCCGGGCTCGTAGAAGGTGTTGATGGCCTCGGCGATGCCCTCCACAGGGCTGGAATCGCTGTACGGGTTCCAGTTCGCCAGCGTGCTGATGATGCGCTGGCGCGTGCCGGGGGAATCCGGGATCCACTTGCCGGCGTAGCTCGCGAACATGTACTTGCCCTCGTCGTTCAGCACCTGGATGCCCTTCACGCGCGGGTACACCTTGAGCGTCTCGGTGATCTTGCGCAGCACCAGCCGCCAGGGCCCCTGGAACATGCTGCCGGAGGTGTCGATGACGAAGATGATGTACTCGCTGTCCACCGGGATGCCGCCGACCGGGTTGTCCTCGGGCGGTGGCGTGTAGTCGGCAAGCATCCGGCGCATTTCCTCGCTGAGCTTCTGGCGCGCGGCAAGCAGCTCGCCGCGCTGCTCGGCGTCGAGCCCCTCGGCGCGGCTGGCGGCAAACTGCCCGCGGATGCGGCTGAGGTCGCCCTGGAGGCGGGCCAGCAGCTCCCGGCTTGCCGCCAGTTCCACCTCGACACTGGTCATGTCGCGCTCGATGATTGTGGTCTCGCCGCGGATCTCGGCGAGTTCGCGCTCGAGCGCGGCGACCAGCGCCTGCCGGTCGACCCTGGCCCGCTCGATGATCACCGGCTCTCCCGCCTTGTTCAGCACCAGCAGCATGATCACCGCGCCGAAGCCGCAGCAGATCGCGTCCAGGAAGGACAGGCTGAAGACCTCGATCTCGCGCCGGCGCGCCATCAGGGCCAGTCCCGCGACGGCGTCAGCAGCGAACCGCCGCTCGCCACCGCCAGTTCCCAGAAGTAGCCGGCCGCCGCCGGGTCGCCGTCCATCGGCAGCAGCATGACGTTGACCGGCAGGCGTCGCGGCACGGCGCGGATCGCATCGACCATGTACTTCACGCGGCGTTCCTGCTTCACGTCCTCGACCTGGGACGGGGCCTTCTCGCCCTGCGTCGGCAGGCCGTCGGTGATCAGGAAGACATTGTCGGGCGGTGGATCGAGCGCCTTGATGACCGCGAAGGCGTTCACCAGGCTCGTGCCCTTCTGCGGCACGACGCGGCGCAGGCTGCGCATCGCCGCGTCGAGCGTGGCGCCGTCCTTCACCGTCAGCCATTGCCCGTCGGTGCCGTCGACGACGCTGCGCGCCTGCTCGTTGAAGGCATAGATCTGCACACGCGTTCCGGGGCGGATCTGCGTGGTGAGCCAGTCGACCGTGCGCACCGCCTGCTGCCACTTCGGCGCGCGCCGCTTGCGCTCGTCCGGCATGCTGCGGAAGCGCACCACGTTGACGTAGGTGCGCCCGAGCATGCTCGCGGAAGCATCGAGCAGGATCAGCACGTGCGAGCCGCCCATGCGGATGCCGGTCAGGTACTGGCGGTTGCCGTCGCCGACGAAGCTGCGGATGCGCTCGCCGGTCGCCGGCTTCGGCTCGGCGGCGCGCTCGGCGAGGCGGCGGTTGGCCTCCTCGAGCTGGCGGATGTCGGCCCGCAGCTTCTCGATGCTCTCGCGACGCGCCACGGTGTCGCCGCCGGCAGCCGCCAGCTCGCGGCGCAGGCGCTCGAGCATGGCCTCGATGCGTTGCGCCTCGGCGGTGACGATGGCCTGGCGTTCGCTCTCCTCCACGAGGCTATTGCGCAGGCGCACGAGGTGCTTGCGCCCCTCCAGCACCTCCTCCTCGATGCGGCTGGTCTCGCTCTGCGACTGCACGGCCGTCTGTTCGGCGCGCACCGTGACCTGTGCATGGATGATGACCAGCAGCAGCACCACGGCGCCGAAGCCGCAGCACATGCAGTCGAGGAAGGAGAGGCTGAACACCTCGAACTTGCGCTTCCTACGCGCCACGGCCCACCTCGGCCAGCAGGAGCAGTTCGCGGGGCGGCTCGCCGAGAGCGAGTACATCGCCCGCCTGGAGCACGGCCGAGCCCTGCACGCGGTGGCCGTTCAGCCGCGTGCCGAAGCGGCTCTGGTCATGGACCACCGCATTGCCACCCTCGATCTGGATCGAGCAGTGTCGGCGTGACACCCCCTGCGTGCCCGCGTCGAGCTGCAGGCCGTGGCTGGCCGCACCGATGTCGGTGCCGACGATGAAGGGTTCGGCGCCGAGCCGCCAGAGCCGGCCCGCGCAGGCAACGTGGGTCGGCGCCTGCCCGGCGGCTGTCGTCGGCGCCGGCAGGTTCTCGTCGGCCGGCTGGTCCCAGGCAAGCGCCGTCGTCAGCCGCAGCCCGTCGGCCGGGGTGACCGCACGCAGCACCCGCAGCGCACCGCGTGCCGCCGCCGCCGGTTCGAGCAGCACCACGCTGCAGGCGGGCAGGCGCATCAGCGCCTCGACCAGGCCCGGGAACCCGGCGAGCCGCGCCTGCACCTGCAGTACCGAGGGTTCCCGCGGCGACAGCAGCAGGCGCAGGCGCTGCACCAGCGGCTCGGCGATCGCGGCCACGTGCGCGCGCAGCTCCGCGCCGTCGAACCAGGCCTGGAAGCGCTGGCCATCGCGCTCGAGCACGGCCTCGACGCGCTCGGCACGTGCCGCGGCCGCGAGCCAGGGCGCCATTGCCGTGCGCAGCGCCTGTTCGCTCGTGGCATCGTGCAGCGGGTCGAAGCGCGCACAGGCGACGAAGCGCCGCGCGAGGAACTCGGCGCAGCCACGCTCGAGCCGCTCCACGCCGAGCCGCTCGATGTCGATGCGCTCGCCGCGCACGGCCCCACCTTCCTGGCCGATGCGCGTCAGGGCCGTCGCATGCAGGCCGACGTGCAGGTGCCAGAGCGCGCGGCCGGGCCAGGGGCGGCGGCTTGCCGCGACCGCGCCATCCACCAGCGCCGCCACCGGCATGCCGATGTCGCGGGCGATACCGAGCAGCAGCGCGAGCTGTTCCGTCGACCAGCCAGGCATCGTGACGAGCACGGCGCCCTCGGCGCCGTCGCAGCGTGCCCACACGGCCTGAAGGTGGCGCTGCACCAGGTCGGCCGGGGTGTGGCAATCGCCGAGCGCCACGGGCAATGGCCGCTCTGCCAGATCCAGCCAGTGGCGGCGCTGCACCAGCCGCGGCGTGAGCGTGGCTACGGCGGCCGCCTCCCTACCGAAGCACAGCTGCCCGCCGACCAGGGCGGCGTAGCCGGGCCCGGCGTCGATCACCTCGCCGTCGCGGGCGATCATCAGCCCGGCATCATCGAGGTCGATCGCAACGCTCGCCATCGGAAGGCCGCCGATCAGTGCGTGTGCAGGTGACGGATCAGGTGGTCGTCGGTGTAGGTCTCGGCGTCGAACACCAGGCGTTCCTGCATGAGCTGCAACTGGTGGACGAGGAACATGAGCGGGATGCTGATCAGCAGCGCGATCAGCGTCGAGTTGAACGCCGTGCCGAGGTTCTCGGTGACACCGCTGACATCGCCCTCCACCGCGCGGTGCGCCATGCCGAGCGCGAGCCCGATGCCGCGCACCGTGCCAATGAAGCCGATGGCCGGAATCGCCCACAGGATGTAGCGCACCATCGAGAGCTCGGATTCCATGCGTTCGGCTTCCGAGGTCACCAGCTGGTGCGTCGAGGCGGCCACATCCTGCACGCTGCGCGTGGCGCCGAAGCGCACCAGGGCGTTCATGAGCGTGCGCGGCAGCAGCATCAGGCGGTCGACCTCGGCAAGCCCCTGCAACTGGCGTGCGTACTCGCGCGTGTCCTCGGGCAGCACGCGCACGCCTTCTGCGATCGGCACCAGCGCCAGCTCGAACAGGCGTCGCTCCCGGATCGTGCTCCAGCCCTTGTAGCCGATGATCGCCAGGCACCAGAGCATCAGCACGAAGCAGGACTCCTGCTCGTAGTCCTTGACGATGACGTAGATCGAGGGCTCGGCGACATAGTCCGGATCCTGCTTCATGCCCTCGCGCTGCTCGGCGAGCACCGCCTCGGCATTGGGCCACACGATGGTGACGTAGATGCCGTGCACGAGGATCACCGCAATGATCAGCGCGAACAACTGGAAGACGAACTCGCGGGAAAAGGTCTGGTTCATGGCCACTCTCTCGGCGGATGTCAGATGTCGGATGGCAGCGCGATGGCGAGGTCGGCCGACAGCGGTCGGGTGGGACGGAATTCCTTCAGCTCCTCGCCGGACTTCGCCCCGGCGATCTCGGCCTCGGCGCGGCGCAGTTCCTCGGCCACCTCCTCGGGTGTCATCTGCGGCACCGCTGGCAGGCTGCGTGGCGCGCCCTCGGGTTGCGCTGCACCGCTGCCCGCTGGTGCGGGCTCCGCCGCGGCCTGGACCAGCGCAGTCGCCGTGCCGCCCGCTGCCGGCGCGCCGAGCCAGGCATCGGTGGCGCTGCGGGCGACCCAGGTCGAGCCGAGGCCGGCCATCACCACCAGGGCAACCTTGGCGACTTCCACGGCGATACCCCTACTCGGCGCTGCGGGCGAGCCGCAGGCCGACGTCGAGCCGGCCCTGGTCGCCGAAATCGCGGAAGGCCAGGCGCAATTCGCTGATGCTCGCGTGGCGCCAGCCGGAGCCGCGGATCACGTGGTACTGGCCGGTCGCAGGTCCGGTCGGGTCGACCGCTTCAACCCCGCTCGCAGGCACGGTGTAGAGGTCGCTAACCCATTCGGCAACGTTGCCGCCGATGTCGTACAGGCCAAGCGGGCCCGGCGCGAAGGAACCGACCGGCGCGGTCACCGGGAAGCCGTCGTCGTAGGCGGTGAGCACGTTGGCCACGATACCCTTTGCCGACCGGTCAGCGTAGTTGCCGGCGCCCGTCCCCGGCGGCATCTGCTCACCCCAGGGGTAACGGCGCGCGCCGCCACCGCCATTGTAGCGGGCAGCCCACTCCCATTCGGCTTCCGTCGGCAGCCGGTAACCGCGCGTCGGCGGCTCGGCGAGCCGCAGGCGACCGCCCTCGGCGACATAGGCCGGCGCCAGCCCTTCGCGCGCACTGAGCCAGTTGCAGTACGCAGCCGCATCCTCCCAGGCCAGCATGACGGCCGGATGATTCCCGCCAGCGAGGTCCTGATACTTCTCGGCACCCGAGGTGTGGCTCGACCGGAACTCGCGGAACTCGCGGTTGGTCACTTCTCGCACGCCGATGTAGAAGCTGCGCGTGAGGCGTACCGGGTGCTGGCTCTCGGTCGGGCGCCGCCCCTGCTCGCGCCGCGGCGCACCCATCTCGAAGCGCCCGGGCCCGACCAGGCGCAGCGTGGCACCCTGCGCGGTGGTGAGCGTCTTCGGCACGGCGGCAAGTGCCGCCTCCTGCGGCGTAAGCAGCCGGGCGCGTACTACCTGCGGCAGGCCGGGCCGTGGTGTCACCTCGGTCCGGTAGGTCACGAGGCCGGCCTTGCGCAATTCGATCTGCTGCGTGACCGCGGGCAAGGTCAGTTCCCGGTTCGCCGGATCCTGCCGGACGCCGTTGACCCAGAGTTCAGCATCCGCCGGCTGTGCCTCGATGCGCACCACGCCGAGGCGCGGGGCGAGCGTGACGGCGAGCGCGGCCGTCCCGCGACGCTCGACCGTGACCTGGCGTTCGATCGCCTCGAAGCCTGGCCGCGTGATGCCCACGGCATGGGCACGACCCGACGCGATCTCGACTTCGAGCGGGGCGGTACCGCGAAAGCGGCCGTCGACCGTGACGGCCGCGCCGGCAGGCGTGGTGGTTACGCGCAGCAGGCCGTCGACAGCCTGCAGCCGGATCGGCCCCAGCTCGCGCCGTTCGCCCGCTTTCACCGTGAGGGCCTGGCGCCAGGTCCGGTAACCGTCGAGCGCCAGCACGAGTTCGGACGTCCCGGCGTCGACCGGCACGGTCGCAGGCGTGGTGCCGAGCGTCTCTTCGCCGACGCGGATCGTGGCGCCGGGCGGTTCGCTCGCGACGGTGACATCAGCCCAGTTCGGCGTCAGCGAGACCGGCCACTCCTGCAGCCGGTCGCGGCCCTCGATGACCACGCGCGTGACGAGCGGCAGGTGACGCGGGGCGCGGATCTCGAACGCGCGCTCGCCGGCGGCGAGGCGGAAGGTGCCGTCCGCCGACGGCGCGACCGCACTGCCATCGGCGGTGACCGTCAGCGGCAGGCCCGCGGGCGCCACGAGGCGCAGGCGGCCGGGCAGCGGCACGAGTTCGACACGCAGCCGCTCCCCGGACTGCGCCCCGACCTCGATCGAGGACGCCGCCGGTTCGAAGCCGGATGCCGACACGCGCACGGTGTAACTGCCGGGCCGCAGGAGGAAGCTGCCGCCGAGTTCGACCACCGGCCAGCGGCCGTCCACCCCGACCTCGGCGTCGGCATCGGCCGGCAGCACCTCGACGTGCACCACGCGCGCGGTGAACAGCCAGAGCGCCGCCATCGCGAGCGCAGCGAGCGCCGCGTACACAAGCCCGGACCAGCGGCGCGCCGCTGGCACGGCCGCGCGCGGCGTGCGCACGGCGGCGATCGGCGCTGGCTCGCCCGCGGGCAGGCCCACCGGCGGCAGGGTGGCGTACTCGGTATCGGTGTAGGCCACGGACAGGCGCAAGGTCGCACCATCGAAGTGGCACTCGATGCGCAGGGCACCGACCGTCACCACGTCACCGTCGCCGAGCCAGCGGGTGGCGATAACCGGGTCCCCATTGACCATGAGCGGGAAGCCCCCGCTCCCGCCGGTCGCCTGCAGGAACGGCCGATCGTCGAGGCTGCTGATCAGGCCGACAGTGGCGTCGCTGACGGGACCGGGGACGCGGATATCGGCCGCCGCGCCGGTGCCGATGCGGATCGGCAGCTCGCCGGCAGCCACCGTGCGCACGCCGGCCGGCGTGCCGATGAGCAACGGTCGCGTCAAATGGGCTCCTCGCAGCGCACCACCACCGGAGCGATGCCACCGGGCACCACGCGGAAGGCGCGGCGCACGTCACGATAGCCGGGGCGGCTGCCGACGGCAGTATACGCACCGGGCCGCAGCGACAACGTGCGGCTGGTGAAGGCGCCGAGGCGGCTGACCTTGAAGAGCGTCACCTGCGTCAGGCCATCGGACTCGAAGGCGACCGTCACCGGCACCACGGCTGCCGCAAGCAGGGCGTCGAGTTCGGCAGCCTGCCGGACGAGCACCGGACCCGGATCAGGCACGGCGCGGGCTGCTGCCAGCACGCCGCGGGCGCCGGCGAGAACGGCGTCGTCGTTGAAACGGTCCGCGTTGCCGAGTTCCCGGCGCAGCCGCTGGTCGAGGTCGGCGCGCGCACGGGCGCGTTCACGCCCGGCCTGGGCGTCGGCGAGACCGGCATCCTCGGCGAGCACGGACTCGTACTGCGCGAGCGCCTCCGCCCAGCGCTCGGCCTGTTCCAGGGCACGCGCCTGGGCCAGCTTCGAAGCGAGGCCGGCAAGCCGCTGCTCGGTCTGCACCTGCGCCGCCGCTGTCATCGCCGCCTCGTCGCCCGGCCGGGCCGCGAGCGCGGCAGCGAATGCCGCTCGTGCGCCAGCGAGGTCACCGGCCGTCTGCGCGGCAAGACCGCGCGCCATGGCCGTCTCATAGGTGTCGCGGGCGGCGGCCGCACCGAGACGCGCCACTGCCTCGCTCGCCGCCGGCCAGGCCGGATCCAGCGTCGCGGCCTTCCGGTACAGCACGAGGGCGGCCGTGCGATCGCCCGCTGCTTCGGCGGCACCGGCTTCGGCCATGAGCGCGAGCAACCGGTCGAGCTGTCGGGCCCGCTCCAGGCCGCGGGCCGCCCCGGCATGATCGCTCGACACGGCGAGGGCGCGCTCGTACTGGGCGATGGCGCCCGGCTGATCACCGGCAGCGAGCGCCGCGGCGCCCGCCTGCAGGGCCTCGTCGCGCACGGCGGGTGCGCGCGACTCGAGCGCGCGGGCAAGCCGGGCAGCCTCGCGATAACCCGTCAGCGCGGCGGCGGCATCGCGCTGGCGGTAGGCGGTGTCGGCTGCTGCCGCCACCTCGCGCAGCCGCGTCCAGTCGGGTCCGGCCCAGCGTTCGGCATGGACGGCACGGGCCGCTTCGTCCGCGCGCAGGAATTCGCCGAGCGCTTCGTCGAGCGCGGCCTGCGGCACGACCGGAGCAGCGGGCGTCTCGGGAGCAGCCGCAACCGGCGGCGGGGACGCGCCCGGCGCCGGCGCGATACGCACGACAGGCCCGCGCTCCTCGACCCAGCGCGGCAGATAGAACACCACGGCGAGCGCAACGAGAACGAGCGCTCCGAGGGCGGCGGCAACCACGCCACCCGGCAGGCCGTGCCGCTCGCGCCGCAACCGCGGCAGCGCCGCTGCCTCGTTCGCCACCCGGGCGCGATCGAGTGGCCGGATCAGGTCCGGATCTGCCACCGTTGGTCCATCGCGCAGGATTTCCTCGATGCCGGCACGCACCGCGGCCATGCCGGGCGGACGGGCGGCAGGCAACTTGGCGAGCAGCACCGCGAGCCATCGTCGCAGCGGCTCGGGCAGCGGCGAGCCGCCGAGATCAGCGACCGGCAGCGCCGGCACCTCGTCGCGGATGCGCGCGGCGCTGACATCGGGATGGAACAGCGGCTGGCCCGTGAGCAGGTCGTAGAGCAGCGCACCGAAGGCGTAGACATCGTCGGCGACGGCGGGTGGCGCACCGTCGAGCTGCTGCGGGCTCATGCCCGGCAACGAGCCGCCACCGGCAGCCATCGCCGTGCCGAAGTCGGTGACGAGGCAGCGGCCATCGGCCGTGCGCAGCACGTTGCTCGCCTTCAGGTCACGGTGCACGACGCCCTGACGGTGCGCATACTCGAGCGCCTCGGCCACGCCGAGGAGCACGGCGAGAATGTCACGCCACGATGCGCCGCGCAGGGTGCCGATGCTGGTGGCGCCTGGAACGAACTGCAGCACCAGGAACACCGGAGAGGTGTCGACCAGCTCCTCGACCCGCACGATGCCCGGGTGCACGAGCCGGCTGGCGGCAGCGAACTCCTCGCGCAGGCGCGCCACATCGGCGCCGCCGACAGCGAGCTTCAGCGCCACCTCGCGACCGTCGGCGAGCGCCTCGGCGAGCCACACTTCGCCGGCCCCACCGGCACCGAGGCGGCGGATCAGCCGGAAACGCCCGGCCAGGACCTGTCCCGCCGCCCACGGCTCCATGCGCGCGCGGTATCAGCCCGTGGCCGCCGCGGCGGCATCCGGAGGCGGCGGCAGGCCAGTCTCCTTCTCGTAGATCTCCTTGAGCAGGCGCCGCCATTCGCGGAACTTCTCCTCGGCGGTGCCGGTGAGCCGCTTCGTCTGGCCCTCGACCTCGACCAGGAGTGGCTCGGCCTCCGCGGACATCGATTTGCCCTGCTCATTGAGGCCTTCGCGCGCGATGCCCGCCTCGGCCGACTTGCCAAGACCAGCCTTGATGCCCTCGATGCCGCCCATCACGCCGATCATGGTGATGGCGGAGTTGTCGCCGCCGCTCCCCTCGTACATCACGGCAGCGAGGATCGCTGCGCCGCCCAGGAGATAACGTACCATCGCGGAGCGCTGCAGGTCCTTGTACTTGAGCGTTTCCTCGCGCGAGACGCGCCGCCAGTCCTCGTAGGGCTTGTCGAGGTCGTAGTAGAGCCCGGCGTAGTACTCGTTGATCGTGTCGACCACGGCGTACTCGCGTTCGCGCACGGCGCGCATGCGCGCGAGCATCGGGTCATCGGCGGCGGGCAGCCGCTCGATGCGGTACTGGTTCTTCCGGTCCTGCGCCAGGTAACCGTTGAAGGCCGCCGGCGCGAGATCAGCGGCAAACCGCAGCTCGGCCACGTCACGGATGGCCTGCAGCTCCTTCGCCGGAACCTTCCGGCGCGCCTCGAGCAGGTCGTTGGCGATCTCGTTGTAGAGCGTCTGGTAAGGGTCCTGCGCCTGGTCGCGGTACTTCGAGTAGGCCTTCTCGGGCACGCGCGCCTGATAGGTCTTGTTCAACCACTCGCGTCCGGTCGCGTCCCAGGCACCGACGCGCAGCGCCACGTCGAGTCCGTCGGACCGGTCGATGCGCGCCCAGACAAGCACGTCCACCGAATCGGTCTTCTCCGGCAGCACCCACACCGAGCCCCACTGCCCGCTCGTCTCCAGCGTGGTCTTCAGGTGATAGGGCATGTAGCGCGACTCGGCGCGACGCACTTCAGGAAACACCAGACTCTTCGGGTCGGGCTCGCCCTCCGGCAGGCCCGGATCGAACAGCACGATGCCGACGTCGAGCAGCTCGGCCGCCGGAACCTCCTGCTCGGTGCGCACCAGCTCGACGTGCTCGTACTCTACGCTGCGCGATGTCGCACACCCGCCCGCGGCGAGGATCGCGCCGAGCAGCGCCACGGCGAAGCCGGCGCGCGCGACAACCGCACGCCTCATTGGCGGATCCCCGTGTGCCGCCGGTATTGCTCCCAGAGCGCCTCGCGGACCACCGGATCCTTCTCGGCCAGTGCCGCTTCGCGCAGCTGCTTGGCGACCTGGTCCTCGCCGGTGCCGTCGGCGGGAATGTCCGCGGGGATGTCCGGTGCCGCGCCACCGCTTTGCGCAGCGCTCGTGCCACCCGTGCCGGTTCCTGCCTCACCCGACGGCGCCCCTGGACCAGCGCCCGGTTCGCCACCCGCACCACCACTGCCGTCAGCGGCCGGCGTGCCTGCCGCTTCGCCGCCGGACCCGCCCATGGCGCCAGCACTGGCACCCGGGCTGCCGTCGCCGCCGCGGGTGGCGCTCCCGCGCTCGCCTGCCGAGCGCACGGCGCCGGCATCGCCCGCCTCGCGCGTCTCGGCCCCGCGACCGGAGCCCTTGCCGGCGGCTGCAATCACTTCGCGCTCGCGCGCGATCTCGCCGTCGAAGTCGCCGAGCGACTTGTCGAAGCTGCCTTCCGGATCTCCCGCACCACCAGCCCCGCCGACCACCCCGCCCGTGGCGCTCGGCAAGCCACCGTAGGGATCCGTGCCGGCGCCCGCCGAACCTGCCGACGACGAGGCGGCACCACCGCCTGCCTCCGTGCCGGCCTTGCCCGCCGTTTCACCGGCACCCTCTCCTGCCTCGTCTCCCGTACCGCCCGGTTCACCCCCGGCCCCCGGCAGGCCGCCTGGTGCTCCGCCCGGAAGGCCGCTGCCGGGCAAACCCGCCCCGGGCATGCCTCCGGGCATCCCGCCACCCATGCCAACGCCGGACATCCCCGGCATCCCACCCAGGCCGCCGGACGAGCCGCCGCCGGTGGAGCCACCACCGCTCGACCCGCCGGACGAACCACCCGGGCTGCCCCCACCGGAGGAGCCCGAACTGCCGCCCGGGATGCTGACGGACGGGCCGCTCGACCCGCCGGAACTCATGCTGGTGTTGCTGCAGCCTGCCAGTGCCGTAGCGATCGCGACCGCGAGTGCCAGGCCGGCAGGTTGAGAGAATTTCGAAACGTGCGGCTCGGCGGCGTGCATCGCGCGATTATAGCCCTGCATCGGAAGGTCCCATCCCGCTCTGGTGCGGCCCCGGTGGCCCATCCCCGCCGCTTTCGACGCGTCCGGGGCGCCCCGGGTTCAATGGCCGGCATCGTTTCGCCGCGTCACAGCCTTCTGTTAGCATCCGCTGCCCCATCCGACGGCTGAGGACGATCCATGGCACTGGCCGAAACCCTGGCGGACCTGCAGAGCAGGCGCGGCAGCGAGGTGCACGTCAGCGAGTGGCTGACCGTCACCCAGGCGATGATCGACGACTTTGCCCGGGCCACGCGCGACCAGCAGTGGATCCACGTCGACCCGAAGCGGGCGGCGACCGAATCGGCGTACCGCGGCACGATCGCCCACGGCTACTTCACGCTGTCGCTGTACCCGTACCTGCGTGGCCTGGTCGACGAATCCCGGCCGCTGTTCCCGGGCGTGCGCAGCATCATCAACTACGGGATCAACAAGCTGCGCTTCCCCGGCGCGGTGCCGTCTGGCAGCCGCATCCGCGCACGCTGCCGGATCATGGAGGCGCAGGAGACGAAGAACAGCATCGAACTCGTCGAGGAATACACCGTCGAGGTCGAAGGCCAGTCACGCCCGGCCTGCGTGGCCGAGTGCATCATGCGCCTTTATTTCTGAGGAACCCCGCGATGACCGACTCCCTGCTCGTCGAACGCCATGGCGCCGTCCTGAACCTGACCATCAACCGGCCGGAAAAGCGCAATGCGCTGAGCCTCGCCCTGCTCGACGAGATCGGTGCCGCGATGGCGGCCCACGCGGGCGATGCCGGCATCAAGTGCGCCGTGCTGACCGGTGCCGGCGACCGCTGTTTCGCTGCCGGTGGCGATCTGCAGGAACTCGATGCGGTGCGCGACGAGGCAGGGACGCGCGCCATGAGCCGGCGCGGCCGCGCGGCGCTCGACCAGGTGCGCGCCTTCCCGGTGCCGGTGATCGCCGCGCTCAACGGCCACGCCTTCGGTGGTGGCGCTGAACTCGCCGTCGCCTGCGACCTGCGTGTGGCGGCTCCGCACGCCGAGATCGGCTTCCTGCAGGCCCAGCTCGCCGTCACCACCGCCTGGGGTGGCAGCATCGACCTCGCCCTGACCGTCGGCGACCGCCGTGCCCTGCGCATCCTCGCCACCTCCGCACGGCTCGAGGCGGCACGGGCACTCGACCTGGGACTGGTCGACTGGGTGTGCGCGCCGGGCCAGCCGCTCGATGCCTGCCTTGCCACGTTCCTGGAACCCTACCTCGCGCGCAGCCGCGCCGTGCTCGCCGGCTTCAAGGCCACCACCAGCGCCGAGCGCCGGCGCGCGCACGTCGCGCTCGCGCCGCAGGAAGAAGAACACTTCGTTCGCACCTGGACCCACGCCGATCACTGGGCCGCGATGGCCCAGGCAGCCGCGAAACCCGCGCCGCGCTGACCGCCGTGCGCCGCGCCGCACCGTCGGGCTGGGCGCTCGCCAGCCTGGTGTTTTTTTCCTCCGGGGCCTGCGCGGTCGATGAGCTCGTCGTCACCGGCACCCGGCTTGCGGTTGCACCCGGCGATCTGCCCGGTGCGCTGACCGTCATCGGCCGCGATGACATCGAGGCGCGCGCCGATGCCGGCTTCGTCGACCTGCTGCGCGCCGTGCCCGGCATCCACGTGGTGCAGCCCGGCGCCGGCGGCGTGACACAGCTCTTCCTGCGCGGCGCGGAACCCAACTACACGCTTTTCCTCATCGACGGCATCGAGGTCAATGACCCGACCAACACGCGCGGCGGTTCCTTCGACCTGGCGGCGATCGGTCTCGCCGATGTCGAGCGCGTGGAGATCGTGCGCGGACCGCAGTCCTCGATCTACGGCGCCGACGCGCTCGCCGGCGTGGTGAACGTCGTCGGCCGCACCGGCGGCGGCGAACCCGTTGCCACGGTCGAGGCGGAAGCCGGCAGCGAAGAACTCGCGCGCGGCAGCCTCGCCGTTGCCGGAGCCCTCGGCACCGGCGGGTATGCGCTCGCGTTCTCGCGACGCGACGATGGCGAAGCCGTGCCCGGCAGCCATTACGAGGCCGACACCGTCCTGGGTCGCCTGCGGCTTGCTCCGGCCGACGGGCTCGAGGTCGGCGCCGTGGCGCGCTATGCCGGCACCGAGCGCAGCTCCTTTCCCGAGGAGAGCGGTGGCCCGCAGCATGCGCAGTGGCGCGGACTCGATACCGGCGAGGCTCACGAGCTCGGCCTCGGCGGTGACTTCGACTGGACGTTGGCGCCGCAACTCGCCGTGCAGGGCACGCTCTCGCGCTACGAGCGCCGCGACCGCTACGACTCGCCCGGCATCGCGCCCGGCGATCGCGTGCCACCCAACGGCGCCCGCAACGATCTCGAGCGCAGCAAGGCCGCCTTGCGTCTCACCAGTGACGGTGGCGGGCGCTGGAGTGCGACCGCCGGCGTCGACTTCCAGCGCGAGTCGGGCGAGTCCGCGGGCTACGTCGACTTCGCCCCGGATCTGCGCCTGGCGAACGACTTCAGCCTCGACCGCAATACCACCGGCGTCTTCGCCGAAGGCCGCGTGCAGGCCACCGACGGGCTCTGGCTGCAGGCGAGCCTGCGCCGCGACGAGCCGCAGGGTGCGAGCGCCGAGACCACGGGGCGAGTCGGGGCCGTTTTCGCGTTAGCCGGCGGCGCCACCCGCCTGCACGCGAACTGGGGCACGGGGTTCCGGCTGCCGAGCTTCTTCGCCCTCGGCAGCCCGTTGGTCGGCAACCCGCAACTGCGGCCCGAACAGAGCGAGAGCGTGGAGCTCGGCATCGGGCAGCGCCTCGGCGGCTCGCTCGACCTCGCCATGACGGTGTTCGCGGTCGATTACGAGGACTTCATCGACTTCGATGAGCAGAGCTTTCGTAACGTCAACCGCGATCGGGTCACCTCGCGCGGCGTCGAACTCGCCGCGGCGTGGACGCCGGGCCCGACACTCGCGCTGCGCGGACACGCCACCCATGTGGACCTCGACGTCGTCGGCGAGGAGCGCCAGTTGCTGCAGCGGCCGGACTGGCGTGCCGGCGCCGGGCTGCGCTGGACACCGCAGGCCGCCTGGCAGCTCGATCTCGACTGGCTCTGGGTCGGCGAGACGCTCGACCACGCCCTGCCGACCGGCACCCTTGCGCTGGACGCCTATCATCGCGTCGACCTCGCCCTCGGCTGGCAGGCGACGCCACGGCTGCGGGTCACGTTCGCCATCGACAACCTGTTCGATGCCGACTACGAGGAAGCGATCGGCTTCCCCGCGCCCGGCCTGCGGTCGCGCGCGTCGGTGCGTTATCGGTTTGGCGGTTGACCGCGCGGGCCAACGCATGGAAATCGGTCGCGACTGGCGTCGCTCCTACGGGTGCTTATCGGGCGTGGCGCGGGAATCGGTCGCGACTGGCGTCGCTCCTACGGGTGCTTATCGGGCGTCGCGCGGGAATCGGTCGCGACTGGCGTCGCTCCTACGGGTGCTTATCGGGCGTGGCGCGGGAATCGGTCGCGACTGGCGTCGCTCCTACGGGTGCTTATCGGGCGTCGCGCGGAAATCGGTCGCGACTGGCGTCGCTCCTACG
>JADZBS010000044.1 GCA_020851975.1 Gammaproteobacteria bacterium | reverse complement strand
GCCGAGAGCATGCCGAGGCCGAGCACGTCGACCTTGATGATGCCGAGATCGTCGAGATCGTCCTTGTCCCACTGGATCACGGTGCGCCCCGCCATGGCGGCGTTCTCCACCGGCACCAGCTGTGCCAGCGGCCCGGCCGAGATCACGAAGCCGCCGACGTGCTGGGAGAGGTGGCGCGGGAAGCCGATCAGCTCGCGGGCGAGCAGCACCAGGCGGCGCACCACCGGGCTCGCCGGATCGAGCCCGGCCTCGACGAGGCGCTCGTCGGCAATGCGCCGGCCATCCCACCACTGCATGGCGCCGGCGAGCCGGCCGAGCTGCAGGCCCGACAGGCCGAGCGCCCGGCCGACATCGCGCAGCGCGCTGCGCGGGCAGTAGCTCACCACCACCGCCGTCAGCGCCGCGCGCTCGCGGCCGTAGCGGGCGTAGAGATACTGGATGACTTCCTCGCGCCGCTCGTGCTCGAAGTCGACGTCGATGTCGGGCGGCTCGTTGCGCTCACGCGAGATGACCCGCTCCACCAGCAGCGACAGGCGCGCCGGATCGACCTCGGTGATGCCGAGGCAGAAGCACACGGCCGAGTTGGCCGCCGAGCCGCGTCCCTGGAAGAGGATGCCGCGCTCGAGGGCTTGGCGCACGATGTCGTGCACGGTGAGGAAGAACGGTTCGTAGCGCAGCTCGGCGATGAGCGCGAGTTCGTGCTCGACCTGCTGGCGCACCCGCCCGGGCGCACCCTGCGGCCAGCGGCGGCACAGCCCCTGCTCCGTCAGCAGGCGCAGGTAGCTCGTGGCCGTGTGGCCATCGGGGACGACCTCGCGCGGGTACTCGTAGCGCAGTTCCTCCAGGCTGAACTGCACTCGCCCCGCCACGGCGAGTGTTTCCTGCAACAGCTGCGGCGGATACAGCCGCGCCAGCGCCTCGCGGCGGCGCAGGTGGCGCTCGCCATTGGCGTGGAGCCGGTCGCCGGCCCCGGCCAGCGTGGTGCGCAGGCGGATCGCGGTAAGCGTGTCCTGCAGCGCACGCCGGCCACGCACATGCATGTGCACGCCGCCCACCGCCACCGCGGGCAGGCTCGTGGCGGCGGCGAGCGCGAGTTGTCTCGCGAGTTCGGCGGCATCGTCGCCGCCGGCGAGCAGGGTGACGCCGAGCCAGGCGCGATCCGGGAACCGTGCGCGCACCCAGGCGGCATCCGCGGCGCTGGCACCGGCGCCCGCGGGAAGCCAGATGGCGAGGCAGCCATCGAGCCCCTGCGTGAAGTCGGTGCGCTCCAGCCGGTAGCTGCCCTTGGGAGCGGCGCGCCGGGCGCGGGTGATGAGTTCGCACAGTGCGCCGTAGCCTTCGCGGTGCCTGGCGAGCAGCACCAGGTGCAGGCCGTCGCGCAGGCGGAACTCCGCGCCGACGATGAGCTTCAGGCCACACTCGCGGGCGGCGACATGCGCCCGCACCACGCCCGACACCGAGCACTCGTCGGTGAGGGCAAGCGCGGCGTAGCCGAGTGCGTGCGCGCGCTGTACCAGTTCGGCGGGGTGCGAGGCACCGCGCAGGAAGCTGAAATTGCTGAGGCAGTGCAGCTCGGCGTAAGGCGGTGCAACCACGGCCTGTGTCCCGTCGCAACGAGGGCCTGCGTGCAGCGGTGCCGCCACTCAGCCGAACAGGCCATGCAGGTACCAGCCGCCCGAACGGCAGTCCCTGAAGACCCAGGCACGCACGCCCCGGCGATCGCGGGCCACGTAGTAGTCGCGGCGCACGTCGTCGCCATCCCACCAGCCCGTCTCGATGCGCTCGGGGCCGCGCTCCAGCGCGAGCGGCCCGCCGAGCAGCGGCGTGCCGGCGCGCACGTCGAGCGCGGCCGGCTGTGCCAGCAGCCACAAGGGGCGCGAGGCACGCGCCGGCGCTTCGCCCGCCGCCTGCCGCCCGGGCGGCGGAACCGGCAGCACCCGCCAGGCGTGCTCCGGGCGGTGCCCCGGCGCCGGCCACACGCCGTGCACCGCGTGCAGGCCGAGCCGCAGCCGCAGGCGCTCGACGAGGCCGGCGATGCGCTCGCCGCGGTCGTACCCGAGGCCCGGCAGTGCCGCTGCTGCCGCCGTGGCAGCCACCGTTTCCTCGGCCTCGAGCGCGACGGCGCTCACCGGCGCAGGCAGGCGGATCGCAGCCAGGTGAATGGCGGCCAGCCCGGCGAGATGGGCGGCGTCGGTGCCCGGCTGCAGCAGGCCGATGCGCAGCCGGGTGGCCGGCGAGCTGCGGTGCTGCAGCCCGAGCCGGAGCGCCGTGACGGCCGCCTGCCGCACCCGCAGCCAGGCGACGAGGCGGTCGAGCAACCGGCGCAGCGCCACGAGCACCAGGCCGGTGTCGTGCGTTTCCACCGGCAGCTCCAGCGTCTCCTGCCAGTGTGACGGCTGCCGCCATGCCGGACGCGACTCGGGTGCGCGGCCGAGCGCCTCGTCGAGTTCCTGCAGGCAGGCGCTGCCGATGCGCCGGGCCAGCCCGTCACGGGGCAGACGCATGCACTCGCCGAGACGCGTCACGCCGAGGCGGCGCAGGGCCTGCTGCACCTCCGCCGGCCAGCCGAGGCCGGCGACCGGCAGGCGCCCCAGCACACCAGGCAGATGCGCCGGACCGGTGAGCAGCACTGCGTGGTGCAGGCGTGCGAGCCACAGCGCGGCCCGCGCGGTCGGCGCCACCGCGGCGAGCACCCGATGCCCCTGCGCCTCGACCTCGGCGACAGCCGCTGTCCGCAGGGCCGCTGCGCCGCCGAACAGTGGCAGGCTGGCGGCGATCTCGAGCAGCAGCGCATCGGCTTCCAGCACGAGTTGCGGCGTGAAGCGCAGCGCCCCGGAGGCCAGCCGTTCGAGCGCGGCCTGCTCGAGCGCCGGTTCGCGCGTGTGCAGCTCGAGGCCGGGAGACAGTGCCAGCGCGGCGTTGACGCTCATGCCCGGCTGCACGCCCTGGCGCACAGCCACCGCGTTGCAGAAAGCGACGACCGGCCGCTGCCGTGCCGGGTCGACGACGACGCGGGGCGTACGGCCGGCACCGCCAGCCATCACCTCCAGCGGCAACTCGGGCAGGTGCAGGCACAGCCACAGGCGACGGATCTCCGCCGCCTGTACGCCGTCTGCGGCCGGTGCGACCGGCAAGGGCGCCGGTGGCGGTGCATCGCCGAAAGGCAGCAGCAGGTTGTCCGGGACCGATGACACGGGACTTCACGCCGGTGCGCCGACATCCACGCTGGTCGTCACCGCCGCCCCGCCCCGGCGCCGCATGACGTGCAGGCCGAGCCGCTCGTCATGCGGGTGACGGACGAGTTCGATGCGCAGCGATGCCGGTGAACGGCGCACCCGCTCGCATGCCGGGCGGAACAGCACCACCCAGGCTCCGCTCTCCTCGGCGGCGAGTTGCAGCCGGCGCAATGCGCCGTAGCTGGCCGCCTGCGACCAGCCGACGGCTGCTGCGCAGGTCTGTGAACGCAGCGCCTGCTCCATCGCCCAGAGCACGTCGAGGTCGCGACGGGCATGCACGACGAGCAGCCGCGCGAGATCCACGCCGGCACTACGCCACGCCGGGGCATAGGGCACGTGGGGCGGCGCCACCAGCACACCCCAGCCGCCCGACGCCGCGGCAGCGGGTGCCGCCGGGCGGAGCAGGCGTGCGAGCGCCGGCAACAGCAGCCGGGTCTCGCCGGCCCCGCAGCCATCGGCCAGCAACTCGGTCAGCTGGCCGCTCGGCCAGCCGCCACCGAGGACCCGATCGAGCGGCGGCCAGCCCGTCGCCACCGCGGCGCGCACCGGTGCGGCCCCGCTCCGCGCCTGCCAGATGCGCGGGTCGCGCAACAGCTGCTCGATCTCCTCGCGTATCGGCATTGCAACTCCCGCCCACCGTACCGGCTCACGACAGCTGGTTGCGCAACACGCCGACGACCACGCCCTCGATCACCATCGAGTCTTCCTGAAGGTCGACCCGGATGGGCTCGAAGTCCGGGTTCTCGGGCAACAGCCAGGCAACGGGGCCTTCCTGGCGGTAACGCTTGACGGTGACTTCCTCCTCGAGGCGCGCCACCACGACCTGGCCATTGCGCACCTCGGGCGTGCGGCACACGGCCACGAGGTCGCCGTCGAGTATCCCGGCACCCTTCATGCTCATGCCCTGCACGCGCAACAGGTAGTGCGGCCGGGGATTGAACAGCGTGCCGTCGATGCGATAGCGCTGCTCGATGTTCTCCTGGGCGAGGATCGGCAGGCCCGCAGCGACACGTCCCACCAGCGGCAGCGAGTCCGGCTCGCGCAGCGCGCCACGCAGCTGGATGCCGCGCGATGCGCCCGGCCGCAGCTCGATCGCACCCTTGCGCTGCAGGGCCCGCAGGTGCTCCTCGGCCGCGTTGGCGGAGCGGAAACCGAGCGCACGGGCGATCTCTGCCCGTGTCGGCGGCATGCCGGTATCTTCGATAAATGACTGAATGAACGAGAGAATCTCGGACTGCCGGGGGGTGAGTTCCGCCATCTTCCGCTCCTGTAAATAAATCCAATACTGTGATCTTATACAGTTACGTCCGGCATGCAAGCCCGGGAGGCAAAACCGGGAGCCGGTGACCGGCATCAGCCATGCCGATCGATGTCGCATACTCCGGTGGCGACGAGATCTCATCGTCCGATGCAGAGCCGTGACGCGATTTCGCCGGACATCTCCAGCCAATCACCGCATCGCTTCATCGACCCGTGATGCGCAGACGCGAATTTGCGAAGCCCGCTGGATTCGTTCATCATTACGCCCGCTTCGGGACGGGGCCCATTTCATGGCCTGCTCCTGCATTTCGGGCGCGGTATCCGCCGCATTTTCGAGTTCGTAAAAACCAATCATTGAGGACTTGTGATGAACACAAAGCTCGCAATTAAGGCTGGCGTCGCCGCCCTGGCTGTGATGATGGCGGCCGGCTGCACCGGCACCCTGCAGAAGGACCACGAGGCCCTGGCCGCCAAGGTCGACCAGCTGGCGAAGGATGTCGCGGCCGCCAAGTCCGCCGCCGATGCCGCCAGCGCCGCCTCGTCCGAGGCTGCCCAGAAGGCTTCCGGCGCCCAGAGCACGGCCAACCAGGCCCTGAACGCGGCCAACCAGAGCCAGGCCTGCTGCGACGCCACCAACGAGAAGATCGACCGGATGTTCAAGCGCAGCCAGGCCAAGTAAGGCCGGCTGACGTCAACGACGACGTCATCTCGATCTGATGCAAGAAGGCCGCAGCGAAAGCTGCGGCCTTTTTCTTTGGCGCCTACCGCTTCGGATACTTCACGTCGGCCGTCGCGGCCGGCGCGGTCGCCGGCGCGGCAGCGGTGCCGATGCGTACGGGAATGCCGAGCTTGGCGCGGAAGGCCTCGTCCACCAGCGCCCAGTCGACCTCAGCGGGACGGTTGTTCGTCGCGCGCACGAACTGCTGCATCAACTCGGTCATGCCCGAGCCGTCGGCGTCGCTGCGCTCGTCGCCCTCGAGATGCCGGTGCACCTCCAGGTACAGCCCGTCGGGCGCCCAGCCGAACTTGTACGGCTGGTTGACGATCTCGACACCGGCACCGACCGGCACCTGGGGAAACAGCCAGGCGATGTCCTCCGGGTACATGCGGATGCAGCCGTGGGTGACCTGCATGCCGATGCCGACCGGCCGGTTGGTGCCGTGGATCAGGTAGCCCGACTGGCTGAGCCGCATCGCGTGGTCGCCGAGCGGGTTGTTCGGCCCGGGCGGTATCGACCGCGGCAGGATGTCGCCGTCGGCCGCGTGTTCGGCCCGGATGCTCTCCGGCGGGTACCAGGTCGGGCGGGCCTGCTTCGACAGCACGCGGTGGCGGCCGAGCGGCGTGGCCCAGTCCATGCGCCCGATGCTGATGGGGAACGTCGCCACCACCGGCCTGCCGCCGGTCTGGGTGAAGAAGTACAGCCGGTACTCGGCGAGGTTGACGACGATGCCCGTGCGCGATCCACCCGGCAGGATGAAGCGCTTCGGCAGCACGATGTCGACGTCGGTGCCGGGCAGCCACGGGTCCACACCCGGGTTGGCCCGCAGCATGTCCTCGTAGCCGAGGCCGGCGCGCCGGGCGATGTCGGTCAATGTGTCCTGGTCGCCGGCGCGTACGCTGCCGATGACACCGACCAGGTCGGAGCCCGGCAGCAGCGGCAGGGTCTCGGCATGGGCCACAGCACCGAGCAGGCCCGCGAGGACAAGCGCTGCGAGGCGGCCCCGGCGGGGTTTCGGCAGCGATGACAGGCAGTGATCCGGCGACATGTGGAGCAACATCCTAGGCAAGCCCGGCCCGGCACGCACGCTGCGACCGCGCCCGCCGGTCAGTAGCGGGCGAGGCAGGCGCCCCAGGTGAAGCCGCCGCCGAAGGCCTCCATCAGCAGCAGGTCGCCGCGCTTGATGCGGCCATCGCGCACGGCCGTGTCGAGCGCCATCGGCACGGAAGCCGCCGAGGTGTTGCCCTGGTCGCGCAACGTGAGGATGACGCGCTCCATGGGCATGCCGAGGCGCTTGGCGGTCGCCTCGATGATACGCAGGTTCGCCTGGTGCGGGATCAGCCAGTCGATGGCGGAACTGTCGATGCCATTGGCCGTCACGGTTTCCTCGACCAGCCGCTCGAGTGTCTTCACGGCCACCTTGAAGACCTCGTTGCCCTTCATCTGGATGTAGGACGCCTCCGGCATGCCGGGCTCTGGGCGGCGCGAAGTGCCATAAGGCGTGAACAGCAGGTCGTTGTAGGTGCCGTCGGCGCCGAGATGGCAGGACAGCAGCCCTGGTTCGGCCGAGGGCTTGAGAATCACCGCGCCGGCGCCGTCGCCGAAGATCACGCAGGTGGAGCGGTCGTTCCAGTCGGTGATGCGCGACAGTGTCTCGGCCCCGATCACCAGGGCGCAGCGTGCCGTACCGGCCGCGACGAAGCGGTCGGCGACCGCGAGCGCATAGATGAAGCCGCTGCATGCGGCCTCGACGCTGAAGGCCGGGCAGCCGCGGATGCCGAGGCGTTCCTGCAGCAGGCAGCCGCAGTTCGGGAAGATGACGTCGGGCGTGGTCGTGCCGACGACGATGAAATCGATGTCGGCCGCGGTCACGCCGGCCGCATCCATGGCCTGGCGCGCGGCCTTCTCGGCGAGATCGACGGTGGTCTCACCGGGTGCGGCGATGTGCCGGCGCTCGATGCCGGTGCGCTCGCGGATCCACTCGTCGGTGGTGTCGACGATCTTCTCGAGATCCTGGTTGGTGAGCACGCGCTCCGGAAGGTAGCGGCCGGTGCCTGCGATTCTCGAGTACATCACTGCGCCTGCTCCTCCAGCAACCGTCTGATCTGTTCGGGAACCTGCTTGGAAACCTCGACGATTGCCGTGTGGATGGCCTGGCGGAACGCAAACTCGTCCGCACCGCCATGGCTCTTGATCACGATGCCGTCGAGCCCGACCAGGCTCGCCCCATTGTATCGGCGCGGATCGAGCTTGTTGGCGAGCGAACGCAGCACCGGCATGGCTACCAGGCCCGCCATCCGGCCGTAGAGGCCGCGGGTGAACTCCTCGCGCAGGAAGTGGCGCACCAGGCGCGCCGTGCCCTCCATGGACTTCAGCGCCACGTTGCCGGTGAAGCCGTCGCAGACGACGACGTCGGCCCGCTGGTCGGGGATGCTGTCGGCCTCGATGTAGCCGACATAGTTCAGGTGGCTCTGCGACAGCAGCACGGCCGCCTGCTTCACGGTCTCGTTGCCCTTGATCTCCTCCTCGCCGATGTTGAGGAGCGCGATGCGAGGGAACTCGACGTTCTCGATGTCGCTCGCGACCACCGAACCCATCACGGCGAACTGGAACAGGTGTTCGGGCGTGCAGTCCGAATTGGCGCCGAGGTCGAGCATGTAGGTGCGCCCGTGCATGGTCGGCACCGGCACCATGATCGCCGGCCGGTCGATGCCGGGCAGCGTCTTCAGCACGAAGCGCGCCGTGGCCATGAGGGCACCGGTGTTGCCGGCGCTGACGCAGGCCTCCGCCTGGCCGGCCTTGACCAGGTCGAGCGCCACGCGCATCGAGGAATTCTTCTTCTTGCGCAGGGCGTCGGCCGGATGCTCGTCCATGCCGACGACCTGGCGCGCGTCCTGAACGCTGACGCGTCCGTCGGCCGGGCCGGCCTGCTGCAGGTAGGGATCGATCGCCTCGCGCTGGCCGACGAAGACGACGTGCAGGTCGGCACGCTCGGCCAGCATGGCGAGGCCGGCCGGCACGCACACGGCGACACCCCGGTCGCCGCCATGCGCATCGAGGGCGATGGTGACCGGTCTGGTCACGGCATCAGGGGCGATGCGGGAGGGGGCGGAGCGGACTACTCGGGCGCCTCTTCCGCCGTGTCGATCACCTTCTTGCCGCGGTAGTAGCCGTCCGGGCTGACGTGATGACGGCGGTGGGTCTCGCCGGTGGTGGGCTCGACGGAAACCGCCGGCTTCTTCAAGCTGTCATGCGAACGGCGCATGCCCCGCGTCGAGGGCGTTCGCCTGCTTTTCTGCACTGCCATTGCTGACTCTCCTCAGATTCCAAATTCATTCACTGCCCGCCCTGCCGGTCGCGCCTGCCGAGCAGGGCGCCGAGATCGGCGAACGGCCGATGCACCTGCGCCGCCGGTCCAGGCTCCGGCCCGGCCATCGACGAGGCGCGACATTCACCCAGGTCGGCGTGCAGCGGCGCCAGCGGCAGCACCGCCAGGATCTCGTCTTCCACCGCATCGCGCAGGTGCAGCATGCCTTCTGCATCGAGCAGCACGCTGTCGAACGGGTCGGCGAGTTCCCGGGTGCCTGCCTCGTCGCTCACCACGGTGAGCGCCACGTCGACATCCACCGGCCAGCGCACGGGTTCGAGGCACCGCTGGCAGACCAGCGCCAGCACCCCGTGCACCGCGATCGCCACCACCGGGCGCGACGCCGGCCCGGCCTGCACGGTCACACGTGCCTCGAGTTCCCCCGCCGCCGCAGCCTGCGGGGCCACGAGCGCCCACACGCGCGGCAGGTCACGCGCACCGAGGCCGCCCTCCAGGATCGCTCCCAGGGCTGCCATCTCCGCCAGCTGCGACGAACCAATCCGCTCGGCGAGCATAAACGGCGCAGTTTAGGGACGGTGGCAGACCCTGTCAAAATCGGCTAGCGTCCTGCCGCCATGAGCCTACCCGCCCGTGCGACCCCACCTGTCGTCCTCGCCTCCGGCTCGACCTACCGGAGAGATCTCCTCGGCCGCATTCTCGCCGGCTTCGAGGTGGTCGTGCCCGCCGTGGACGAATCCGCCCTGCCCCTGGAGCTGCCACCAGCGCTGGCCGGGCGCCTGGCAGCGCTGAAGGCCAACCGTGTCGCCGCCGATCGCCCCGATGCAGTCGTGATCGGCAGCGACCAGGTCGCCGAATGCGCCGGCATCGTGCTCGGCAAGCCCGGCAGCGAGGCGCGGGCCGTCGACCAGCTGCGCCGCTGCGCCGGCCACCCGGTCATCCTGCACACGGCCGTCTGCGTGGTCGGACCCGGCGGCGCCAGCCGCAGCCACATCGACCGCACGACCCTGCAGATGCGCCCGCTCGACGACGCCGCCCTGCGCGCCTACGTCAGCCGCGACCGGCCGCTCGACTGTGCCGGCGCGTTCCGCTTCGAGACCCTCGGCGCAGCCCTGTTCAGCGCGGTGCAGACGAGCGATCCGACCGCGATCCAGGGCCTGCCGCTGTTGTGGCTCTGCGCTGCGCTCGGCGATTTCGGCATCCGCATCCTCTGAACCGCCAGCCGCGCCGCTCACCCGCCGGCGTCACGCAGCCGGTCGATGACGGCGTCGAGTTCAGCCGGCAACGGGCTCGTCACCCGGATCGACGCGCCGTCGCGCGGGCTGGCGAAGGCGAGTTCCGCAGCGTGCAGGAACAGCCGGTGCAGCCCACCCTGACGGGCAATCGGATCGTCCGCCATCCCGTAGCGCGCATCGCCCGCGATCGGCAGGCCGATGTGGGCGGCGTGCACGCGGATCTGATGCGTGCGCCCGGTGAGCAGCGTCACCCGTGCCAGCGTCGCGCCGGGCAGCCGCTGCTCGACATCGAAACGGGTTTCGGCGGCCTTGCCATCGGCATCCACCCGCACATGGCGTTCGCCACCACGCCGCTCGGTCGTGAGCAGCGGTGCGCTCACGTCGCGACCCTCCCCGGCCAGGCGACCGACGAGCAGCGCCTGGTAGACTTTCCGCACGCTGCCCGCGCGGAACTGCGCCTGCAGCCGGCGCAGGGCTGACAGCCGCTTCGCCACCAGCAGGCAGCCGCTGGTCTCGCGGTCCAGGCGATGAACGAGCCCGAGCGATTCGGCGCCGGGGCGTGCAGCCCGCAGCAGCTCGATGGCGCCGAGACTCACCCCGCTGCCGCCGTGCACGGCGAGCCCTGCCGGCTTGTCGAGCACCAGCAGGTCAGCGTCCTCGTGCAACACGCGTGCCTCGATCCAGTCCGCCGAACCGGGCACCACCGGGCGGCCGGCGGTACCTGGCGCCAGGCGCACCGGCGGAATGCGGACCTGGTCGCCGGGCTCCAGGCGCTGGTGCGGCCCGGCACGACGGCTGTTCACCCGCACCTCGCCGGAGCGGATGATGCGATAGACATGCGCCCGGGGCACGCCCTTCAGGCGCGCCATCAGGAAGTTGTCGAGCCGCCGATCGGCCTCGTCGTCGCCGACCGTGACCGTCCGGGCGCGCTGCGGCATGGCCGGCGCAGGCGCCGGGGTTTGGTGAGTCATGGGGAAAGGCCGCGTAATCCATTGATGCCAAAGGTGCTGGCTGCTATATTAGCCTGCGCGTGCGCACCGCGTACGCCCCGGTAGCCGGCAGGCGATCCCTGTCCCCCGACGAGATCTCCGCCGGCTGTTTCTTTTTTGGTGCCTGCCGAGCAGGCCCGACGGAAGGGTTACCTGGCTGACGGAATTCGGACATTCCCGCACTTCGTCACGCCGCGAATTCCAGTGATCGTCGACATGCAGGAAGCGGTTCCTCCACGGACCACCCCGGCCCGGCCCCGCCAGCGGCGGCCGGCCGCCACCCTGCCCCGCGCTCCCGGTGACACCCGGGAAGCGGCATCGTCCCGCCCGATCGCGCGGTCTCGCCTGCCAGGCCCTCCCGCCCATGACAACCAAGTAGGGCCCCATGAAGAGAATGCTGATCAATGCAACTCAGGAAGAAGAGTTGCGCGTGGCCATGGTCGATGGCCAGAAGCTCTATGACCTCGACATTGAGTCTCCCTCCCGCGAGCAACGCAAGGCCAACATCTACAAGGGACGCATCACCCGCATAGAGCAGAGCCTCGATGCGGCCTTCGTCGACTACGGCGCGGAGCGCCACGGCTTCCTGCCGATGAAGGAGATCTCGCGGGAGTACTTCGTCACCGAGCCCGACTCCAGCGGGCGCATGAGCATCCGCGACCTCCTGCGCGAAGGCCAGGAAATCGTCGTCCAGGTGGACAAGGAGGAACGCGGCAACAAGGGTGCCGCCCTCACCACCTTCATCAGCCTGGCCGGGCGCTTCATCGTGCTGATGCCGAACAACCCGCGCGGTGGCGGCGTGTCGCGCCGCATCAGCGGCGAGGAACGCGACGAGATCCGCGAGGCGATGCACGACCTCGAGGTGCCGCGCGGGATGGGCGTGATCATCCGTACCGCCGGTGTCGGCCGCAGCGTCGAGGAACTGAACTGGGACATGGAATACCTCCTGGGCATCTGGGAGGCGATCAAGAAGGCCATCGTCGGCCGTCCGGCTCCGTTCCTCGTCTTCCAGGACAGCAATGCCATCGTGCGCGCGCTGCGCGACCACCTTGCCAACGATGTCGGCGAGATCATCGTCGACGATCCGGCCACGCACGAGGAGGCCCGCCAGTTCATGGAGCGGGCCATGCCGCAGAACCTGCGCAAGCTGCGCCTGTACGAGGACCCGGTGCAGCTGTTCACGCGCTTCCAGATCGAGAGCCAGATCGAGTCGGCGTTCTCGCACACCGTGACGCTGCCCTCCGGTGGCAGCCTGGTGATCGAGCAGACCGAGGCACTGGTGTCGATCGACATCAACTCGGCGCGCGCGACCAAGGGCGAGGACATCGAGGCCACGGCCTTCGCCACCAACCTCGAGGCTGCCGACGAGGTCGCACGGCAATGCCGGCTGCGCGACCTCGGTGGCCTGCTGGTGGTGGACTTCATCGACATGTCCTCCCAGCGCAACCAGCGTGAGGTCGAGAACCGGCTGCGCGATGCCATGAAGATGGACCGTGCCCGGGTGCAGATCGGGCGCATCTCGCGCTTCGGCCTGCTCGAACTCTCGCGCCAGCGCCTGCGCCCCTCGCTCGGCGAGTCGGCCCACCAGCCCTGCCCGCGCTGCAATGGCTCCGGCTACATCCGTGGCGTGGAATCGCTCGCCCGGGCCGGACTGCGGCTGGTCGGCGAGGAGGCCCGCAAGGACCGTTCCGCCAAGATCATCGCGCAGCTGCCGGTGGATGTCGCCACCTATCTCCTCAACGAGAAGCGCGACTGGATCCGCGCCATCGAGGAGCGCGATCACGTGCAGCTAATCCTCATCGCCAACCCGGCGCTGCAGACTCCGAACTACACCCTGCGTCGCGTGCGCGACGACCAGGTCGGCGCGCCGGAAAACGTCGGCGTCAGCTACACGCTCGCCGCGCAGGAGCAGCCGCCGTCGGATGCCGCGCTCGATCTGTTCGCCCCGCGCGTGAAACCGGAGGAGCCGGCCGTGGTGCCGCCCATGCCGGCACGACCTGCCCCGCCGCCGGCACCCGGATTCGACGAGGCCGATGGCGCCGCGCCGGTACCGGCACCGACATCGACGCCGGTGCCGTCGACACCCGGCCTGTTCGCCCGGTTCATGACCTGGTTGCGCGGCACCGGATCAGGCAGCGCGCCGGCTGCGGCGCCATCGCGTGCCCCAGCCGAGCACCGTCGTGACGGTGGCGCCCGCCCGGGACACGACGGCAACCGGTCCCGCGGCCAGCACGGCCGCGACGGGCGCGGCCATCGCGATGATCGTCACCGCGGGCACCGTGAGGGACGCGACGGCCGGGATCATCGCGACAACCGGGATCAGCGAGACGGGCGCGGTCCGCGCCACGGACGCGATGGTGGACGCGGCCCCGACCGTTCCGGCCAGCAAGGCCAGCGGCCCGATGGCCGCCGCGGTCCAGGCCAGGGCCAGGCGCAGGGTCAGGACGAGCAGCACCGGCAAGCCGGTGGCGAGTCACGCCAGAACACGGGTGAGACCACCCTGCAATCCGGCCAGCAGGCGAACCCGGGTGGACCATCACGGCGACGGGACCGCCCGCGCTCGCGTCGCCGCGGTGGTCGCGGCGGTGGCGGTGGCGAGGATCGCCAGCGCCGCGACGGGAACCCGGCCGGTGAGACCGGGTATCGCGGCCAGGACGGCGCACCGAGCCACGAGTCGACCGACGAGATCACCCAGCCGGCATTGCCGATGCTGTCCGAGGCGCGTCCCGAGGCAGCCGCCCCGGCCGAGCGCCCCATCGAGCGGGCCAGCGAGCCCGCCGCCACGCCGGAACCGGCCCCGGTGCGCCAGCCGCCAGAGCCCCAGTGGTCACCGGACCGCGAGCCGCCGAACCCACCAGGCCAGGGCGCGCGCAGTTACACGGTCTGGTCGTCCGGACCGGCGACGCCGCCGCATCCGGGCGACGCCGACGACCGCGACCGCGGCCCCTGACGCCGCGGTCCGCTCGCGCCATCTGGCCGGCCGCTAGCGGCCGGCCAGTTCCTGCTGCAGCCGGGCAAGCAGGCTTTCGGCAGCCTCTTCCACCATGTCGAGCACGCGCTCGAACCCGATCGGGCCACCGTAGTAGGGATCGGGCACTGTGCGCCCGGGCTCGCCGAGCGCGTAGTGCATGAGCAGGTGGATCTTGTGCCGGTGTGCCTCACCGGCCGCCTGCAGCAGCGTCTCGACATTCTCGTCGTCCATGGCGAGGATCAGGTCGAAGGTTTCGAAGTCCTCCGCCACGACGAGCCGCGCGCGCAGATCCGAGATGTCGATGCCCCGCCGACGGGCCGCGGCCTGCGCGCGCTCGTCGGGCGGCGCCCCGGCGTGGTAGCCGTGGGTCCCCGCAGAATCGAGCCCGACGCGCGCGGCGAGACCCGCCGCTTCCAGGCGCGCGCGGACCACGCCATGCGCCATGGGCGAGCGACAGATGTTGCCCATGCAGACCAGCAGTACGCGCATCTCCATCACCCCCCGATCCATTGCCGCCATGTTCAAGTCCTCCCCGACGCGACGAGATGCCGCTCGACCAGCGCCACGTCGTCGGGTGTATCGACATCCGGGCCCGGCGCGGCGGCGGCCACGCCGACGCGAACTTCCAGCCCGAGCCACAGCGCCCGCAACTGCTCGAGCTTCTCCACCGTCTCCAGCTGACAGGGCTCGGCCCGCGCCAGCCGGCGCAGGTCGCCGACGCGGTAGGCATACAGGCCGAGGTGTCGCCAGGCCTCCGGTGCCGTCGCCGTGCCGTGCGCAGCCCAGGGAATCGGGGCCCGGCTGAAATAGAGCGCCCGGCCGTCGCGGTCCATGACGACCTTCACCACGTTCGGGTTGGTGTGGTCCGCGGTACTGGTGAGGCGGGTGCAGAGCGTGCCGACGGCCGCCGCCGGGCGGTCGGCGAGCAGCGTGGCGACCTGGCGCAGATTCTCCGGCGGCATGAGCGGTGAGTCGCCCTGCAGGTTCACGACGATGGCGTCGTCCGGCCAGGCGCGCGCTTCGGCAACCTCGGCGACGCGCTCCGTCCCGGACGTGTGGCTGGCGCTCGTCAGCGCCACCTCGGCCCCGAAGCCGCGGGCGACCGCGGCGATGCGCTCGTCGTCGGTGGCGACGATGACGCTCGCCGCACCGCTCTGGCAACCGCGTTCGTGGACGTGACGGATCATGGGCCGGCCGGCGAGGAGCGCCAGTGGCTTGCCCGGGAAACGCGTCGAGGCGTGACGCGCCGGAATGACGACGTGAAAGGCCGTCATGGCCCGTCTCCGGCGACTGCCAGCACGCGCTTCATGACTGCTTGCTCGTCATCGGGCGCCATTTCCAGGTCCACGGGGATGTACCAGACATCGGGATCGCTGCAGCCCGGGTATTTTACGGCGTCCTTCTCGGTCATCAGCACCGGTTGCGCGGCGCGCCGTCGCAGGCTGGCGAGATCGACGCGACCGTGATCGGCCACCTCCACCGCGTCGACCACGATGCCTCGCTCGCGCAACCCGGCATGGAACCGCGGCGGGTTGCCGATGCCGGCCACGGCCCAGACCCGACGCCCGGCGAACGCCGCAAGGTCTGCCCGCGCTCCGT
>JADZBS010000043.1 GCA_020851975.1 Gammaproteobacteria bacterium | reverse complement strand
TGCCCACCAGCAGGTGCACGTTGTAGATCATGTTGTTGACCCACGTGCCGCGGGTGTGCTGATTGAAGCCCATGGTCCAGTACGAGACCACCTTGCGCTTCGGGTCCGCATAGAGCTGCGCCAGCGCTTCGAGCTTCTCGACCGGCACGCCGGAGAGCTGCGACACGTAGTCGGCGGTGTAGGTGGCGACGAACTGCCTGAACTCCTCGAACGTGATGGGGTCGGCCTTGCCCGGATCGCCCTTGGGCTTGCCCTCGGCGTCCGGGTAGCCATTGTTGCCGGCCACCTGCTCGAGCGGATGGTTCGGGCGCAGCCCGTAGCCGATGTCGGTCACGCCCTTGAAGAAGTTGACGTGCCGGGCGACGAACGCCTCGTTCACCGCGCCGTTCTGGATGATGTAGTGACAGATGTAGTTGAGGATGGCGAGGTCGGTCTGCGGGTTGAAGATGACCTCGAGGTCCGCCAGCTCGCAGCTGCGGTGGCTGAAGGTAGAGAGCACTGCGACTTTCGTGTCCGGCGCCGTGAGCCGTCGATCTGTCAGCCGCGACCAGAGCACCGGGTGCATCTCGGCCATGTTCGAGCCCCACAGCACGAAGGCATCTGCCTTCTCGAGGTCGTCGTAGCAACCCATGGGCTCGTCGATGCCGAAGGTGCGCATGAAGCCCGCCACGGCGCTCGCCATGCAGTGGCGTGCATTCGGGTCGATGTTGTTCGAGCGAAGCCCTGCCTTCATCAGCTTGGCCGCCGCGTAGCCTTCCCAGATGGTCCACTGGCCGCTGCCGAACATGCCCACCGCCGTCGGGCCCTTCTCCTTCAACGTCGCCTTGCATTTCTCCGCCATCACGTCGAAGGCCTGGTCCCACCCAACGGGTGCGAACTCGCCGTTCTTGTCGAACCGGCCGTCCTTCATGCGCAGCAGCGGCGTGGTCAGCCGGTCCTTGCCGTACATGATCTTGGCGAGGAAGTAGCCCTTGATGCAGTTCAGGCCCTTGTTCACCGGCGCGTCCGGGTCGCCCTGTGTGGCGACGACGCGGCCGTCCTTCACGCCGACCAGCACCCCGCAACCGGTGCCGCAGTACCGGCACACGCCCTTGTCCCAGCGCACGGTCTTGTCCTGCACCGCCGCGGCCAGGGCTTCGGCCACGCCCGGAATGGTGATGCCGGCTGCCGCCGCGGCAGCCGCGATGGCGTTGAGTTTCACGAAGTCGCGGCGGGTGATGCTCATGGCAATGGCTCCTGTGGACGGCGGTTCAGCCATCCTCGGCGTGGTGGTAGACGAGGCTCGCGGAGATCACGTCCGGCAGCGCCTGGACGCGCGCAAAGGTATCGGCCATGGCCTGGTCGCTGGCGTTTTCCAGCGTGATCACCAGGCGCCCTTCGGGACTGACGGCGTGGACTTCTATTCCCGGGATCTGCAGCAGTTGCTTGCAGAGATCCTCCGCCCTTTCCGGCTGGGCGTGGACCAGGAGACCGCTGATGTTGATCGGGGTGGCCATGGTGCCGGACGCAGCAGGGAGCGGTCCGTCTCCAGGCGACGAGTCACGTTCGAGATGTGGTTACGAAAATCCGCTCCCTGACAACGACACGAGCGTCGCATGATCGTGCGATTCTCGATATACGCAGAGCTACCTAGCCAAGCGGTGGCCGGAACCCGGCCCATGAGGGCCGATCGCGCTCAGCCATTCACAGCATGATCGTGATTGCCGGCCTATCGATACCCGGCAACCGCGCAGGCCGTGCGGTTGAGCACCGCAGCGTTGTCCGCGCAGACGTCACCGAGCCGGTCGCCACAGTGCTGGCGGGCCGTGGAACCGCCACTCCAGTGCAACAGGCGCACGCAGCCTTCGCAGAGCGCGCTGCCCTCCATGATTGTCGCAAATGGCGTGCATCCTGCTGCTGGTCGTGGTTCGCTGAACGCCCGGCCAAATGGCATCGCGCCGCCGCCATCGGCATGCCCGGCACCGAGCAGGTGTCCCAGCTCATGCGTGAGCGTGTCATCACCGGTCAGTCCCTGGATCGTCACGACGGTGAACGCCTGTCCCGCATCCGGCTGGCGAGGCCGGTTGGCGTGGCCACCGGAAACATCGCCGGAGGTCACGATCACGACCAGATCGGCGTGAACATCCTCGTCACGCCAGCGGTGAATGTCCTGGATCCACGGACTCGAGCCTTCCCTGAAGGCATCGAAGTCGTTGATCGGCGATCCCGACTCGCGCCAGGCCGTTTCCTTCGCCGGCTTGAAGCGCACGCCGTGTTTGATCCCGCTGTCGATGAATGACTGGTTGGTTCGCCATTCCGCCACGGTGAGCCAGTCCATCAACAGGTCTGCTCCGCCCGCCCATTCGGCGGCGGCCGCGGTGAATACCGGCAAGACGTCGACCACGGCCGGCCCGTTGCACTCTGGTGTCTCGATCGTGCAGCGGCTCACGGCGCGCGCTGCCCGACGCGTCACCCGACCTGACTCCCTATCGGCCATCGGGGTGCGTCCGACGACCTGCTCGACGATCGTTCCGCCATCCGGCAGCCGGCGCAGGCGATACGGGCGGCTACTGGCGGTCGATATCAGGCCGACGATCGATGAGTCCCGCACCGCAAACGTCACATGACTGAATTCGTCGCCAACGACTCTGCCATACCAGGTATCGGTGTCACCGCCGATGCGTCTCGCCTGCAGTGGCTCCACTCGCCCGGGCACCATCAGGGCAAGAACCTCCGGCTGTGATCCGACCAGGATCTGCCTGTCGACGACCACCCTGGCGCACAGCGCCTGCTTGCTCGATTCCTCGTAACCTGGGCATGCGCCGCCCTGTGGCTGCCATAGGAGCGTGGTCGAAGCCACGGCATCGCCGGTGAAGACGAGCAGACAGGCGACGGCACACCCGAATCCGCAGCTCATGCCCTGCGTATGGCGACCGGCGTCGGATCGAGTCGCTCGCAGAGCAGTTGCATCCTGCACCGCCGCCGGCCACGCTGTTCAGTAGCACTTCTTGCAGGAATAGGCGCTGCGGCTGCAACCGCCGTACATGGTGCAGACGGGCCGCGGGTTGCAGGGCGAGGGATAGCCACCGCAGTCCGGCGCATCCGCATCGAGATGCTCCGTCATGCGGAACCCCACATCGTCGAGCAGCGGATCGCCCTTCACCGTGACGAGAGCCTCGCGAAATATGGGTGTGAGCCGTTCCCTGTCCTTGGTGAACAGGATGTATTCAACGCTCGACGGCGGCTTCTCCGGCGCCACCCAGGTCTCCTTCTGCGGGTCAAACACCGGGTCGAGCCCGGGGCAGCGTACGCAGCCGATGTCGGCAACCTGCAGATTGCCATCCTCCGGCACAGCCAATAGTTCGACCAGCCGCGTCTGGAAGGCCCGCAGCCGCTGCCAGGGCTGAATCCGGCTGGTGGTATTGGGCGCACCGCCCTGAACCTCGATGGTGTAGGTCGGTTGCACCTCATCCGAAGCCCGCACAGTCGACCACGCCACTGTGGCAACGATGACAAGCAGGGTCCATGCTGAAACGCGTCGCGTTGTCCTGGACATCACGGTTCTCTCCCGTTGGTTTCAGAACGTCAGGCTGATCGTGCCGATGATCTGGCGCCGCCCGGCAGTGCGCGCACTCAGTGGGTCGGTTTCGAAAATGGTGATGCGCGAGTCGAAGGCATTGCGCACCCCCAGTGACACGATGCCGAACCGGTCGGGCAGGCGGAACTCCACGAACACATCGGTGACCCAGCCGTCCTCCTCCCGCACGACGACAGGGAAGATCGTCTCGATCTGGAAGTCCGTCTCCTGCTTCGTATAGGTCACGACCGTGCGCAGTGTCCAGCCCGACGGTGTCGTGAACAGCAGGCCGACCGGGAAGCGCCAGATATCGAGCTCGTTGTAGGCCTCCGGCCCGGTCCGTCGAGCCGGCCTGGAGTACGTGTCCAGTTCACCGCTCAGGGATATTGCAGCGTTCCAGCCCGGGGGCAGCCAGGCGTCGGCCTCCGACGGCAGCGCCCGATACCAATAGGCCCGTCCCGATTTCTCCCGCCAGTGCACTGTCGCTTCCGTATCGTCCTGGAAGACCAGCACCTCGAGGTCGCGTAGCGACGCCTCCAGCCCGGCGTAGGTCTGCCCGCCGAAGGCCTGGTCGATTGCCACGGCAACACGCTGCGACAGCGCACCTTCCGGATCACCGTAGAGGTTGTCGAATCCGGCGAAGAACTGGTTGAAGCCGACGACCGTGGTGGGCTCGATCGACTGGCTGCGGATCAGCGGACGCCGCACTGACTCGAACGCCGCGGCGCGCAGCGTCGTGCCTCCCTGCCCGGTCCACATCAGGCCGAGCTTGGGGCTGATGTGAGTGCGGTCGTATTCATCGTTGAAAGCACTTAGCTCCTGCTCAAAGAAGTCCATGGCAAGACCGGCCGTCAACGCGAGTGCACCGGCGGGTGGGCGCCAGTTCAGGTAGGCGTAACCCGTGCCGGCGAAACTCTCTATGTTCTCTCCCTCCATCGGGAAATCCTGATGGTCCGTGACCATGGAAACCCCGGACACGAGATGGAAATCCGTCAGGCGATCGACGCGCTGGAGCTCTGCAGACCATGTCTGCGCCTCGGTCCGGGTGACGGGAATATCGAGCGGCGTGTAGTGCACGTCGCGATCACGATCCTCGTAGACGACGCTCCAGACGATGTCCCCATCCGGCCTGGGTGCATGCCGGCCGTTCAGGCGCAGGGTGTCGGCTTGTTCGCCAATCTCAGTTGGAAACTCGAATGTCGGGTCGAAGGCGAAGAACGTATTGCCGAGCTCGAGTTCCGTGCGTCGCGCGTTCAGTTGCCAGGTCGTGGCCGGGCTCGCCTCGATCTGCAGGAAAGCATCGTAGACGTCCTTCTCGGCGGCATTGTTCGCCGTGTAGCCATCCGTTTCGTAATGCAACTGGCCGACCGAGAAAGCAAGATTGTCCTCCAGCCCGCTCACGCCGAACTGGTCGCCCCGGGTGTCACGCGAACCCAGGATGGCGTCGGCCTGTACGCGCAATTGCTCGCGTTCAAACAACGGGTTGTATTCGTTGATCCCGACCCGAGTGGGACCGGCCGCGCGCAGAATCGCCAGGTTATCGGTGGTCTCCACGAGATCGACGGGCGGTGCGTACAACGGCTGTCGGATCTGGGCTTGCAGCGCTTCGCTGACGCGGGCAACGTCGTAGCGTGGGCGTTTTTCGTAGGCATCGGCCAGCAGGCGGTGTGCGGAGAAGTTACCGAAGTTCTCAGCCAGTCCGTCGGTACCAGCCAGGACCGCGAGCGTCTCGAAGCCGAGATCGTTGTAGATGGCAGCAACGCTGGCGTTGCGTGCTGCCGCGTCATCATCGAGCAGCAGTTGCGAACGGTACACAGCCCGGTTGTCGTTCATGGCTATCGACTCGTGCAGGTCGACGAGGGCATCTGCCGGACGGTTGACCGTCTGCTTGCGGATCGCATCGTAGAACCACGGCGTCGGGTCGTTCGGGTCGAGTTCGCGGGCAATCTGCAGTTGCGTGGCGGCGAGGGTGTCGCGCTTCTCCTCGTAGTAGGCCTTGCCGGCGTAGCTGCGCAGGAGCGCATTGCCCGGGTCGAGGAGCACCGCAATCTCGATCTGCTCGCGCCCGGCGGCGAGTTCGCCGTCGCGAATCAGCGCGAGACCGAGGCCGAGCCGGGGCAGCGGTGCGGCGGAATCACGCTCGATGGCTTCGCGGAAACGCTCGCGCGCCGCCGCCGTCTGCACGCGCGCGAGGAGGGCAAAGCCGAGCACCGTGCGCGGCAGCGCCAGGCCCTGGTCGGCAGCCACGGCACGCTCGGCGGTTTCGATGGCCCCGGACGTATCGCCGACCGCGAGCCGGAGTTCGGCGAGCCGCGCCTCGACCAGCGCGTTGGCGAAATCCACGACCGCCGCTTCCTGCAGCGTGGCGAGCGCCTGCTCGACCTGGAATTCCGCCTGTTCGACATAGGAGCGGGCGAGCAAGGCAGCCGATGACTGCGGAGCAGCCGCGACCGCACGGGTGGCGAAGTCGCGTGCGGCGTCGCCCTCGCCCTGGGCGAGCGCCACCGTGGCCCGCAACGCCAGTGCCTCGGCGTTGTCGGGATCGGCGGCGAGCACGGCATCGAGCTCGGCCGTGGCTTCCGCAACACGACCGACGACGAGCGCCTCGCGAGCGCGCGCCACGCCACCCGCCGCACCCGTGCCGACCGGCGGGTAGTACAGCGCCCACTGGACGCTGCGGCGGAAGCCACTGCGATCCGTCGCGCTGCCGACCAGCGCCGTGCCGGTTGCCGCGGTGACCTTCCTGTCCGCCGACGCCGTGGCGCGGTCGCCGCCCACCCCATCGACCTTGACGGCGCCCTCGAGCACCTCGACGGTGGCATCGACGGCCGTGACGCGCACCAGAAACTCGGTACCCTCGATGCCGGCATTGGCGAACGGGGTCTCCACGCGCAGCGCATCGCGCTGCCGCGTGATGACGTGGATCACGCCGCGAAGCACGTTGAGCCAGGTGCGCTCGGCGCCAGCCGGCGGCCGGCGGAACGTGACGGTGGTGTCCTCGCCGAGGCGCGTGACGGTCTGGTCGGGCATGACGAGCGCAGCGCGACCCGCCGCGAGCACGCGCAGGCTGTCACCCGGGCAGAGCGTCGACTCGAGCGCAACCGGTTCCCAGGTGGATTGCTGGTCGCGGCGCACGTCGACCGAGCCCTGGATCGAAACGAGACGCGCCGCGGGCGGCTCGCAGGACTGCGCGAGTGCTCCGGACAGGGGATTGAGCGACGCCAGCAGTGCCAACATCACCGCTGGCACGTGCCTGTGCCTGGTGACGACTGCAGGACTCCGCCGCCACGAGGGCCGGTACGGGTTCGGCAACAGTCTCGCCTCTGCGCCTCCCGATGTGCACGGCTGCGTCCGGTTGCGACCGGACGCCTCCAGGCCCTGCCCCTCGGGTCACGCGTTCTTGGGGTTGTTACGGCGTTGGCGTCAGTGGTCGAGTGTAGGGCGCCCACCCCAGCCGCGCAACGACTGCAGCATGAAGAATGGGTCTACGTGCTACTTGCCGTCGACAACCACGGCGCCGGCCACCAGTGCCACCGGTCCGGTCTGTTCGAAGCGGGCGCAGAGCCCGGCGTAGAACGCCGCCACCGGGTCTCCAGCGGCGCCGATTTCCTGGCACTCCCGGAACAGGGGCCAGGCCGCACGCCAGTCGCCCGCCTGGAACAACGCGAGCGCCCGGGCAAAGCGCTGTAACCCGTCGGTGTCGGCAGCCTGTGCTGGCGCGAGGAGTTCGTGCACCGCCACGGGCTGCGCCTTGCCGGCGAGCAGGAAGCGACCAACCGGCCGTTCGCGCAAACCTTCGCAACGGATGAGCGTCTCGGCCGACACGAGCACGCGCGTGCCGAGCTGCTTGTTCAGGCCCTCGATGCGGGCAGCGGTGTTGACGATGTCGCCGACGGCACGCACCTGGAGGTGCCCGCGGGCACCGACCGTGCCCCAATGCACGATGCCCGAGTGCAGGCCAATGCGCGTCGGCAGCGCGGCGCGCTCCCCGGCTGCAGCGCGCGCCTCGAGGCCGGCGCGGATCGCGAGTGCCGCCTCGCAGGCACGCCGTTCGATGCCGCTGCCGGGCCGGCCGGAGACCCAGATCGCCATCATGGCATCGCCGACGATGTCGGTGACCGCGCCGCCGTGGCGTTCGACCTCGGCGAACAGGATGTCGAAGTAGGCGTTGAGCGTGCGGCCGAGCGTCTCGGGCGTGAGCGTCTCGGCGAGCGGCGTGTATTGCGAAGCGTCGGTAGCCAGGCAGGTGCCGTAGACCTGCTGGCCGGCGGCGGTCGCCGAGACGCCTTCCTCGGCGAGCCGGTCGACGAGTTGCGCCGGCAGGTTAGTGGCCCATGGCCGTGGCGATACGTTCCCGCTGGGCACGCGCCTGGCGAAACTGCAGGAACAGGCCGCCACCGACGGCGAGCGGGACTTGCAGGAAGATCGGCACCAGGACCGGCAACCAGATCTGCCGGGTGTCGAAGAACCACGAGGCCACCAGCAGCCAGCCGAGCGCGGCGAGCGCGGCGGCGGCCACGCCGGGCGCGCCCGGCAGCAGGTAACAGATGAGGCCGAGCACCACGCCCCAGGCCAGCACGAGCATGGCTGCGACCAGCGTCGAGAGCGGGCGCAGGTTGTCGCCGGCGAGCAGGTTGGCGGTGGCGGTGGCCGCGAGCTCGACCCCGCTCAGGTTCAGTCCGGCATCATCCGAGAACACGGTGAAGAAGCTGTCCTCCTGGCCGACGGGATCGCGCGCGGCGAAGCCGACGAACACCAGCTGGTCGTTCAGCGCACCCGCCAGCACCGGCGCACGCAGCAGGTCCTGGAAGCGCAACGCCTGGAACTGGCCTGGGGCACCGGAGTAGTTGAAGTAGCGGGACGCCTCCCCGGCATACAGGCCGGCGAGCGTGGCACTTTCGCGTGGCGGTCCGGCAGCTTCCCGCAGCAGCGCCTGCCGGCAGCCGGGCGGCGCGGCAAGCACGCGCGCGCGCCGGGCGCGCAGGTCTTCCGCCGCGGCGATTCCGGTCGCGGACACCGCCTGGTCCAGCGCGGCCCCCTGGCAATCCCGGGCAACCCGTTGCGCCAGTACCCGCAGGGCACCAGCCGCGGCCTGATGCGCCACCAGCACCGGCAGGGTCGGCAGGTCGGCGGCGCCGGCGTGGAAGGTCCAGAACTGGCTCACCTGTACCGGCACGACCGACAATGGAAACGGCGCGACACCCGCAGCGGCCGCCGCGACGCTCGCCATCGGCAACTCGAGACCGATGCGCAACGCACCGCCGACAAGCACCTCGCGCTCGAGGCGCGCGGTGACGAGCACGTTGCCGGCGCGCGTCATCGCCGCCGCGAGCGCCTCGTTGTCGGCCGCCGGGCCCCGGTCCGGAAAGAAGACGTCGAGCACGATCAGGCGTGCCCCGGCAGCGTGCAGGACATCGATCAGCGCGGCGAACGTCGCGCGCGGCCACTGCGCCGACTCGGCCGGGAGGCCGAGCGCCGGGCCCGTGTGCTCATCGATGCGGACGAGGACGATGCCCGCCGGTGCCGGCCGCGGACCGCGCAGCGAGAAGAGCCACGGCAGGCCAGCGCGATCCTCCATCTTCACCACCCAGGGCAGCACGCCGGCCAAGGCACCCAGCATGCCGATGAGGAGCCCCAGCGCGGTGGCCGTGCGCAGACGCGCGAACCTTGCGCCGCTCATGACTCCGCGGCGGGCGGTGCGCCCCGCGCCAGCGCGTGCAGCGCAGCGCGGTCGCGAAGCACGACGACACCGCGGGCGAGCGCGATCCAGCCCCGCGCGCGCCATGACTGCAGGTGCTGGTTGACCACCTGGCGCGAGGCACCGAGGAAAGCCGCGAGGTCCGCCTGCGATAGGTGCAGCGCGGTGCCATCCGCACCGGTGCGCCCGTGACCGGCCGCCAGCCGCAGCAGGCGGCTGGCGAGTCGGGCCGGCAATTCGAGGAAGGCCGATTCCTCGACGAGATCGCTGGTCCAGCGGATTCGCTGGCAGAACACGCCGAGCAGGTGCTGGGCGAGGTTCGGATCGCGTGCGATCAGCGCACGCAGATCGCCGCGGTGGACGAGAAGCAGGGTCGAGGGTTCCAGTGCGGTGGCCGTCGCGGTCCGGGTCTGGCCGTCGATGGCCGCGATTTCGCCGAAGGAGTCACCCGGACCCATGACGCTCAGGAACACCTCGCGACCGTCGGCGTGTTGCGCGCCGATGCGGATGCGACCGGCCACGACCGCGTAGAGGGCATCGCCGGGATCGCCCTGGCGGAACACGACGGCGCCGCGTGGGACCGTGCGCCGCACGGCGACAGCGGCAATGCGTGCCAGCGTGTCGTCGGCAAGCCCCCGCATCAACTGGTTCTGCCTGAGGACGGCCGTGGCGGTGATCGGCATGCTGTCAGGGTTCCGGCGCGCACGGGGCGCGGCGTCGGGGACGATAGCAAAAACCGGCCCGTGGTACCGGGCGATCGCCACTGCCGGCCTGCCAACGACGGTGTTCGGGCGCCAAACCTCGGCAGTCGCAGACGTTTACTGTCGCTCTGTCATCCCGCCGACAGACGCTGACTGGCATTCAGGGGACGATCCGGGTCGTCAACGGATTTGGACCATGTCCGGCCGGCCTCACCCAGCCCTCGTGGTTGGCGTCAGGGTCAACTCGGGACGACGGCTTACGGCGGTTTCCCCGACATCACGGCGGCAGGGGCGTCAACCCTCCAGTGGCGTCGGCCGGCCGGACACCCCTTGAAACGCATGCGAACCAGGACCCGCGACAACGTGCCTCGCCATCGCCCCGGCCGGAAAGCCGGCCCTGACCACGCTTTCGGCGGGCTGGCCGTGCTGATCGCGTTGCTGCTGTTCTCGAGCTTCGTCTCCTCGACCGAAATCTCCCGCTGGCCGGCCGGCGATCCTTTCGTGACCAGGCCGCGCTGAGCGGCCGGGAAGCGCCGCATCGTCGTCACGCTGGTCGTGTCGGCACCCGGTGGCACGCCACCTGCCGTCCACCGTCGCCCTCGGCCACCGATCGCAACACCGGCACCGTCTCGCGGCACCGTGCCTCGGCCAGGGGGCAGCGCGGGTGGAACGGGCAGCCGGGCGGCGGCCGGGCCGGGGAGGGAATCTCGCCCGGGAGCAGGATGCGCGCACGGCGCTGCTGCGGATCGGGCACCGGAACCGCCGAGAGCAGCGCCTGCGTGTACGGGTGGCGAGGCTCGCGGCAGATTGCGCCTCCCGGCCCGAGCTCGACGATCCGGCCGAGATACATCACCGCGATGTCGTCGCTCACGTGCTGGATCACGGCGAGATCGTGGCTCACGAAGAGGAAAGCGATGCCGTGCTCGCGCTGCAGGCGGGCGCTGAGGTTCAGCACCTGGCTCTGCACCGAGACGTCGAGGGCGGAAACCGGTTCGTCGGCGACGATGAACGCCGGGTTGAGCGCCAGTGCGCGCGCGATGCCGATGCGCTGGCGCTGGCCGCCGGAGAACTCGTGCGGGTAGCGGTCCTGGACGGCCGGCCCGAGTCCCACCACGTCGAGGAGTTCTGCCACGCGCTTCGCGCGCTCGCGCGCCGTGCCGATGCGGTGCACGTCGAGCGGCTCGCGGATCGCCTGGCCGACGGTGCGCCGCGGATTGAGCGAGGCGTAGGGATCCTGGAAGATGATCTGCATCTGCCGGCGGCGGGCGCGGAGTTCCGGCGGCGTCAGGGCCGCGAGATCCTCCCCGTGCAGCAGCACCTGGCCCGACGTGGGCCGCTGCAACTGCAGGATCGCGCGCCCGAGCGTCGACTTGCCGCAGCCCGACTCGCCGACCAGCCCGAGCGTGCGCCCCGGAGCCAGCGTGAAGCTCACGCCATCGACCGCCTTCACCTGGCCGACGATGCGCCGGAACAGCCCGCCGCGGATCGGGAAGTGCTTGCGCAGGTCGCGCACCTCGAGCAGCGGCGTGGTCACGTCCACCTCCCCGACCCCCGTCGCGACGCCCCCCGTAGGAGCGACGCCCCCCGTAGGAGCGACGCCAGTCGCGATTCTTCATTTCCAGGAATCGGATCGCGACTGGCGTCGCTCCTACGGGGGCAATAGATCCCGGCGTTGCTGTTTTTCATGGCTGCGGGTGATGGCAGGCGACTTGGCCGCCACCGGCGATCGGGGTGAGCGCCGGTTCTTCGGCGCGGCAGCGCTCGCTCACCCGTGGGCAGCGGTCAGCGAAGCGGCAGCCGGGCGGCAGCGACCGCAGGTCCGGCACGCGGCCGGGGATGACCGGCAGCTCGGCGAGGCGCGTTTCACGCACGCGCGGCACCGACTGCAGCAGGCCGAGCGTGTACGGATGACGCGGCTGCGCGAAGAGCGCCGCCGTGGCATTGGTCTCGACGATGACCCCGCAGTACATCACGATGGCCCGCGCACAGGTCTCGGCGACCACGCCGAGGTCGTGGGTCACGAGGATCATGGCCATGCCGAGTTCGCCCTGCAGGCGGCGGATCTCGGCCAGCACTTCGGCCTGGGTGGTGACGTCGAGCGCCGTGGTCGGCTCGTCGGCGACCAGCAGGCGCGGCCCGCAGGACAGGGCCATGGCGATCATCACCCGCTGGCGCTGGCCGCCGGAGAGCTGGTGCGGATACTCGTCGAGGCGCCGCGCGGCTTCCGGGATGTGGACCCGCTCGAGCAGCGCCAGCGCCTGCACCCGGGCTTCACGCCGGCCGAGCCCGCGGTGCCGGCGCAGCACCTCGGTGAGCTGGCTGCCGATGGTGAACACGGGGTTCAGCGCCGTCATCGGTTCCTGGAACACCATGGCCACGTCGCGCCCGCGCAAGGCGCGCAGCTCCGCTTCAGGCAGCGCGAGAAGTTCGCGGCCACCGAAGCGGATCGAGCCGCCGGCATAGCGGCCCGGCGGCTCGGGCACGAGTCGCAGCAGCGACAGCCCCGTGACGGTCTTGCCACAGCCGCTCTCGCCGACGAGGCCGACGGTCTCGCCGCAGCGCAGGTCGAAGCTCACGCCGTCGACGGCGCGCACCGGACCGTCCAGGGTATCGAATTCGATCGCGAGGTCGCGAACGCTGAGCAGCGGCTCGTCGGCAACGCCTGCCATCAGGCCACCCGCTTCGGGTCGAGCGCGTCCTGGAGCGCGTCGGCGAACATGTTGAAGGCGTAGACCAGGCCGAACATCAGCAACGACGCGGCCACGAGATTGTTGAAGTGGCCGGCCAGGAACTCCAGCGTGCTCTCGCTGATCATCAGCCCCCAGCTCATGCCGTCCTTGACGCCGAGGCCGAGAAAGGAGAGCACCACCTCGGCCTTGATGGCATCCACGAAGCACAGCGTCATCTGCACGAGCAGGATGTGCAGGGTGTTGGGCAGCACGTGCCGCAGCACGATGGCGGCCTGCCCCACGCCGAGCGCCCGCGCGGCCTCGACGAACTCCAGGCCGCGCAGCTTGATGACTTCGCCGCGCACGAACCGCCCCGTGGTGGTCCAGAACGTGGAGATCATGGCGACGTGCATGGCATAGGGATAGTCGGCGAGCGCGAACGCAATCGCCGCCACCATCAGGTAGAACGGCACGGCATCGACCACGCCCATCGTCCAGAGCACGATCTCGTCCACCCAGCTGCCGGCGAGGAAGCCGCTGGTGGCGCCAAGCAGCCCGCCCAGCACCACCACGAGCACGGCGACCACCAGGCCGACCTCGAAGGCCGTGGCGGTGCTGTAGAGGCCGCGCTGGAAGATGTCCTGGCCGATGATGTTGGTGCCGAACCAGTGCTGGGCAGAGACCGGCGCCCACTTCGCGCCGGTGATGTCGGCCCATTCCGTGGCCCACCAGCCGAACCACACACCGATCGCCACGAGCAGATAGAGCGCGACAACGGTGAGCCCGACGAGTCCGGCCCGGTCGCGGGCGAACTTGGCGAGCGCCGTCTGCCAGAGCGAGGTGCGACGCGTGGCAGGCACTGCCACACCGTCGCCGTTCCGGGCCATCCCGGCCGTCATTGCAGCGACACCCGCGGGTCGACCGCCCGGTAGAGGATGTCGGTGACGAGCAGCGTCAGCACGAACAGCGAGGCAGTGAGCCCGACGACGGCCTTCAGCACCGGCTGGTCGCCGCTGATGATCGCCTCGTAGGTGACCCTGCCCACGCCGGGGATGCCGAAGGCCGTCTCGATGAGCAGCGCCCCGCCGATGACGATCGACGGGATGGTGAACATGACCCGCGTGACGATCGGTATGGCGCAGTTCTTGAGGATGTTGCGCCAGAGCAGCCGCAGCGGCGGCGTGCCGAAGGCGCGCGCCGTGCGCACGTGGTCGCGGCCCATCTCCTCGACGATCACCGCGCGGTAGAAGCGCGTGTTGTAGCCGAGCGCGACGAACACCGTGGCCAGCGTCGGCACCGCGATGTGCGCCAGGTAATCGAGCGGGCCGGCAGCCGACCAGCCGCGCACCGGGAACCAGTTCAGCCCGTGGCTGGTGCAGAACCAGATCTGGAAGGCGAAGATGACGATGAGGAAGCTCACGCTCATGCCGACGACGGCGACGCCCATGATCAGCTTGTCCGGCCAGCGGCCACGATGGAACGCGGCAGTGAGCGCGAGGGCGAGCCCGAGCAGGTTGCCGAGCACGAAACCCGGCAGTTCGAGGGCGAGCGACACCGGGATGCTGCGGGCGAGCAGCGTGCTCACCTTCGCGCCCGTGGAATCGGAGTGGCCGAAGTCGAGCGTGGCGAGTTCGCGCAGGTACTCCGCGTAGCGCACGAAGAACGGCCGGTCGTAGCCGAGCTCGTGGCGTACCTCGGCAATCTGTGCGGCGGTCGAGTTCTTGCCGAGCAGCTCGTAGGTCTTGTCGGGGCCGAAGTACACCATCAGCGTGAAGCTGAGGAGCGTGACGCCGACCAGCAGCGGCACCCCGGCCAGCAGCTTGCGCAGCGCGAACTGCAGCACGTCCATCAGCCGGTCGCTCCGAGTCCTTCGGGACGCGCGCTCTGCCCGGGCGGCAGGACGTCGACATACTTCAGCCAGAAGCCGCCGACGATCTCGCGATCGGGCATCGCCACCACGTTGCGGTGCCAGAGGTAGATGCGGTTTCGCGCGAGCCCTGTCATGCCGACGCAGTCGTCGATCACCAGCTGGTTCATGCGCCGGTACAGCGCCGTGCGCTCGGGCGACGGCAGCATGACGGCGGCCTGCTCGTAGAGCCGGTCAAATTCGACGTTGTGCCAGTTGGCATCGTTCGAGCCCGGCGAACCGTTCGGGCCGTAGAAGAGCTGCAGGGTGTTCTCCGCGTCCGGATAGTCCAGTCCCCAGCCCTTCGCCACGATCGGCAGGCGGCTCTCCTTCCAGGCGCGGCTCAGGTCGCCGAAGGTCGCGAACTGCTTCAGCACCACTTTCTCCGGCGGCCAGCCGATCTGTTTCAGCTCGGCACGGAACTGCTCGTAGAACATGCGTTGCTTGACGCCCGCCGACTGGCCGTACACGAGCACCGGCAGGTTCGCCGCCGTCCAGCCGTTGTCGCGCAACAGCCGGCGGGCACCGTCGACGTCGCGGGTGACGCTCGCGCGGGACAGCGCGGGATCGAACTCCGGCACCACCGGCACGATGACACCGGGAAACACCGTCGCCAGCCCGAAATACCAGCTGGCGTTGCGCGCTTCCCAGTCGAAGGCCTTGATGATGGCGCAGCGCAGCGCCTTGTTGCGCCGCTCGCGCGCCGGATCCGGGTGGTAGCCGAAATCCGGGAAGTCGAAATTGAACACCTCGAACACGAAGCCCGCCTCGGGACCCGAGTAGGCCTGGTACTTCTCCGCATACTCAGGCTGCAACCGCACGGGATTCAACGAAGCGAGCACCGCCTCGGCCCGCTCGGGCGGCAGCGCGGACAGCTGCACCTCGTCGCCCTTGGTGAAGGAGTTCCACCGCGACGCGTCGTCGTTGGCGAAGTCGATGATCAGCCGGTCGACGAACGGCGGCGAGCGCCCGGCGATGCGCTCCACGCCGGTGTAGCGCTGCTTCACCGGATCGTAACCCTCGGCGGCGAGGTCGACCGGCTCCTGGCGATAGCCAGGGTGGCGCTCGAAGACGACGCGGGCGGTGTCGTAGGCGACAACCTTGAAGGGGCCGGACCCGACCGGGTGCGTGCCAAGTTCCCGGCCATAGCAGGCCACGGCCTCGTGCGGAACGACGGCCGAGTAACCCTGGGCGAAGGTGTCGAGCAGCTGCGGGTACGGTCGGGTGAGCCGGATTTCCAGCGTATGGCTGTCCAGAGCACGCAATCCGGGGATGTCCTGGGCGTAATCCGAGCCCGCACTCTTCCAGGCATCGATGCCGACGATCCGGCCCTGCCAGAACCACCCACCCTGCGGGCGGTTCTGCGGGTCGAACTGGCGTTTCAGGGAGTAGACGAAGTCCTCCGCCACCAGCTCGCGCCCGCGCCCGCCGGGGAAACAGGGGTCGTCCTGGAACCGGACCCCGCGCTTGAGGCGGATCCGATACGTCAGCAGGTCCGGCGAGATCTCGGGCCAGTCCTCGGCGAGGTTCGGCTTGAGCTGGTAGGGGCGGGCCAGATACTTGTACGCAAAGAGGGTGTCGTAGGCGTTCACGACCACGTGGTTGGCATAGATGTTGGTGGCCTGGACCGGATCGAGGCTGGCGGGTGCCTGTTCGAACGAGTGGTGGAAGGTTTTCGGTCCGGGCAACGTGGGTCGGCCGGGCCCTTCGGCGACCCCGCTGCCGCAACCGCCGGCGAGCGCCACGGCACAGGCGAGGCTGACGCCGCCGATCGAGCGCAGGAAAAAAAGTCGGCGGTGCCACGGCTGCATCGCCGGCATTCTGCCAGAGCGGTTGCGGGGCGAAGCCGTTGCGGACAAGCCGCCGGCGATGGACGGTGCGGGCAACCGGGGCGAGGTGCTCGCCACGGTTGGGCGATTCGGGTGACGGCATCGGAGGTGGCAGGTTGGGTTGCGAATTGTGTCTGTCTTGACAGTGATTATTCAATTGTTTCTATTTTGTTAATTAATGACCGTTTTTGGCATCACTTAACCAATAAGGTATTCACTTTGGCACTGTTCAGGCATGAATGTCCCACTTATTGATTTCCATGGTTCGTGTTCAACGTTCCAATTTCTTGTTTTTCTGACTATCAAACCGTGGGATGCCGTTCGACTTTCGTCCCGACAGGCTGCGGAAATCGCTGGTCAGGCTTTATCCTTCGCCCATGGTCACCCTGCTGCAACGCGTGTCGACCGCCAGTGTCCGGGTGGGCGGCGAGGTCGTCGGCGAGATCGGGCAGGGCCTGCTGGTGCTGGTCGCGGTGGAACGCGGTGACGGGCCGGCCGAGGCCCGGCGCATGGCCGAGCGGCTGGTGTCTTATCGCGTTTTCGAAGACGGCGACGGCAGGATGAACCGTGACGTGCGCCAGGCAGGTGGCGCGCTGCTGCTCGTGCCGCAGTTCACGCTCGCCGCCGACACCGATCGCGGCAACCGCCCGAGCTTTTCCGGAGCCGCCGAACCCGCCGTCGGGCGCGCCCTGTTCGACCTGCTGGCCGGCGAGGTCGCCGGGCGCGGCCCGCGCGTCGCCACCGGCCGCTTCGGCGCGTCGATGGCCGTCAGCCTGGTGAACGAGGGTCCGGTCACCTTCCGGCTGCGCGTGCCGCCGGCGGGGCCGCAGCCGCCCGCCGGCTGACCCGCCGCCACGCAACAGACGCCCCGGTTCTCGTGCGGCAATGCGCACCGCGTATCGAAGTCGCCGCGGGGTTTTGCCGTATCATGACCTTCTGTAGTCGCGGGCACGAAGTGCCCGCTGGAGCGTTGACATGGGTTCACTGAGCATCTGGCACTGGCTGATCGTCCTGCTGATCGCCGTGCTCATCTTCGGCACCAAGCGCCTGGGCTCCATCGGCACGGACCTCGGCAGCGCGGTCAAGGGCTTCCGCAAGGCGATGTCCGAAGCGGACCGGGACGAGGAACCGAAGCAGCTGAAGCAGCAGCAGGACGCCGATTTCACCGATTCCCGACAGAACGAGACTGCCGGCACGAAGAAGCCCAGCTAAGCCGTCATGTTCGACGTCGGGTTCTGGGAACTGGCGGTCATCTTCGTCGTCGGGCTGCTGATTCTCGGGCCCGAGCGGTTGCCGCAGGTGGCAAGACAGCTCGGGCAGTGGGCTGGCCGCGCCCGGCAGATGGCCCGCATGCTGACCACGCAACTGCAGGATGAGATGAACGCGGTGGACCCGCGGCGCATCATGGACCCGCCGCCCCCGGCGCCACCGCCCGTCTACGATCGGCCCGGCGTCGACGAGCTCAAGCCTCGAGCTGCCGACGAACCCCACGGCGCCGCGCCAGAGGCCGGCAAGGCCCCCTGAGTCTTCGGCGCGGCCCGTAGCACCATGGCAGGCACGCCTGGAATCTCCCCCGAGCCCGAGGAGCAGCTCGCCGAAGGCACGCTGATGTCACACCTCACGGAGTTGCGTGACCGGCTGCTGCGCTGCGTGGCCGCCGTGCTGGTGATGTTCCTGTGCCTGGCGCCGTTCGCGCGCCGGATCTTCACGCTGGTGGCACGCCCGCTCATGGACCAGCTCCCGGAGGGCTCGCAGATGATCGCCACGCAGGTGGCTTCGCCCTTCGTCACGCCGTTCAAGACCACGTTCTTCGTCGCGCTGTTCCTCGCCATGCCGGTGGTGATCTACCAGGTCTGGGCCTTCGTGGCACCGGGGCTGTACCGGCGCGAGAAGCGCTTCGCGGTGCCGCTGCTGGTCTCGAGCGTGGTCCTCTTCTACGTCGGCGTGTCGTTCGCCTACTTCCTGGTGTTCCCGACGGTGTTCCGGTTCCTCGCCGCCACCACCCCGGACGGCGTCACCATGATGACGGACATCAACAGCTACCTCGATTTCACGCTGCTCACCTGCTTCTCCTTCGGCGCCGCCTTCGAGGTGCCGGTGGCGACGGTGCTGCTGATCGCCACGGGGCTGGTCTCCGCCGAGAAGCTCGGCTCCCAGCGGCCCTATGTGTTCCTCGGGGCCTTCGTCGTCGGCGCCGTGCTGACCCCGCCCGACGTGCTCTCCCAGGTGATGCTCGCCGTCCCGATGTACCTGCTGTTCGAGGGCGGCCTGCTGATGGCCCGGCTCATGTATCCGGCCGAGGCCAAGGCCGCGGACAAGAGCGCCGCATGACAGCCGCTCCGGCGCAGCCCGGGCGCCACCCTGCCGGGCTGCGCACGCTCTTCTTCACGGAGATGTGGGAGCGTTTCAGCTATTACGGGATGCGCGCCATGCTCATCCTGTACATGGTCGATGCCAGCGGCGGCCTGGGGCTCGACGACCAGACGGCCGCGGCGATCTACGGGCTGTACACGGCGGCGGTGTACATCGTCGCGCTGCCGGGCGGCTGGATCGCCGACCGGCTGATCGGCGCCCAGCGCGCCATCTTCGCCGGCGGCCTGATCATCGCCAGCGGGCACTTCACGCTCGCCTTCCCGGGCCGGGTGCCCTTCTTCCTCGGGCTGCTCCTGATCGTGTGCGGCACCGGCCTGCTCAAGCCGAACATCAGTGCCGCCGTCGGCGAGCTCTACCCGAGGGGCGACGCCCGCCGGGACGCCGGCTTCACATTCTTCTACATGGGCATCAACATCGGCGCCTTCCTGGGACCGCTCGTGTGCAGCACGCTCGGCGAAAGCCAGCGCTTCGGCTGGCACTGGGGCTTTGCCGCGGCCGGCGTCGGGATGGTCACCGGGCTGTGGTACTTCCAGCGCACCCGTCACCGGCTCGGCGAGGCCGGGCGCCTGCCTTCACTCGATCCCGCCGTGGCAGCCGACCGCGAGAAGATCCGCGCCGGCTGGCGCGTGGTCGGGATCGCCGCCGCGGCCGTCGTCGCCGGCAGCGCAGCGATCCTCGGCGGCGTGGTCGAGGTCGATGCCGTGGCGGCCGCCCAGCGCACCGGGATGCTGATCGCGGCAATTGCGACCGGGTACTTCGTCTACATGTTCGCCTTCGCCGGCCTCACCGCCGATGAACGCCGCCGGATGGTCGTGATCGTGGTGCTGTTCCTCGCCTGTGCCCTGTTCTGGGCCGGTTTCGAGCAGACCGGCTCCTCGTTCAACCTGTTCGCGGAACGCTACACGGAGCGCGTCCTCGCCGGCTTCGAGATCCCGGCCGGCTGGTTCCAGTCGGTCAACGCCTTCTTCGTGTTCACGCTGGCGCCCGTGTTCGCCTCGTTGTGGGTCTGGCTCGCGCAGCGCCATCTCAACCCCTCGACGCCCGCCAAGTTCGGGCTTGGCCTGATACTGCTCGGCGCCGGCTTCCTCGTCATGATCGGCGCCGCCGGCATCGTCATCCAGGGCGAGCGGGTGGGGCCGTCCTGGCTGGTGGTCACCTACCTGCTGCACACCATGGGTGAACTCGCGCTGAGCCCGGTCGGGCTGTCGGCGACCACGAAGCTCGCACCGCATCGCTTTGCCGGGCAGATGATGGGCGTGTGGTTCCTCGGCACCTCGCTCGGCAACCTGATCGCCGGGCTGGTGGCCGGCGGGTTTCATGACGGAGCCGTCGCGGAGTTCCCGGCGCAGTTCCTGCAGATCGTGCTGATCTGCGCCGGCGCCGGCGTGCTGATGCTGATCTGCGCCCGGCCCCTGCGCCGGCTGATGGGAGGCGTGGAGTGAGCGGCAGCATGACTGCAGGCCCGGCGAACGGCACACCACGCGAGCTGACGCTGCGCGCACTCCTCCTCGGCGGTGTTCTCGCCGTACTGCTCGGTGCGGCCAACGCCTACCTCGGATTGTTTGCCGGCATGACGGTGTCGGCCTGCATTCCCTCGGCCGTGATCTCGATGGGTGTCCTGCGGCTGCTCGGCCACGGCGGCATTCACGAGAACACCATGGTGATGACCCAGGCGAGCGCCGGCGAGGCGCTCGCCGCGGCAGCCATCTTCACGCTGCCTGCCCTGGTGCTGCTCGGCGTGTGGGACAGTTTCCCCTACCTCTGGGTCACGGCAATCGCCGGCATCGGCGGCCTGCTCGGCGTGCTGCTCACGATCCCGCTGCGCCGCGCGCTCATCGTCGAGCAGCAACTGAAGTTCCCCGAAGGCACGGCGGTGGCCGAGGTACTGCGCGTCGGCGAACGCGCGGGCGCAGGCCTGCGCGCACTCGCCGTCGCCGGCCTGATCGGTGCCGCCATCAAGTTCTGCGAGACGGGCCTGAAGCTCTGGCCCGGCACGGCGCAGCTCGCGGGTTTTGCCGGCAAGGGCATCGCCTACGTCGGCACCAACCTGTCGCCGGCGCTGCTCGGCATCGGCTACATCGTCGGTCTGAACGTGGCCGCGCTCGTGTTCATGGGCAGCGTGATCTCCTGGAACATCGCCATCCCGATCTACGCTGCCTGGTTCGTGCCGGCGGATCCTGCCTTCGCCGGGAGTCTCGCGGCCGGTGTCGGCGCGGCCGACCTCGCCTTCGAGATCTGGTCGAAGAAGATCCGCTACCTCGGCGTCGGCGCGATGCTGGTCGGCGGCCTGTGGGCGCTGGTGTCCATCCGCGGCTCGCTCCTGTCCGGCGTGAAAAGCGGGCTCGAGCAGTTCCGCCGGTCACGCGACGTCGTCGTCGCGGCGGCCGAACGCGATGCACCCATGCCCTGGGTCCTCGGCGGCATCGTCGCCTGCGTCGTGCCGATCTTCTTCCTGTACGGCGAGATCGTGGCGAGCTACGGCATCGCCGCGGCCATGGCGGTGATGATGCTCGTGGCCGGTTTCCTGTTCTCCTCGGTGGCGGCCTACATGGCCGGCCTGGTCGGCTCGTCGAACAACCCGATCTCCGGCGTCACCATGGCGACCATGCTGCTCGCCTCGCTGCTGCTGCTCGGACTGATCGGCAGCGACGCGCGCGGCCCGGCCGCGGCGATCATGATCGGTGCGGTGGTCTGCTGCGCGGCATCCCTCGGCGGCGATCTGCTGCAGGACCTGAAGACCGGCCAGCTGGTGGCAGCCACCCCATGGAAGCAGCAGACCGCGCTGGCCGCCGGCGTGCTGGTATCGGTGTTCGTGATGGCGCCGATCCTGAACCTCCTGCTGCACGCCTACGGCATCGGCGTGCCGACGAGCGAGCATCCGAACCCGCTGGTCGCCCCGCAGGCGACGTTGATGGCTTCGGTCGCCCAGGGCGTTTTCCACGGCGGGCTGCCGTGGGGCATGGTGGCGACGGGGGCCGGCATCGGCGTGGCAATCATCGTGCTCGACGAGTGGCTGCGGCGCACCGGCGCCCGCTGGCGCGCACCGGTCCTTGCCGTGGCCGTAGGCATCTACCTGCCGCTCGAAGTCGACACGCCGATCTTCGTCGGCGGACTGATTGCCTGGGCCGTGCAGCGCCGGCGCGGGCGGGAGGACACCGGCGCCGGCCACGGCACGCTGTTCGCCGCCGGGCTCATCACGGGAGAGGCTCTGGTCGGCATCCTGCTCGCCATCCCCATCGTGCTCACCGGCAGCACCGAGGCGTTCGCCCTGCCCGCGGCCTGGCGACCGGGAGCGCTCGCCGGCCTCGCGGCCGTCGCTGTTGCGGCGTGGCTCCTCCATCGCACCGCGGTCGCCGAGGATGACCGGCGCTGATCGCAGCCGGCGCGCTGCGTTATCATCGCGGGCCCCATGCGGCACCGCCGCCCCGAGGAGCACTGCGCCATGCCTGCCTACATCGTCTCGGTCTGCGACATCACGAGCGTCACGCCGGAGCTGAAGATCTACGCCCAGAAGTCGGCAGAACTCGCCCGTCGCCACGGCGGCCGCTACATCATCCGCGGCAAGGCCGCCGAGGTCCTCGAAGGCAGCCAGCTCGCGGGCAAGTCGGTGGTGATCCTGGAGTTCGCCGACATGGCGAGCCTCGTCGGCTACGTGAAGGGCGAGGAATACCAGACGACTGTCAAGCCGCTGCGCAAGGGCACCGGACTCTACGACATCGGCATCTTCGAGGGTGCGCCGCCGCCGCTACAGTGAGAGCGCGGGCGCCGGCCCGACGACCATGAAGGTGCCTTCGGCCTCGGCCACGATCACGCCGTCGCCGGAGCGGCGTGCCGTGCCCGTCATCAGCGCCAGCCTGCCCTTGCGCCGGACGAGCAGGCCTTCCAGCAGCAGCGTGTCGCCAAGTTCCACCGGTTCGCGATAGCGGACCTCGCAGCGTGCCGTGTGGGCGCGCTCGCCGTGCAGGAACAGCCAGTTCGCCATCACGTCGTCGAGAACGCTGTAGACGATGCCGCCGTGGACCAGGTTGTCGTAGCCGCAGTGGAACGGGCCGGGCGTGAACTGCGCGCGGCAGGCCGCGCCGTCCATCCGGAAGGCCAGCCGCAGCCCCAGCGGGTTGTCCGGGCCGCAGACGAAACACTGGTTGGCGTCGGCGCGGGCGCGCGGTTCGCTCATCGGTTGCCTCCTCCGCACGCCGCCGGTGCGCTTGTCTCGCCGCGGCCTGCAACCCTATGCTACCGGCGAATCGGTACCGGGGCACGGGCCCTGCGCGAGGTGACAGCGTGGCCTACGATGCGAACAACATCTTCGCCAGGATCCTGCGGGGCGAGGTTCCCGCCCACCGCGTCCACGAGGATGAGCAGACCGTGGCGTTCATGGACGTCATGCCGCAGGCCGACGGCCACACGCTGGTGCTGCCCAAGGCACCGGTGGAGAACCTGTTCGAGCTCGACGACGAGATGGCCGCAGCGGTGATGCACACCGTCAGGCGCGTGGCGGCTGCGGTGAAGACCGCCTTCGACGCAGACGGCATCACCCTGATGCAGTTCAACGGGCCGGCCGCCGGCCAGACGGTGTTCCACTTCCACATGCACATCCTGCCGCGCCATGCCGACCGCCCGCTGCGCGGCCACGGTCGCACCATGGCCGATCAGGCATTGCTCGCGGAACACGCCCGCCGCATACGCGCGGCGCTGGACGCCGGCGGCTGAGCGTCACCGCCGCACCGGACCTCGCGGCTGGCGGCGCCACTTGCCCGCCGTCACGGACCGACGGCGCGGGTCGGGCTCGCGCGCAGGGCCGCCTCCGAGCGAGCCAGCGGCCGGCGGCTCTCCTTGTCCTTGTCGAGGGCGCGCGTGGCGGCATTCATGAGGTCGCGCAACTGCCGGCCGTCGGCAGGAAAGACCCCGGCGCCGATGCCGACGCCGATGCGGTGCAGGTTGCCACCGAATTGCAGCGTCGTGGTGGCGACGTTGTGGCGGATGCGGTTTGCCACTGCGCGTGCAATCGCGGCTCCAGCACCTGACACGAACACCACGAACTCGTCACCGCCGTAACGCGCGGCGAGATCGACGGAGCGACAACTGCGCACCAGGGCCTGGGCGACGGCGACGAGCGCGCGGTTGCCGGCCTCGTGGCCGAAGCGGTCGTTGATGCCCTTGAGCCCCTCGACGTCCACCAGCAGCACCGCGAACGGATTGCCGCGGCGGCCGGCCCGCTCGCGTTCGTCGTTCAGCAGCTGCGTGAAGGCCTGGAGATTGAGCAGGCCGGTCAGGCCGTCGTGATCGGACATCGCCTGCAACCGGTCATTGGCATCCTGGATGTCCGCCGCCAGCGTGCTCGTCAGCAGCGCCACCAGCAGCACGGGCACGGCCTCGGCCATCAGCCCGAGCCCATAGCCTGGCGCGAGCACGTCCACGCCCGCGACGAAATGACTGAGGCCGACGCGCCCGGCCAGCACCATGCCGACGACGAGCACCGTCGGCCCGCGGCCCAGCGTGAGCGCGGCCGTCACGATGGGCAGCAGATAGAGATTCAGGAGTGCGGCATGGTCGCCACCATCGAAGGCGAGCACGGCCGAGATGAAGAACACCATCGCGGCCGCGGCGCCGACCAGCTTCTCGCGGGGATGGTCGTCGAACGCACCGGTCAGGCGCAACGCGATGACGATGCCGCCGTAGGCGGCGAGCGCAGCAAGGTACAGGCGCGGATGCGACATGGTGCCGGAGGCGACCACGAACCAGCCGGCCGTGAGCAGCAGCAGCAGGCCGTCGACGAGCGCGACCGTGCGCAACACGCGGTGCAAGGCGCCGCCGCCGCGCTCTGCCTGCGGTGCTGTCGGGTGGTCCATCTTCCGTGAAATCGCCGGCAAAAAAACGAGCCGGCTCAATCCTCCGGCGACGCGTCGCGATTCGACATGTGCCGGCATGATGCCGCAGCGCCGGCGACGGGTCCGCGAACGGATCGGCAATTTCCCGGGACGAGACGGCGGTGCGCCCCCTGACCCGCACGCAGCGGCCGGGGGCCGTTGCGGCCCGCCGGCGGCCCGGTTCAGCGTGCGCGCGACTGCAGCAACGAACCGGCCCGGAGCAGGTCCACCGCGCGCTTCAAGGCTGCGTCGGCGGCATCCGCGCCCCCCGCGGGCACATCCTCGAGCACCACGTCGGGCGTGATGCCTTCGCCGTTGATCGAGTCGCCCGACGGGGTGAAGTAGCGCGAGGTGGTGAGCTTGATGGCCCGACCCCGTGACAGCGGCATGACGGTCTGCACCGAGCCCTTGCCGAAAGTCCGGCTGCCGACGATCGTCGCCCGGTGGTTGTCCTGCAGCGCGCCGGCGACGATCTCCGAGGCCGATGCCGAGCCGCCGTTCACCAGGACCACGATGGGCGCGCCGTCGACGACATCACCCGGGCGCGCCTCGTGCCGGAAGGTCGCGTCGGGTCCACGCCCGCTGGCGGTGACGATGGTGCCGCTGTCGAGGAAGTCGTCGCTCACCTCGATCGCCGCGTCGAGCACTCCGCCGGGGTTGTTGCGCAGGTCGATGACCAGCCCGCGCACCGGCGCGCCGCCCGGTTGCCGGCGCAGCTCGCCCATCGCCGTGCCCAGGTCGGCGCCGGTGGTCTCGCTGAACTGGCTGATGCGCAGGTAGGCGATGCCGGGCTCGAGCACACGCGAGCGCACGCTGTGCACCTGCACGTTGCTGCGCACCAGATCGAAGGTCAGGAGTGCGGGCTCGCCGGCACGCGACACGGTGAGACGCACGGTCGTTCCGGGCCGGCCGCGCAGCCGTGTGACGGCGTCGGTGACGTTGTCGCCACTCACCGCCTCGTCATCGATGCTGACGATGACATCGCCGCTGCGGATCCCGGCCGCATCCGCCGGCGTGCCCTCGATCGGCGCCACCACCAGAACCCTGCCATCGCGCAGGTTGACCTCGATGCCTACACCAGAGTAGTTGCCGCTGGTGCTGATGCGCATTTCCTCGTATTCATCGGCGTCGAGGAACTGCGAATGCGGGTCGAGGTTGGTCACCATGCCGCGGGCGGCATTCTCCAGCAGCCGCTGGTCGTCCACCGGCTCGACGTATTCCTGGCGCACCCGCTCGAGCACCTCGGTGAGCAGGCGCACGTCCTCCCACGGCAACGCGTCGCGTCCCGGCTCACGGCCGGCGAACACGGTCCCGCCGACCGCCCCGGCAACGCCCGCTGCGGCACCGAGCATGAAAACGAGCAGGCCGCGACCGGCTGGAGGCTGGTGATTCATCGCATCGGACGATAACACAAGGCCGCCGGCGCCTACCGGACCCAGCCGCGCGGATCGACCGGCTTGCCGTTGCGCCGAACCTCGAAGTACAGGCCCGGACTGCCCTGCCCGCCGCTGTCACCGACGCGGGCGATGGCTTCGCCCTGGCGCACGTCCTGGCCGGCTGCCTTCAGCAGTTCCTGGTTGTGGCCGTAGAGGCTCATGTAGCCGCCGCCGTGGTCGACAACGAGCAGCTGGCCCATGCCGGGCAACCAGTCGGCGTAGACGACGCGCCCGGCCCGCACGGCGCGAACCTCGGTTCCTGCCGGAGCGGCCAGCACCAGGCCATCCCACCGCAACAAGCCATCGGCGCGGGGCTGGCCGAAGGACGCCACGGTGCGACCATGCAGCGGCAGCTCACGGATCTCCCGCCCGGCGGGCAGCGCCGGACCGGAACCCGGCCGCGGCGCTTCAGCCGGGCGCCGCGGTGCCGGCCGGCTCTCGCGTGCCAGGCGTGTCATCAGATCCTGCAGCGAGCGGGCTTCGCGGCGCAGCCGCGTGAGTTTCTGCTGGCGCGAACCAAGATCGCGTGCCAGCGTGCGCACGGCCCGGGCACGTGCCTGGCGCGCCGCGCTGACCTCGCGCACGCGCGCTTCCTGGCGCCGGCCGAGGTCGGCAAGCGCGGCGAGCTCCCGCTCGAGTTCTGCGGCTGTCGCAGCCAGCGTGGCCAGCCGGTTGCGCACCTGCTCCATGAGCACGCTGCGCTCGCGGGTGACGTAGCCGTAGTACACCACCCGGCGCGACAGTGCCACGGGATCCTGCTGGGTGAGCGCGAGCCGCAGCCATTCCTCGCGTCCCGTGACCCAGGCGAGACGAAGCTGGCGCTCCAGCATCCCGCGTTGCCCGGCGAGATCGGTTTCGGTCCGGGCGATTTCCGCACGCAGCTCGCGCTCGCGCTCGCGTCCCTGCGCAAGCTGGCGGCGCACTTCGCGCAACTGTGCCCGTGCCTCGGATTCGGCGACCTCGGCCTGCTTCAGTGCCTTGCCGGCCGTCGGCTTGCGGGCCGCATCGCGCGAGATCTCCTGCTGCAGGCTGCGGATACGCTCCTGGACGGCTGCCAGCTCGCGTTCCGTCTGCGTCCGGCCGGCCGCTGCCGCCGTGGCAGACGCGAGCAGCGCGAGGAGGAGTGCACCCGCACGCGCCCAACGCCTGATCGCGACCGATCTCATGGGGCCGGCAGTGTAGCGCGGCGACGGCAGCTTCGCCGGATGGGAGCAGGTATAATCCGCCGCGTCCGCGCCACACCGTCCGCCCATGGATCAGCTTCTCGACTTCATCCTGCGCCATCCCCTGCTGGTGAGCGCCACGTTCGTGGCGGTGGCGGCGCTCATCGCCAACGAGCTGCGCCTGCGCAGCCAGGGTGGAGTGACCGTGCCGGCACACGAGGCGGTGCGTCTCATCAACCAGGGCGCCACGGTCGTCGACGTCCGCGAGGCCGCCCGCTTCGATGCCGGGCACATCATCGACGCCATCAACGTGCCGGCCGCCGAGCTCGCCGGACAGGCGGCCGAGCGCCTGAAGAAGAAGCGTGCCGTGCTGGTCGTCTGCGACCATGGCGGGAGCAGCGCCCGCCTGGTGCCGGCGTTGCGCAAGGCGGGCTTCGAGAAGGCGTGGTCGCTCGCCGGGGGGCTTGCCGCCTGGGAACGCGAGCGGCTGCCCGTCGTCGCCGGCAAGGGCCGGGGCTGAAGGGGCGGCCATGTCCGGCGCACCCAACGTGCTGATGTACACCAAGGACTACTGTCCGTACTGCGCGGCGGCCAAGTCGCTGCTCGGCAGGAAGGGCGTCGCCTTCCGTGAGATCGACGTGACCCATGACGACGCCCTGCGCGAGCAGATGATCGAGCGCAGCAACCGGCGCACGGTTCCGCAGATCTTCATCGGTGACCAGCATGTCGGCGGGTTCGACGACCTCGCCGCGCTCGACCAGCAGGGCCGGCTCGACCCGCTGCTCGGCATCCGGGCCTGACGGCCTGCGCGAGGCAACCATGGCAGGCGAAACGAACGGCGGCAACGGCAATGGCAATGGCAGCGCCCAGGTGCCCGCCCGCCAGTTCAGCCTGCGTGTGGTCTACGTGCAGGACGTGTCCTTCGAGGCACCGCACACGCCGGGCGTTCTCTTCGGCACGGAGCTGAAGCCGGAACTGAAGTTCCAGATGGACAGCAGCCACCGCCAGCGGGAGAAGAACGCCTACGAAGTGGTCCTGCACGCCTCCGTCCACGCCACCGCCGGGGACAAGTCGCTGTTCCTGGTCGAGGTCAAGCAGGGCGGCCTGTTCGAGATCGCCGGTTTCAGCACCGAGGAGACCCTGCTGTTGCTGAAGATCAAGGCTCCGGAAGCGCTCTATCCCTACGCGAGCGAGCTGATCAGTTCGCTGGTGAGCCGCGGCGGCTTCCCGCGCCTGCAACTGCAGCCGATCAACTTCGAGGCGCTGTACGCCGAAGCGCGCCAGACCCGCGCCCAGGCCTGACCGCCATGCCGGCCGCCGTGCCACGGTGAACCGCGCAACCGATACGGACACCATTGCCGTGCTCGGGGCCGGCTCCTGGGGCACCGCGCTCGCCGTGCAGCTCGCCCGTGCCGACGGCCCGACGGTGCTCTGGGGCCGGGACGGCGCAGCCCTCGAGCGCATGGCCGCCGAGCGCGTCAACAGCCGCTACCTGCCTGGCGTCGCCTTCCCCGGCCAGCTCACGCTGGAACCCGATCTCGCCCGCGCCGCGCGCGAGCACCGCGACCTGCTGGTCTGCATGCCGAGCCACGCGCTGCGTGCGACGCTCGCCGGCATCGCCCCGCACCTCGGTGCCGGCAGCCGCATCGCCTGGGCCACCAAGGGCTTCGAACAGCACACCGGCAAGCTGCCCCACGAGGTGGCGCGCGAGCTGCTCGGTGCAGGGCGGGCACTGGCCGTGCTCTCCGGCCCGACCTTCGCGCGCGAGGTCGCGGCAGGACTGCCGACTGCCATGACGGTGGCCGCCAATGACGAGCAATTCGCCGCCGAACTCGCGGCGCGCATCTCCGACGCGCGCTTTCGTGCCTACACCTCGACCGACATGATCGGCGTGGAGGTCGGCGGCGCGGTGAAGAACGTGCTCGCCATCGCCGCCGGCATCTCCGATGGCCTGAATTTCGGCGCCAATGCCCGCATCGCCCTCATCAACCGCGGTCTTGCCGAGATGACGCGGCTCGGTGTCGCGCTCGGCGCACGCCCCGAAACCTTCATGGGCCTGTCCGGCATGGGCGACCTGGTGCTGACCTGCACCGACGACCAGTCGCGCAACCGCCGCGTCGGCCTGCTCGTCGCTGCCGGCCGCAGCCGGGACGAAGCGGCGCGCGAAATCGGCACCGCCTGCGAGGGCATCTACGGCGCACGTTCGGTCCACGAGGTTGCCCACCGGCTCGGTGTCGAGATGCCGATCTGCCAGCAGGTGTACCGCATCCTCTACAAGGGGCTGGCGCCGCAGCGAGCGGTCGCCGAGCTGATGAGCCGGGCCTTGCGACCGGAAACCGACGGCGTGGCGTAGGCTCAGCGGCTGTCGTCCGCGCCGGCGAAACCAAGCTGGCGCCAGGCCTCGTAGACCACGACGGCGGCTGCGTTCGACAGGTTCAGGCTGCGATTGCCCGGGCGCATCGGGATGCGCAGCACCTGCGCGGCCGGCAGCCGTTCGAGCAGCACCGCCGGCAGGCCGCTGGTCTCCGGACCCAGCAGGAACACGTCACCGGCGGCGTAGTGCACGGCGGTGTGCGCGGTGGCACCGCGCGTCGATAGCGCGAACAGGCGCCGCCCGCCGAGCGCAGCGAGGCAGGCCTCGAGGCTGTCGTGCTCGCTCACCTGCGCCATCTCGTGATAGTCGAGGCCGGCGCGGCGCAGGTGGCGGTCTTCCAGCGTGAAGCCGAGCGGGCGCACCAGGTGCAGCCGCGTCCCGGTGTTGGCGCACAGGCGTATGATATTGCCCGTGTTCGGGGGAATTTCCGGTCGATAAAGAATCAGGTCGAACATTGACGACTCTACCCGGAACCCCGCCTGATCCGTGCCTCGCCACCGACTTCTGTGGCCTGCGGCTCGCCTCGCCCATCGTGCTGCTGTCGGGCTGCGTCGGCTTCGGCGAAGAATACACGCGCGTGGCCGGCTTCTCGAACCGCGACGCCGGCGCCATCGTGCTGAAGGGCACGACCGGAGAGCCGCGCCTCGGCAATCCTGCCCATCGCGTCTGGGAGACGCCGGCCGGGATGCTCAACGCCATCGGCCTGCAGAATCCCGGCGTGGACGCCGTGGTGGAGAAGATCCTGCCGACGCTCGATTTCACCGAGACCCGCTTCTTCGCCAACGCCTGCGGCTCGACCATCGAGGAATACGTCGAGGTGTGCCGCCGCTTCGACGATTCGCCGATCGACGCGATCGAGGTCAACATCTCCTGCCCCAACGTCAAGGAAGGCGGCGCCTCCTTCGGCAACTACCCGGATGCCTCGGCGCAGGTGATCGCCGCGTGCCGGAAGGCGACGACGAAGCCGCTCATCGCCAAGCTCTCGCCCAACCAGACCGACATCCAGGAGAACGCTCGCCGCTGCATCGAGGCCGGCGCCGACGCGCTCGCCGTGATCAACACCCTGATGGGCATGGCGATCGACGTGGAAGCCCGCCGGCCGGTGCTCGGCAACGTCCAGGGTGGGCTCTCGGGTCCCGCCATCCGTCCGATCAGTGTGCTGAAGACCTGGCAGGTCCATCAGGTGGCGAAGAAGCACGCTGTGCCGATCATCGGCCAGGGCGGCATTGCCAGTGCGCGCGACGCGCTGGAGTTCATCATCGCCGGCGCTGCTGCCGTGGGGGTGGGAACCGCCCTGTTCTACGATCCGCTCGTCTGCCGGAAGATCAACGCCGGGATGGTCGAATACCTGCGCCGGCACGGCATCGCGCGGCTCGCGGACATCGTCGGCTCTCTGGCCACGGCGACCACGTCCGCCGGGCCTTGCGGATAGGCCGCGTCGCAAACCCCTACAGGTCGAGTTGCAGTTCGCGGATCTTGCGCGTGAGGGTATTGCGCCCCCAGCCGAGGAGCTTCGCCGCTTCCTGCCGGTGGCCGTGGGCGCGGGCGAGCGCGATGCGGATCAGGGCCTTCTCGAATTCCGGTTGTGCCGAAGCGAGCAGCGGCTCGCGCGCTCCGTGGTCGAGCTGCTTCTCGGCCCAGCGTGCCAGCCCGGCCGACCAATCCGGCGATCCGGCCAGCGTCTCGCTGCGGCCGCCGAATTCCGCCGGGATGTCGGCGGCCTGGATCTCCGGCCCGGGCGCGGTGACGGTGAGGCGGCGGCATGCGTTGACGAGCTGGCGCACGTTGCCGGGCCATTCGAACCGCGCCAGCAGGGCGAGTGCCTCCGGGGCCACGGCCTTGGGTTCGATGCCGAGTTCGCGTGCGGCTTCGCGCAGATAGTGCCCGACTAGCAGCGGGATGTCGTCGCGCCTGGCACGCAACGGCGGCGTGACGATGTGGATCACGTTCAGCCGGTGGAACAGGTCCTCGCGGAACCGCCCTTCGCGCACGGCCACGTCGAGATCCTGATTCGTGGCGGCGATGACGCGCACGTCGACGCGGATCGGCTGCTGGCCGCCGACGCGGTAGAACTCGCCCTCCGCGAGCACGCGCAACAGCCGCGTCTGCAGGGCCGGCGACATGTCGCCGATCTCGTCGAGAAAGAGCGTGCCCGTGTGGGCCTGCTCGAAGCGCCCGATGCGCCGGCTGTCCGCGCCGGTGAAGGCGCCGCGCTCGTGGCCGAAGAGTTCCGATTCGAGCAGTTCCGATGCGATGGCGGTGGTATTGAGCGCGACGAACGGGCGGGTCGAGCGCGGGCTGTGCTGGTGCAGGGCGCGGGCCACGAGTTCCTTGCCCGTGCCGGACTCCCCCGTGATGAGCACGTTCATGCTCGAGCGCGACAGCCGGCCGATGGTACGGAACACCTCCTGCATGGCCGGCGCCTGGCCGATCATCTGCGGAATCACCGCCCCTGGCGTTGGGGCTGCCGGGCTGCCGGGGCTCACCGAGCGGGCTGCGCGCCACACCAGGGCGACAGCCTCGTCGACATCGAAGGGCTTCGGCAGGTATTCGAAAGCGCCACCGCGATAGGCCGCCACTGCGCTGTCGAGGTCGGTGTGGGCTGTGATGACGATGACGGGCAGGGCGAGGCCACGCGCTTCGAGCCGGCGCATGAGCTCCAGCCCGTCGGCATCCGGCATGCGCACGTCGGTGACGACGACGTCGGGCTGGCGTTCGCCGAGCGCCGTGAAGAATGCATCCGCCCGTTCGAAGCTGCGCGTGGTCATGCCGGCGGCGCGCAGCGCCTTGTCGAGCACCCAGCGCACGGCCGCATCGTCGTCGACCACCCAGACCTCGAGCGGGGTCTCGTTCACGAGCCGCCTCCCGCCGCCGCTTCCGGCGCCTGCAGCGGCAACCTCAGCATGAAGACGGTCTGGCCCGGCCGCGAGCGGTACTCGATCAGCCCACCGTGGCGGCTGAGGATCTCCTGGGCGAGCGGGAGGCCGAGTCCGGTGCCCGTGGTGCGGCCCGAGACCAGCGGATAGAAGATCGAGTCACCGAGTTCCGGTGCCACACCGGGACCGTCGTCCTCGACCTCGATGTTGACGATCACCTTGTGGCGCTGGCTGCCGATGGTCCAGTTGGTCAGTGCACGCGTGCGCAGCACGACGCGGCCTGGCTCGCCGGCGCTGCTGCCGGCAGACTGCACGGCATTGCGCACCACGTTGAGCACGGCCTGGATCATCTGGTCGCGGTCGACGGCCACGGGCGGCAGGCTCGGGTCGTAGTCGCGCACGATCGTGATGCCGCCCGGGGCCTCGCTCACGGCGAGCGTACGCACTCGCTCGAGGACCTCGTGGATGTTGAGCACCTCGCGGCGCAGGCTCCGGGCAGGCCCCAGCATGCTGTCGGTGAGCGCTGCCAGGCGATCGGCCTCGCCGATGATGACGCGGGTGTACTCGCGCAGCTCGTCGGTGGCGAGCTGGCGCTCGAGGAGCTGCGCTGCACCGCGCAGCCCGCCGAGCGGGTTGCGGATCTCGTGCGCGAGCTGGTAGATCACGCGCCGGCTGGCGTCGTGCTGATGGATCAGCGCCCTCTCCCGGTCGATGTGCCGCCATTGGGTGGCGTCGATCAGCTCGAGCACGACGAAGCCCACCCGCTCGGCACGCAGCGGTGTGGCCCGCGCCGTGACCTGCATGGCCTCGCCCTGCTGGTACGGCGGGATCAGGCTGAACTCCAGGCCCGTGGTGCGCCCGGAGGCGATGGAGCGTTCGACCAGCGCACCGAGCGGAGCGAGTCCGTCGAGCAGCGACGGCAGGTGGCGGTCGCGCGCGTGATTGCCGCTCACGCCGAGCAGGGACTCGGCGGCCGTGTTGAGGTGTCGGATATAGCCGTCCGGCGTCACGAGGACGACGGCGGTGCTCAGGCTGTCGAGAATCGCTGCCGGCGGCAGCGCGCCACCGCTCAGGGAAGCGGTCGTGACGGGTTGGCGAGCGAGGTCTGGCGGACCACGAAAGTCGTCGGCTGGCTCTCGATCAGCACCGTGCCCTTCGCGTCGACCACCGCCGCCGCCAGCGTGTGCACGCCGCGGAAGACGTCCTTCAGCTGGATCACGGTGGTCCCCGCCGGCATTTCCTGCGCCGCGCCATCCAGGAGCAATCGAAGGCTGTGCCCCGGCTGCAGGCTCGGTGACACCTGCACCGACACGCGGAGTTGACCTTCGATGTTCCACAGCACCTCCTCCTGGGCGGGGCTGGTTATCTCGAGCGCCTGGTAGCGCTGCGCAGACGACGCGGGGGCCGCAGCCTTGCCAGCGACTGCCCCCGCCTTCGGCGCACTGAAGACGGCGGATTCCTGGATGCGGATCTTCTCCGCGCCCGGCCGCCACTGATCGGAGTAGTGCGCCTGGCCATCGGCGTCCACCCAGCGATAGACCTCGGTGGCAGTCGCCGGCGTCGCGGCGATGACGAGCAGGAGGACCAGGTAACGCATGGCCCAAGCATACCCGCCCGCCACGGAGCCGGCCACCGTGCCGCGGGGCTTAAGTCAACACCCGCGGCACGGCGTCACGATCAGAGGCTGTAGTACAGCTCGAACTCCACCGGATGCGTCGTCATACGCACCCGCGTCACGTCCTGCATCTTCAGCTCGATGTAGCTGTCGATCAGGTCGTCGGTGAACACGTCACCGGCCTTCAGGAACTCCCGATCCTTGCTCATCTCCTGCAGCGCCTGCTCGAGCGAGAAGGACACCTGCGGGATCAGCTTCTCCTCCTCCGGCGGCAGGTCGTAGAGATCCTTGTCCATGGCTTCGCCCGGGTGGATCTTGTTGCGGATGCCGTCGAGGCCGGCCATCAGCATGGCCGCGAACGCGAGGTAGGGGTTGGCGGTGCTGTCCGGGAAACGCACTTCGATGCGGCGCGCCTTCGGGCTGGACACGTGCGGAATGCGGATCGACGCCGAGCGGTTGCGCGCGGAATAGGCCAGCATGACCGGCGCCTCGAAGCCGGGCACCAGGCGCTTGTAGCTGTTGGTGCTCGGGTTGGTGAAGGCGTTCAGGGCCTTGGCATGCTTCAGGATGCCGCCGATGTAGTAGAGCGCGGTATCCGACAGCCCGCCGTAACGGTCGCCGGAGAACAGGTTCTTGCCGCCCTTCGCCAGCGACTGGTGCACGTGCATGCCGCTGCCGTTGTCACCGACCAGCGGCTTCGGCATGAAGGTGGCGGTCTTGCCGTAGCTGTGCGCCACGTTCTGCACCACGTACTTGAGGATCTGCACCTCATCGGCCTTCTTCACCAGGTGACCGAACATCACGCCGATCTCGCACTGACCGGCGGTGGCCACTTCGTGGTGGTGCACCTCGACGCCGAGTCCCATCTGCTCGAGCGCCAGGCACATGGCCGAACGGATGTCGTGCAACGAATCGACCGGCGGCACCGGGAAGTAGCCGCCCTTCACGCCGGGCCGGTGGCCGATGTTGCCGCCGTCCTTCTCCGCCCGGCTCGAGTTCCACGAGGCCTCGGAGGAATCGACGCTGTAGAAGGCACCGTTGATGTTGGCGCCGTAGCGGACATCATCGAATACGAAATACTCGTTCTCGGGCCCGAAAAACGCCTGGTCGGCGATGCCGGTGGATTTCAGGTATTCCTCGGCACGTCGCGCAATGGCGCGCGGGCAGCGCGAGTAGCCCTGCATCGTGGACGGTTCGAGCACATCGCAGGTGATGTTGACCGTGGCGTCCTCGGTGAAGACGTCGAGCACGGCGGTCGAGGGATCCGGCATGAGCACCATGTCGGACTCGCTGATGCCCTTCCAGCCGGCAATCGAGGAGCCGTCGAACATCTTGCCGTCCTCGAAGAACGACTCATCGACCAGCTTGGCCGGGATCGTCACGTGCTGTTCCTTGCCGCGGAAGTCGGTGAACCGCAGGTCGACGAACTTCGCTTCTTTTTCCTTCAGCAGATTCAGGACTTCGGCAGGCGTCATGGCGCATTCTCCAATGTCGTGATGGCGGATCTTCGTGTTCTGGCAGCGCTGGCACCGGTGGATCGTCGTCCGTCGCGGTGACCGGCAGCGACCGGGTGCGCCATGGCTGCACGAACCGTGCCAGATTGGTTCGCACCTCAACCCGTTGTCTCAACAGCAAAAACGATCGGGTTGCACCATGCGGGCGCACCATTGTAGAGCATTGGGTCTTCGATGCGCACCAACATGGTGCTTTGTCGATGACGGGTAGCCATCCGCGAGACCACCTGCCGCTCGCAGAAACAGGGCTATACTTGCGCGCCTGATTTTCCATGGGTTTTTGCGCGTGACCGAGACCGCGGTACCGGGGACCTTCCAGGACCTCATTCTGGCATTGCAGCATTTCTGGGCCGACCGCGGCTGCGTCGTGCTGCAGCCCTACGACATGCCGATGGGCGCCGGCACCTTTCATTCGGCCACGTTCCTGCGCGCCATCGGCCCCGAGCCCTGGAGCGCCGCCTACGTGCAGCCCAGCCGGCGGCCGACCGATGGCCGCTACGGGGAGAACCCGAACCGGCTGCAGCACTACTATCAGTTCCAGGTCGTCATCAAGCCCTCGCCCGACGACATCCAGGACCTGTATCTCGACTCGCTGCGCGCACTCGGCATCGATCCCCGGGTGCACGACATCCGCTTCGTCGAGGACAACTGGGAATCACCGACCCTCGGCGCCTGGGGTCTCGGCTGGGAGGTGTGGCTGAACGGCATGGAAGTCACGCAGTTCACCTACTTCCAGCAGGTCGGCGGCCTGGATTGCCGGCCGGTGACGGGCGAGATCACCTACGGGCTGGAGCGCATCGCCATGTACCTGCAGGGCGTGGAGAGCGTGTTCGACCTCACCTGGACTCACGGCCCCTTTGGCCGCGTTTCGTACGGCGACGTCTTCCACCAGAACGAGGTGGAGATGTCGCGCTACAACTTCGAGCACGCCGACACGAAGGTCCTGTTCGCGCGCTTCGACGACGCCGAGCGCAGTTGCCGGGCCCTCATCGCGCAGAAGCTCACGCTTCCGGCCTACGAACAGGTGCTGGAGGCATCGCACAGCTTCAACCTGCTCGATGCACGCCAGGCGATCTCGGTGAGCGAACGGCAGCGCTACATCCTGCGCGTGCGCGAACTGGCACGCCTGGTCGCACAGGCCTATTTCGACAGCCGTGAGGCGCTCGGCTTCCCCATGGGCAACGCGGCCCGGCCGGCCGCCTGACCCACCAGTGACGGAGTTGCACGATGCCGGTCACGGCTGACTTCCTCGTCGAGATCGGCACCGAAGAGTTGCCGCCCAAGGCGCTGCGTGACCTCGAGCAGGCCTTCGCCAACGGCATGGTCACCCGCCTGGCCGCAGCGGGCCTCGGTGGCGGCACGCCGCGTTCCTTCGCCACGCCGCGCCGCCTGGCGCTACTCGTGCCGGCGCTCGCCGTCGAGCAGCCGGCGCGGACAATCGAGAAACGCGGCCCGCCGTTCAAGGTCGCCTTCGACGCCGCCGGCAAGCCGACGCGCGCAGCGGAGGCGTTCGCGGCCGGCTGTGGGGTGACGGTCGAGGCCCTGGAAAAACTCGAAACGCCGCAGGGTGCCTGGCTCGTCCATCGTGGCGAATCGACCGGGCGCGCCGCGGCGGAGCTGTTGCCGGCGATGGTTGCCGAAACGCTGGCCGAGCTGCCGGTCCCGCGGCGCATGCGCTGGGGCAGCCGTGACGTGGAGTTCGTCCGCCCGGTGCACTGGCTGGTGATGATCCTCGGCACCGAGGTCGTGCCCGGCGAGATCCTCGGCCTCGCGGCGGGGCGCACGACGCGCGGTCACCGCTTCCTGTCTCAGGGCCCGCTCGAGATCGCCCATGCCGACGACTACGACACACTGTTGCGCGAGCAGGGTTTCGTGATCGCCGACTTCGCCACGCGCCGCGAGCGCGTGCGGGAGGATGCGCTCGCGGCCGGCCGGGCGCTGGGCGGCGAAACAGTGATCGACGAGGCGGTGCTCGACGAGGTCACTGCGCTGGTCGAGTGGCCCGTCCCGGTGACCGGCCACTTCGACGACAGGTACCTGCGCCTGCCGGAGGAAGTCCTGATGGCAACGCTGCAGGGTCACCAGCGCTACTTCCCGGTACGCGGACCCGGCGAGCGCCTGCTCGCCCGCTTCGTGACCATCAGCAACCTGGTCAGCCGCGACCCGGAACAGGTGCGTCGTGGCAACGAGCGCGTGGTCAAGCCGCGCCTCGCCGATGCGGCGTTCTTCTGGGAACAGGACCTGCGCCGCAGCCTCGCGCAGCGCGCACCGGCCCTCGCCGACATCGTCTTCCAGCGCGGGCTCGGCAGTCTCGCCGACAAGTCTGCGCGCATGGCAACCCTCGGGCGGCTGATGGCGCCGCAACTCGCTGCGGACCCGGATATCGTCGACCGCGCCGCCCGGCTCGCCAAGGCGGACCTGCTGACCGACCTCGTCCGGGAATTCCCCGAACTGCAGGGCCGGATGGGCTATTACTACGCCCGCCACGCCGGTGAGCCGGATACGGTGGCCACCGCCATCGAGGAGCAGTACCTGCCCCGGTTCGCAGGCGACCGGCTTGCCGGGTCGGCCGCAGGCCAGTGCCTGGCCCTCGCCGACCGGCTCGACACGCTCGCCGGCGTCTTCGCGCTCGGCAAACGCCCGAGCGGCAACAAGGACCCCTTCGGCCTGAGAAGGGCCGCACTCGGCCTGGTCCGCACGCTGATCGAGGCGCGGCTCGACGTCGCGCTGCCGGAACTGATCGCCGCCGCCGTCGCAGCCCAGCCGGTGAAGATCGCGGACCGCGGCGCGCTGGCCAGCGAACTCCACGACTTCATCGTCGAGCGGCTGCGCGCCTGGTATCTCGACGGCCAGGCACCCGGATTCGCCCCCGGCGACGTCACGACCGAGACCTTCGAAGCCGTGCGGCTGCGCGCACCGGCATCGCCTCTCGACTTCAACGCCCGGCTCGGGGCGGTGCGCGCTTTCATGGCGATGAGCGAGGCACCGAGCCTTGCGGTCGCCAACAAGCGCATCGCCAATATCCTGAAGGGCGTGAAGGACGACGTGTCCGACCGGGTCGATCCGGCGCTCTTCGAGGCGCCCGAGGAACGACGCCTGCACGAAGTCCTCGAGGGACTGCTCGCCCTGCACCGCGCCGACCTTGCCTCCCGCCGGTACGGCGAGGTCCTGCGCCGCCTGGCAGCGCTGCGTGACCCGGTAGATGCGTTCTTCACCGCCGTCATGGTGATGACCGACGACACCGCGAAGCGCCACAACCGCATCGCGCTCCTGCGGCGGCTGCGCCAGTTGTTCCTCGACGTCGCCGACCTCTCCTGCCTCAACACCGCCTGAGCGGAGCCGGACGTGACCGTCGAGTGCAGGCGCCTGGTCGTACTCGATCGCGATGGCGTGATCAACCACGAGTCGGCGCAGTTCATCCGTTCCCCGGCGGAGTGGATCGCGCTGCCCGGCGCGATCGAGGCCATCGCCGCGCTCACCGCCGCGGGCTTCGATGTCGTCGTGGCCAGCAACCAGTCCGGCGTCGGTCGCGGCCTGTTCACCGCGGCGACGCTCGATGCCATCCACCGCCGGATGGTGGCGGCGGTGGAGGCCGGCGGCGGGCGGCTCGCGGGCATCTTCGTCTGCCCGCATGCGCCGGACGCCGGCTGCGAGTGCCGCAAGCCGAAGCCCGGGTTGTTGCGCCAGATCGAAGCGGCGTTCGGCTGCAGCCTGGCCGGTGTGCCGGTGGTCGGTGACTCCGGGCGCGACCTGCGCGCGGCGCAGGCAGTCGGTGCGCGTGCCATCCTGGTCCGGACCGGCAACGGTCGGGCGACCGAGGCGGCACTCGGCGACGCTTCGGGAGTCGAGGTGTTCGACAGCCTCGCTGCCGTCGCCGCAACCCTCACGCGGGAGCGATGATGCCCGGCTCGCTGCTCTTCACCTCGCTGATGTTCGTGACGATCCCGCCCTACGCGCTCGTCTGCATCCTCGCCCGGGTCGCCGGAGTACGCTCGTCCTATGCCGTGGCCGTCGCCTGGGCGCGGCTCATCGACAGGCTGGCGGTGCGGCTCTGCGGGCTCGGCATGGCCGTCGAGGGCCGCGAGAATCTCCCGGCCGAGCCGAGCGTCGTCCTGATGAAGCACTCGTCGGCCTACGAGACCATCGTGCAGATGCTGCTCGTGCCCTGGCAGTGCTGGGTTCTCAAGCGCGAACTCATGTGGGCGCCATTCTTCGGCTGGGCCCTGGCGGCGCTGCACCCGATCGCCATCGACCGCGGCGCCGGCAGCAGCGCCGTCAACCAGGTCGTGGAGCAGGGCAAGCAGCGGCTGGCGGACGGCAGCTGGGTGATGGTCTTTCCCGAAGGCACCCGCATGCCCGCGGGAGAGACGCGTCGGTATGGGGTCAGCGGCGCGCTGCTCGCCCGCGAGGCCGGCGTGAAGATCGTGCCCATCGCCCACGATGCGGGTGACTTCTGGCCGCGGCGCGGCCTGCGCAAGCGCCCGGGCACCGTGCGTTTCGTCATCGGCACCCCGGTGGATCCCGCCGGCCGCGACCCGCGCGAGGTCAACGAGGAAATCCAGCGCTGGGTCGAGTCGACCGTGGCGCGCCTGCGCCTCGCCAACGGCCATGGTCCGGCGCCGGAGGGCGAATGACACCGGGCCGGCATCGCCTCGCCCGCCATCTGACTGCCGGCATCCTCGCGGTGGCGGTAGCCGGGCTGTTCGTGCTCGGCGTGGACGGCCTGATCGGCGCGATGCAGAAGCTCTCGCACCTGTTCGCCACCGCCCCGGCCCCGTCACCCGCCGCAGAACCGGCCGCTGCCGAACCAGCGCCCACACCGGGCGTGGTGCCGGCCTTCATCGTGCCGGCGGAGGGCAAGCGCGAGTGACGTGACGCCGGCCGGTCGACTCGACGGCCGGGCGACCGGCCCGATCGCGCCCTCTCACACGTCGAGGTTCGCCACCGTGAGCGCGTTGCGTTCGATGAAATCGCGGCGCGGCTCCACCTGGTCGCCCATCAGCGTGGTGAAGATCTCGTCGGCGGAGACCGCGTCCTCGATCCGCACCTGCATCAGGCGGCGTGTGGCGGGGTTCACCGTCGTCTCCCAGAGTTGCTCCGGGTTCATCTCGCCGAGACCCTTGTAGCGCTGGATGGACTGGCCCTTGCGCGCCTCGTCCATCAGCCACTCCATCGCCTGACGGAAGTTGGCCACTTCGTGGCGGTCGTTGCCGCGCGTGACGTGGGCGCCCTCGCCGACCAGCCCGGTGAGGCTCTGGCCGAGCGCGGCGAGCTGTCCGTACTCGGGCGACTCGAAGAAGCGGAGGGAGAGTTCGTTCACCTCGGTAACACCGTGGCGGTCGCGCTCGACGCGCAAACCGACGATGGCGCCGTCGGATTCGAGCGGTGAGAGCCGGTAGCCTGCGCCCTCGCCGTTCAGCGCGGCGCGCAGCGACTGCTCCAGGCCGCCGATCCAGCCGGCCAGCCACTCGCGCTGGCCGAGCCGGTCCGATGTGACGACCGGTGCGTAGATCATCTGCTCGAGCACGTTGCGGTCGTAGCGGCGCGCCAGGCGATCGATCACCGCCATCGTGCGCACGAAGCGGCCGGCGAGCTCGGCAAGCGGTGGCCCCGAGATCGGCGGTGCGTCGGCGCTGACGTGCAGGCCGGCGCCTTCCAACGCAACGTTGACGAGGTAGGCATTGAGTTCCGTGTCGTCCTTGACGTAGTGCTCCTGCTTGCCGCGCTTGACCTTGTAGAGCGGCGGCTGGGCGATGTAGACATGGCCGCGCGCGATCAGCTCCGGCATCTGTCGGTAGAAGAACGTCAGGAGCAGCGTGCGGATGTGCGAACCGTCGACGTCGGCGTCCGTCATGATGATGATGCGGTGGTAGCGCAGCTTCTCGACGTCGAAGTCCTCGCGCCCGATGCCGCAGCCGAGTGCGGTGATGAGCGTGCCGATTTCGTCGCTCGCCAGCATGCGATCGAACCGCGCCTTCTCGACGTTGAGGATCTTGCCCTTGAGCGGCAGCACGGCCTGGGTGCGCCGGTCGCGGCCCTGCTTGGCCGAGCCGCCGGCCGAGTCGCCCTCAACGAGGAAGATCTCGGAGAGTGCCGGATCCTTTTCCTGGCAGTCGGCGAGCTTGCCCGGCAGGCCGGCGATGTCGAGGGCTCCCTTGCGCCGCGTCAGTTCGCGCGCCTTGCGCGCCGCTTCGCGGGCCCGGGCCGCGTCGACGATCTTGGCAACGATGATCTTCGCTTCCTGCGGGTGCTCGAGCAGGAACGCCTCGAGGTACTGGCCGACCACCGCCTCGACGATGCCCTTGACCTCGGAGGAAACGAGCTTGTCCTTGGTCTGCGAGGAAAATTTCGGGTCCGGCAGCTTGACGGACAGCACCGCCGTCAGGCCCTCACGCGCATCGTCACCGGTCGTCGGAACCTTGTCCTTCTTGCCGCTGAACTCGCGTTCGATGTAGCCGTTGAGCGTGCGCGTCAGGGCACTGCGAAAGCCGATCAGGTGCGTGCCGCCATCCTTCTGCGGGATGTTGTTCGTGAAACAGAACATGTTCTCCTGGTAGCCGTCGTTCCATTGCAGAGCGGCCTCCACCAGCATGCCGTCCTGCTGCCGTGAGATGAAGATCACGGTCGGCTGGATCGGCGTCTTGTTCCGGTTGAGATGTTCGACGAACGCGCGGATGCCGCCTTCGAACTGGAAGGTTTCCTGGCGACCATCACGTTCGTCGGCGAGCTCGATGCGGATACCGGGATTCAGGAACGACAGCTCACGCAAACGCTTGGCGAGGATGTCGTAGTGGAATTCGGTATCGCTGAAGATCTCGCGGCTCGGCCGGAAGCGGATCACCGTGCCGTTCTTGCGCGTACTGCCGGTCACTGCGAGCGGAGCCTCGGGGTCACCGAGCCGATAGCGCTGCTCGTGGACCGCGCCGTTGCGGTAGATCATGAGGTGCAGCGACTCGGACAGCGCGTTGACCACCGATACGCCCACGCCGTGCAGGCCGCCGGACACCTTGTAGGAGTTCTGGTCGAACTTTCCGCCCGAGTGCAGCACGGTGAGGATGACCTCGGCAGCCGAGCGCCCCTCTTCCGGATGGATGTCGACGGGAATGCCGCGGCCGTTGTCGCCGACGGTTACCGAACCGTCCTGGTGAATGGCCACGGTGACTTCGGTGCAGAAGCCGGCGAGGGCCTCGTCGATCGAGTTGTCGACGACTTCGAACACCATGTGGTGCAGCCCTGTGCCATCGTCGGTGTCGCCGATGTACATGCCCGGCCGCTTACGCACCGCGTCAAGGCCGCGTAACACCTTGATTGTACTGGAATTATAGCTTTCTGCGTCGGACATGGATTGATCCGGGCGACAAATTTCGTGAATTATAACAAAGCTTTAGCGTGGCCGTGTTCCACGTGGAACATCGCGGGCTCGCCGGTCAACGGGAGGGTGCGCGCCGAGATCGCCGCCAGGAAAACCTGCGCCGGATTGGCAAGAATGACGTCCATCAAGGCCGACAGTCGTGTCGCATCCAGATCAGCGGCCGGCTCGTCGACGACCAGGGCAACCCCCTTTTGGCTGTTCTCGGCCACCAATTCGCATTCGGCCAGCACCAGCGCAGCGCCGAGGAGCTTGTGCTGTCCCTTCGACGCCCGCCAGCGCGACGGCTCATCCTGGATTCGCAACACCAGGTCGGCCCGCTGGGGACCGGTCCGTGTATAGCCCAGGCGCCGGTCCGATTCCCGGCCCTGCCGCAGGACCTCCCGGAGATCCTGCTCGACGGGCCATCCGGGCTGGTAGTCCAGGGCGACATCCGCATCGAGCAGCCGAGCGGCCAGGCGGTGAAAAACCGGCCGCAGCCGCTCCAGGTAGTGCTCGCGTTGTGCATGGACCGTCTCAGCCGCTGCGGCAACCTGCTCCTCCCAGACCGCCAGGACGTCGTCGGCGCGATTTTCACGAATGGCCGTGTTCCGCTGGAGCAGCGCCCGGCGAAATCGGCGCCATTCTTCCAGATAGCGATGTTCCACGTGGAACACACCCCAATCCATCAGGCGCCGGCGGGCCTCGGGTCCCCCGTGGACCAGCGTCCCGATGTCCGCGTGGAGTGCCTGGACTGGCAGCCTCTCGGCCAGATCCGCAGCCGATGCTCCTGGCCGGCCAGCGACATGGATATCGAACGCGCCTGCGCTGATCTGGATACCCAGCGGAACCCGCCCGGCCCGTTCGACGGCATGACCGGCGATCAGGGCAGCGCCGGCCCCGGACTGAACGAGGTGGCGGGGATCAGCCGTGCGGTAGGAGCGGCCGCGACCGAGGAGGTAGATCGCCTCGAGCAGGGAAGTTTTCCCGGCCCCGTTGGCGCCGGTGATGACGTTGAGCCGCCCGGCAAACGCCAGTTCCGCAGTCGCGAAACAGCGGAAATGCTCCAGCCGCAGGTCTGACAGCGCGCTCGAAATGTCTCGGCCCGCCAGCCGGCACGCCTCAGAGGCGCATCGGCATCACGACGTACCTTGCCGGGCTGCTCGTCGGCGAGCGGATCAGGCAGCTGCTGCTGGGGTCGACGAAATCGATCTCGACGGCATCCCCCTCGACAGCGGCCAGCGCATCCAGCAGGTACGTGACGTTGAACCCGATCTCCATCGGTGAGCCGTCGTATTCCACCTCGATTTCGTCACGCGCTTCTTCCTGATCCGGGTTATTGGCCTGGATCTTCAGGCTCCCTTTGGCCAGTTCCAGGCGAACACCCCGATACTTTTCGTTCGACAGGATCGCCGCGCGCTGCAGGGCTGCCCGCAACGTCTCGCGATCCGCCGTAAGGGTAGTAGCCTGGCTGGTGGGGATCACACGCTCATAATCCGGGAAACGACCATCGATCAGCTTCGAAGTGAAGCGAATTCCGTCGAACTGGGCGCGAACGTGATTGGTACCGATCGCCAGTTCGATCTCGGGACCTGAGCCGAGAAGTCGGTGCAGCTCCATCACGCCCTTGCGCGGGATGATGACCTGAACCGCCGCTGCCTCCTGGCCATCGATGGCGAGGTCACAGAGCGCCAGGCGGTGACCGTCGGTCGCCACGGCCCGGATGCGCTTCCTGCTGGTCTCGAGCAGCAGCCCGTTCAGGTAGTAGCGGACATCCTGCTGCGCCATCGAGAACTGCGTTTTCTCGAGGAGCTTCGCCACGTCGTTCTGCGCCAGCTTGAGGCGGGTGTTTGCTTCCACCGATTCGACCAGCGGAAACTCCGCTGCCGGCAGCGTCGACAATACGAAACGGGACCGGCCCGACCTGATGACGAGGCGGTCGCCATCGAGCTGCAGCCCGATCTTCGCGCCCTCGGCCAGCGCGCGCGCGATATCGAGCAGCTTGCGCCCCGGTACCGTGATGTCGCCCGGTACATCGATCTTCTCCGCTTCGGCATCCGCCACGAGCTCGACCTCGAGATCCGTCGCTGTCAGCGTCAGACCGTCGTTGCGGGCGACCAGCAGGACATTGGCCAGGATCGGCATCGTCTGGCGTCGTTCGACGACACCGATGACAGCCTGCAACGCCTTGAGTAGGGATTCGCGCGAGATCGACAGCTTCATGAACCTGCCTCGTCAAAATATATTCTTGAAGATAGATATCTGATGATGACTGTAATTAGCATCGACCGGCGCTGTGTGCGATTCGCCGAATCCTCATGAAATCAGCCGCCTGCTGCGCCTGTCGGCGTGGACGACCGCGGGTGGTGGCTGCTGGAGCGTTGTGCACAAGGTGTTGAGCATTTCGAGGTCTTCCAGTATCCACAGACGCCGCACAGCTTCATAGGGCTTCCGTGCGCCAGTTGTTCCCGCTCAGCTCGTCAGCGTGCGCAGGAGGTTCTGGTAGTCCTCGCGCACGCGCGTGTCGGACTCGCGCAAGGCCTGAATCCGTCGGCACGCGTGCAGCACGGTCGTGTGGTCACGGCCACCGAATGCATCGCCGATCTCCGGCAGGCTGTGCCGCGTGAGCTCCTTGGCGAGGCACATCGCGACCTGACGCGGACGGGCCACGGAGCGGCTGCGCCGTTGCGACAGCACGTCGGCCACGCGAATCTTGAAATACTCCGCCACGACCTTCTGGATGTTCTCGATGGTCACCAGCCGTTCCTGCAGCGCCAGCAGGTCGCGCAGCGCTTCCCGCGCGAACTCCAGGCTGATCGGCCGCCCGGTGAATGTCGAGTTGGCAATCACCCGCCGCAACGCGCCCTCGAGTTCACGAATGTTGGAGCGGATGCGCTGGGCCATGAAGAAGGCGACTTCTTCCGGCAGCACCACGTTGTCGGCTGCCGCCTTGGTGATCAGGATCGCCGCACTCGTTTCCATCTCCGGCGGCTCGACGGCCACCGTGAGTCCCCAGCCGAACCGCGACTTGAGGCGCTCCTCCAGACCGGTGACTTCCTTCGGATAGCGGTCACAGGTCAGCACGACCTGGCGCTGGCCTTCCAGTAAGGCATTGAAAGTATGGAAGAATTCTTCCTGCGAGTGATCCTTCCCGGCGAAGAACTGGATGTCGTCGATCAGCAGTGCATCGAGCGAGCGGTAGGCCTTCTTGAACTCGCCGATGGTGTTGTGGCGTAGCGCCGTCACCATGTCCTGCACGAACTGCTCGGAGTGGATGTAGGCCACCCGTGCGCCGGGCTGGCTGGCCAGGATGGCATGGCCGATGCTCTGCATGAGGTGGGTCTTGCCGAGCCCGACGCCGCCGTAGATGAACAGCGGGTTGTAGGCGCTGCCGGGATTGCGGGCCACCTGCTGGGCGGCGGCCCGTGCCAGTTGGTTGCTCTTGCCTTCGACGAACCGATCGAAGGTGTAGTTGGGGTTGAGGCGCGCGCCGAGCGGTGCGGGCGGCGGGGTGGCGGCGGCCGTGCTCCGGTCGACCGCGATGGCTGCAACCGTGCCGCGCGTGCCGACCTGCAGGACGACCGCCGGCGCCTCGTCACTGGCATCGCGGGCGACGACCTCGCGGATGCGGCCGAGGCAGCGGTCGGTGACCCAGTCGACGACGAAGCGATTGGGTGCCAGCAGCCGCAGGGTGTCGTTTTCCTGGACCGCCTGCAGCGGACGGATCCAGGTGTTGAAATCGGTCTCGGACAGATCGCTCTGCAATTGGCGCAGGCAACCTGTCCATAGCGAAGGCACCACGTGCTGACCCCCTGGGTCGTCGTTGTTGGGTCGGGATTCGAGGGGAGCGGCAGTCTATCGCTCCCCCACGAAGTTATCCACAGGGGTTTCAGGATTGACACCACGCGGGGAGGTGCGTAACCTTGCCGCCTCTCGATAGCGACCCATCGCATTGTTTTCAGAAGGCTTTTTGCAGCCATGAAGCGCACATACCAACCCAGCAAGCTGAAACGCTCGCGTACGCACGGCTTTCGGGCCCGCATGGCGACCCGTGGCGGTCGCCTCATCCTCAAGCGGCGGCGTGCGAAGGGTCGTGCGCGCCTGACGCCCTGACGCGCGGGCGGGCGGCCGCCACGACACACCGCCATCCGCAGGCTTATCCGGCCCGCCTCAGGCTGACGCGCAAGGCGGACTTCGATGCGGTGTTCGAGTCAGCGCAGCGCTCGACGGACAGGCTCTTCACCGTGCTTTATCGCCCTTCCGGTCTTCCTCATCCACGTCTCGGCATGACTGCTCCGGCGCGCCGCGTGCGCACGGCCGTCGGTCGTAACCGCATTCGCCGGCTGGTCCGCGAGAGCTTCCGGCGCGTCACCGGCGAACTTCCCGGCATCGACATCGTCGTGATGGTGAAGGAGCCGGCTGCCGTTGCCACGAATGCGCAGTTGGTCGCGAGCCTCGCCACGCACTGGAACCGGCTGGGCAAGGCGGCCAGCCGCACATGAACGGGAGCGCGGGCGTGCTGGACAATCTGCGTGTCGTCCTCTGGGTCGCGGTGATCGTGCTCGGCTGGATCTGCGTGGAGACCTGGCGCATCGACCACGCACCGCCGCTGTACACACGCGGCACATCGGCCGCCACCAGCGCTGCCGATGCCGGGAACCCGGCTGCGCCGCAGGTACCGGCGCTGCCGGCCTTGCCGCAGGCCGCAACCGGCACCGCGCCGGCGACGACGACAGCCGCAGCAGCGCCTGCCGTCGCTGCCGCCCCAGCCCAGGGCGACATCCTCACCGTGCGAACCGACGTCATGGACGTCGAGATCAACACGCTGGGCGGTGACCTGCAGCGGGTGCGCCTGAAGCGCTACCCGGTCGCGAAGGACCAGCCCGATGTGCCGGTCGAGCTCCTCAGCCCGGCAGCGGACCAACTGTTTCTCTTCCACACCGGCCTGCGCGCAGCGGAAGGGAGGCCCGAGGCCAACCACCTCGCGCTCATGCACGCGGCGCAGTCGGCGTACGTGCTGGCCGACGGCAACGATGAGCTGCAGGTCACGCTGACCTGGGAAGCGCCCGGCGAGGTGGCAGTCGACAAGACCTACCGCTTCCGGCGCGGGCGCTACGACGTGGGGTTGAGCTATCGCGTCCGCAACCTCGGCGCCGCCCCCTATGCGGCTGCCAGCTACCTGCAGGTCACCCGCCTGCACGCGCCGCCCGAGAAGTCCTACTTCAACGTCGACAGCTATTCCTTCACGGGCCCCGTCGCCTACGACGGTGACAAGTACCAGAAGCTCGAGTTCGACGACCTCACCGAGGAACCGCTGTCGCAGAAGGTCGCGCACGGCTGGATCGCCTCGATCCAGCATCACTTCCTTGCCGCCGCCGTCCCGCCGGCCGACCAGGTTTTCGCCTACGACAGCACCGTCCGGCAAAGCACTTACACGCTGAACGCCATGGGCCCGCTGGTCACGGTCGCACCCGGTGCGGAGACGACCTACGCCGCCACGCTGTTCGTCGGTCCGAAGCTGCAGGCCCAGATGGACGACGTGGCGCAGGGGCTGAAGCTCACCGTGGATTACGGCGTGCTGACCGTGCTCGCCCAGCCACTGTTCTGGCTGCTCGAGAAGATCTACGGCGTGGTCGGCAACTGGGGCGTGGCCATCATCCTGGCGACGCTGCTCATCAAGCTCGCCTTCTACAAGCTGACCGAGACCAGCGGCCGCTCCATGGCGCGCATGCGCAAGCTGCAGCCACGGCTGCAGGCACTGCAGGAACGTTACAAGGACAACCGCGAGGCGCTGAGCCAGGCGCTGATGGACATGTACAAGCGGGAGAAGATCAACCCCGCTGCCGGCTGCCTGCCGATGCTGGTGCAGATCCCGTTCTTCATCGCCTACTACTGGGTCCTGCTCGAAAGCGTCGAGATGCGTCAGGCGCCGTTCGCGCTCTGGATCACCGACCTGTCCACGCGCGACCCGTACTTCATCCTGCCGCTGCTCATGGCCGGCGCCATGTTCCTGCAGTCCTCGCTGAGCCCGGCACCGCCCGATCCGCTGCAGGCGAAGATCATGAAGTGGATGCCCGTGGTGTTCGCCGGCATGTTCGCGTTCTTCCCCGCCGGCCTCGTGCTGTACTGGCTCACCAACTCGGTGCTGTCCATCGCCCAGCAGTGGAACATCAATCGCAAGCTCGCCGTCGAGTAGGGCGGACCCGCCTGGCGGGCGCGCGCCATGACGGGCGCTGACCCGATCGCTGCTGCCGATACCATCGTGGCGCGTGCCACACCCGCCGGTCGCGGCGGTGTGGCGGTGGTCCGCATCTCGGGCCCCGCCGTGCCGCAGATCGCCGTGGCACTCACCGGGGCCTTGCCCCAGCCCCGCCACGCCACGCTCGCCGGCTTCTTCGATGCCGGCGGCGAGGCGCTCGATCTCGGCCTGGCGCTCTACTTTCCGGCGCCGCATTCCTTCACCGGCGAGCATGTCCTGGAGCTCCACGCCCACGGCGGTCCGGTGCTGGTCGACCTGCTCCTCGAACGGGTGGTGGCGCTGGGCGCCCGGCTCGCGCGGCCCGGTGAGTTCACCGAGCGGGCCTTTCTCAACGACAAGCTCGACCTCACCCAGGCCGAGGCCATCGCGGACCTCATCGACGCCGGCTCCCGCGCGGCGGCGCGGGCGGCGCAACGGTCACTGCGCGGGGACTTCTCCGCCGCCGTGGCGGCCCTGGTCGAGCAGGTCACCGACCTGCGCGCCTGGGTCGAGGCCGCGCTCGATTTCCCCGACGAAGACATCGATTTTCTCGAAGCCGGCGAACTCACCGGCCGGCTGGACGACGTGACCCGGGCTTTCGATACCCTGCAGGCGACGGCCCGGCAAGGTTGCCTGCTGCGCGACGGCCTGCAGGTCGTCATCGCCGGCCGGCCGAATGCCGGCAAGTCGAGCCTCCTCAACGCACTGGCCGGCTACGCGGTGGCCATCGTCACGCCCGTGCCCGGCACGACCCGCGACGTGCTGCGCGAGGAACTCGACATCGACGGCCTGCCCATCCACGTGTTCGATACCGCTGGCCTGCGCGAGAGCACCGACCCGGTCGAGCAGGAAGGCGTGCGCCGCGCCCGGGCCGCGCTCGTCACCGCCGATCACGCCCTCGTGATCGTCGATGCCAGCGTTCCCGACGACACCGCGCTCGCCGCAACCCTCGCCGAGCTGCCGGCAGCGCTCGCGCAAACGATCGTGCGCAACAAGATCGATCTCACGGCGGAGCCGGCTGGCGCCGTCGACGGTGAGGCGGGCGTCATCAACGTCTCGGCCACGCGCGGCGATGGCCTCGACGCACTGCGCGCGCGACTGCGCGCGGTGGCCGGCTACCAGCCCGGCGGGGAGGGTACCACCACCGCCCGCCGGCGCCACCTCGAGGCGCTCACGGCTGCCCGCAGCCACGTCGAGGCCGCCCGTCGCACGCTGGTGGAACGTCGCGCCGGCGAGCTCATGGCCGAGGAGCTGCGCCATGCGCAGGAAGCGCTCGGGCAGATCACCGGGGAGGTCACCAGCGAGGATCTGCTGGGGAGGATTTTTGCGGGGTTTTGTATTGGGAAGTAGCTGGGTCGCCAGCGTTATCCCGCCCGTTTTTCGGTGTAGGTCAGTCCGAACACCGTATCCGTCATCCACCGTCGGAACGAGTCGTTGTCCATGAACTGCTTGAACAGCTCGGTGTCGTCCTTCAGCACGGCGGTCATGACTCGCGCGAGCGCCTTGTCGTGCTCGATGCGGGCATTCTGCTTGTCCGAGTTCTGGCGCGCATTCTGGTACGCCTTGTCGGCAGCCACCCGGTTCGGAATGTCCTCGGTGATCAGCTTGTGCACGCGGTCGGCATCGGACCAGGGGATGTTGCCGAACTGGTCGTTGAACGCCTTGAGGATGTTCGAGAGCCGGTCCAGCTCGGGCTCGGGCTTGCGGCCGCCGCCCGTGGTGGGCACGGGCTCGATCTCCGCATCCGCGTCGGGCAGCTGGATCCTGACCACCGCCTGCTTCTCCACGCGGTAGCTGTCCATGTCGATCGCCTCGAGGATGCCCCTGGACAGGTCTTCCTCCACCGGTGCCGGCAGCTTGGGCACGAGAAAGGTCAGGAAAACCGAGAGTTTTTCCCACTCGGCGTTCGTGTACGGCAGGATCGACGAGAGAAACCCATAGGTGCGCAGGAACGCCTTCGCCTTGCCCTTAAAATCCACTTGCCCGTCTTCGTCCAGCCGTTCTCGGTAGTCGGCCACGCAGGCATCGAGGATCGGGTCGAGTCGATCACGATCCGCGCCGCCGAGGTACAGCGCCGCGAACTCGTCCACCCGCGCGGCGGCATAGACCTGGTAGCCATCAAGCGCCGCCTTCAGGTCGTGCAGCTTGTTCGGGTCGGTCTCCTCCGCGAGGATCGTCGTGCGGTAGTAGTCGGCGAATGCCTGCTGGATCATGTCGGCGTCGTTCATGAAGTCGAGCACGAACACGTCGTGCTTCTTCGGGTGTGCCCGGTTGAGCCTTGAGAGCGTCTGTACCGCCTTGATGCCCGAGAGCGGCTTGTCCACGTACATCGTGTGCAGCAGCGGCTCGTCGTAGCCGGTCTGGAACTTGTCGGCGCAGATCAGGAAGCGGTACGGGTCCTGCTGGATCTTCTCGGCGATCTGGCTAGCCGGAAAACCGTTGAGCGACGCTTCCGTCACCTTCGCGCCGCCCCACTCGTGCTCGCCGGAGAAGGCGACGATCGCCTGCCAGCGGCTCCTGCGCTCCGCCAGGTAGTCGCGGATGGCGTGGAAGTACTGGATCGCACGCTCGATGCCGCTCGTCACCACCATCGCCCGCGCTTCGCCACCGATCTTGGAAAGCTGAAGCACCTGCTCATGAAAGTGGTCCACCATGATCTCGGCCTTGAGCCGGATCGCGTGGTCGTGGCTCTCCACGTACCGGCGCAGCTTCTTCTTCGCCCGCTTGGTGTCGAACTCCGGGTCGCCCTCGA
>JADZBS010000042.1 GCA_020851975.1 Gammaproteobacteria bacterium | reverse complement strand
GCACGGTGGCGGTGGTGGTGCCGTCGCCGGCGGTGTCGGAGGTGTGGGAAGCGACCTCCTTCACCATCTGCGCGCCCATGTTCTCGAACTTGTCGTCGAGCTCGATCTCCTTGGCGACGGAGACGCCGTCCTTGGTCACCGTCGGGGCGCCGACGGACTTGTCGAGCACCACGTTGCGGCCCTTGGGACCGAGCGTGACCTTCACGGCGTTGGCGAGGACGTTCACGCCGTTGAGCATGCGACGGCGGGCGTCATCGCCAAAGCGGACTTCTTTAGCTGCCATGGTTCATGTACCTCTCGTGAATCGGATTTCTGGCAATGGAGAATTCGTGGTGGCGACTCAGCCTTCGATGACGGCCATGATGTCGTCTTCGCGCATCACGACCAGCTCGTCGCCGTCGACCTTGACCTCGGTGCCGCTGTACTTGCCGAACAGCACCGTGTCGCCCTTCTTGATGTCGAGCGGGCGCACTTCGCCCTTCTCGGTGATGCGGCCGCTGCCGACGGCGATGACCTTGCCGCGGACGGGCTTCTCGGTGGCCGTGTCCGGAATGACGATGCCGCCGGGGGAGGTGCGCTCTTCCTCGAGGCGCTTGATGATCACGCGATCATGAAGGGGACGGATCTTCATGTAAAAATCTCCTTTTGAATCAACCACTAAACTAACGACTGGCGGAGGCCGGTCTTGTTAGCACTCTGGAAAAGTGAGTGCTAATGGTATTCAGCGGCAATCCGATTGCAAGCCCCGGGCGGCGGTTGCCCGTGACCGGGTCGTCGTGACAGGGGCCGGCGGGCGCCGGTATGCTGCCGCCGGCGCGAGTGGCGGTGTTCCCAATGGCCGATGACTACCTGCTGGTGCTCTGCACCTGCCCGGGCAATACCGTGGCGGCCGAGATCGCCACGGCCCTGATCGAGCAGAACCTGGCGGCCTGCGTGAACCGCATCCCCGGGGTACGCTCCTACTATCGCTGGGACGGGCACCTGCAGCAGGAGGACGAGGTCCTGCTGCTCGTGAAGACCACGCGGGCGCGCTTTGACCAGCTCGAAACCACCATCCGCAGCCTGCACCCGCACGAGGTGCCCGAGATCATCGCCGTGCCGATCGCGGCCGGCGCCGAGGCCTATCTGAAATGGATCAGCGACTCCACCGCCTGAGCCGGCCCGCGCGGGTCGGGCTCGCCCTGCTGTTCGCCGCCGCCGTCGTCACCGGCGCGGCCGCTGCCGAACCCGACGTGCTGCGCCCGGAGCAGGCGTTCCGCTACACCGCCGCCGCCGAGGGCCGCGAAATCGTGGTGCGCTGGACCATCGAGCCCGGCTACTACCTCTACCGCGAGCGCATGAGCTACGCGACCGCGACACCCGGTGTGGTGCTCGGCACGCCGGTCATGCCCGAGGGTGAGCCCTACCACGACGAATTCTTCGGCGACATGCACATCTACCGCGGCAGTGCCGTGGTGCGCCTGCCGGTGACGAGCGGCAGCGGCCCCGTCGACCTCACGCTGAAATCGCAGGGCTGTGCCGACATCGGGCTGTGTTACCCGCCGCAGACCTGGAAGGCGACTGTCGACTTGCCGGCGGAAAAAGCCCCGCCGCGGACGGGTGGCCTTGCGGCCCTGCTCGGCGCGGGAACGAAGCCCGGCGAGGCGCTGCCGCCGGAGCAGGCGTTTCGTGCGCAGGCCCAATGGGCGGGCCCGGCACGCCTGCGCATCACCTGGGACATCGCCGAGGGCTACTACCTCTATCGCCACAGCCTGACGGCGCGCGCGCTCGATCCGGGCGTCACGCTCGGGGCGCTGCAACTGCCGGACGGCATGCCCAAGGAAGACGAGTACTTCGGCAGGACGCGCGTCTTCTACGGGGAGGCCGTGGCCGAGGTGAGCGTCACCGGCAGCGCCGACCCGCTGCAACTGGAGATCGGCCACCAGGGCTGTCGCGAGGGGAGCATCTGCTACCCGCCGCAGACGGTGCGACTCGCCGTGGCGGCAGGCGCCGGCCCCGGGACGCCCGCCGTGACCGGCACGGCGGCGGACGGCGCCGCGCCGATGATTTCCGAACAGGACCGGCTGGCCCGGCTGATCGGCACGGGCAACCTCGCGCTGGTCATGCTGAGCTTCGCCGGCTTCGGCCTGCTCCTCGCCTTCACGCCCTGCTGCCTGCCGATGGTGCCGATCCTCTCGGGCATCATCGTCGGCCAGGGCCGCGACGTGACCACGGCGCGCGCCTTCGCCCTGTCGCTGACCTACGTGCTCGGCATGGCCCTGACCTACACCGCCGCGGGCGCGCTCTTCGCCGCCGCCGGCCAGCAGGTCCAGGCGGCGCTCCAGCAGCCCTGGATCATCGTCGGCGTCTCGGTGCTGTTCGTCGCCCTGGCGTTCTCCATGTTCGGTGCGTATGAACTGCAGATGCCCGCCGCGCTGATGAACCGCATCAGCGCCGCCAGTGGGCGGCAGCAGGCGGGCACTTTCTTCGGCACGGCGGTGATGGGGGCGCTGTCGGCGCTGCTGGTCACCACCTGCGTGGCCCCGCCGCTGGTCGCGGCCCTCACGGTCATCGCCCAGACGGGCGACATGGCGCGGGGCGCTGCGGCGCTCTTCGCCCTGTCGATCGGCATGGGGCTGCCGTTGCTCGTGGTCGGCACCTCCGCCGGGCGCCTGCTGCCGAAGGCGGGCGGCTGGATGACGACGGTCAAGGGTGCCTTCGGCTTCATGATGCTCGGGCTGGCGGTGTGGATGCTCGACCGCATCCTGCCCGATGCCATCACCATGCTCGGCTGGGCCGTGCTCGTCTTCCTGGCCGGCGTGTTCCTCGGTGCGTTCCAGCCGCTCGAGCCCGCCGCCGGACCCGGCCGCAAGCTGGCGAAGGGCATGGGCCTGCTCGCCGTCGTGTACGGCGCAGCGCTCCTCGTCGGGATGCTCGCCGGCAGCCGCGACCCGCTGCAGCCGCTCGCCGGCCTGCGCGGCGGCGGTGCCGCCCAGACCGAGGCGGCGCTCGCCTTCGAGCGCATCAAGACCGTGGCCGACCTCGACCGCGCCCTCGCCGCGGCCAGTGCCGCCGGGCGTCCGGCCATGCTCGATTTCTATGCCGACTGGTGCACGTCGTGCCTGGAGATGGAGCGCTACACGTTCACCAGCGCCGAGGTGCACGCAGCGCTAGCCGGGGCCGTGCTCCTGCAGGCCGACGTCACCGCCAACGACGCCGAAGACCAGGCCCTGCTGCGCCGCTTCGGCATCTTCGGCCCACCGACGATCGTGTTCTTCAGCCCGGACGGCAGCGAGCGGCCGGGCGCGCGCGTCGTCGGCTTTCTCGATGCGGGCGATTTCGCCGCCCACGTACGCGCTGCCATCGGCGGCGGCACGTCCTGACCGTGCGCACGCGCCTGCTGATCCTCGTGCCGGTGTGCATCGCTGCCGGTTTCCTCGCCGGGCGCCTGTTCTGGGAGCCGCCGCTCGACGCGCAGCCGCCCGCGGCCCGACCGGCCCTGGACCCGCTGGCGAGCGTGCCCGACCTGCGCCTGCCCGATCTCGCCAGCGGCACGCCACGGTCGCTGCGGGAATGGTCCGGCGAGGCGCTGATCCTCAACTTCTGGGCCACCTGGTGTGCGCCCTGCCGCAAGGAAATGCCGCTGCTCGAACAGGTGCACCAGCAGTGGCAGGGACGCGGCATCGCGGTGGTCGGCGTCGCCATCGACCGGATCGAGCCGGCGCAGGCGTTCACCGGCGAGGCGGGCATCAGCTACCCGAATCTCGTCGGCGAGCAGGAGGCCATGGCGCTGGCCGAGTCCTTCGAACCCGGCATGGCGGGCTTGCCGCTCACCGTCATCGTCGCCCCGGGCGGCGAGGTGTTGCACCGCCACGTCGGTGAGTTGCACGCCGGGGATCTCGACCGGATCGTCGCCATCCTCGACGAACTGGCGACAGGCCGGATCACGGCAGCCCAGGCCCGGCAACGCCTGGAATCGGTCTGAACGGCAAACCGACACGCCAGGTATCAGGCAACAAAAAGCTACCAGAAGCTGCGAAAGTCGCTAAACTTGCGGCCATCTGCGGGATTGCCCGGGGATGGCACGAATGGCCCGCCTGTTGCTGTTGAACGGACCGAACCTGAACCTGCTCGGCCGGCGCGAGCCGGGCGTCTACGGCACCACCACGCTTGCCGACATCGAGCGCAGCGCAGCAGCCCTCGCCGCGAGCCTCGGCCACCAGCTCGAGGCCTACCAGAGTAACGCCGAAGCCGACCTCGTCAACCGCGTGCAGGCAGCCGCCGGCCAGGTCGACTTCATTCTCCTCAACCCCGGGGCCCTGACCCACACCAGCGTGGCGCTGCGCGATGCACTGCTCGCCGTCGCCATCCCCTTCATCGAGATCCACATCAGCAACGTCCAGGCCCGCGAACAGTTCCGCCACCACTCGTACTTCTCCGACGTGGCGGTGGGCACCATCACCGGACTCGGACCGATCGGCTACGAGCTGGCCGTGCGCGCCGCCGCCGGGCGGCTCGGGCGCCCTGGTCCCTGACGCCCCGCGACGAGGAGCGCGAAACCGAACATGGATATCCGCAAGGTCAAGAAGCTCATCGAGCTGCTGGAGGAATCCGGCATCGCCGAACTGGAAATTTCGGAGGGCGAGGAATCGGTGCGCATCAGCCGGTATCCGCCGGGCGGCGCCGTGCAGCACTACGCCGTGGCCGCCCCGATGGCGACCGCCGCGGCACCTCACGCCACCGCCCCGGCCCTGGCCGGCCCGGCGCCACCGGCTGCCGAGGCCGAGATCCCGGGCCACAAGGTCGTCTCGCCGATGGTCGGTACCTTCTACGAATCCCCGGCACCGGGAGCCGATGCCTTCGTCAAGGTCGGGAGCGAGGTGAAGGTCGGCGACACGCTCTGCATCATCGAGGCCATGAAGATGATGAACCAGATCGAGTCGGACAAGGCCGGCCGGGTCGCCGCCATCCTCGCCACCAACGGCGAGCCGGTGGAATACGGCCAGACGCTGTTCGTCATCCAGTAGCCGCCCCGACGCGATGCTCAACAAGGTGCTCATAGCCAACCGTGGCGAGGTGGCGCTGCGCATCCAGCGCGCCTGCCGCGAACTCGGCATCAAGACAGTCGCGGTGCACTCCACCGCCGACGCGAACCTGAAGCACGTATTGCTCGCCGACGAGACCGTGTGCATCGGGCCGCCGCCCTCCGCCGGCAGCTACCTCAACATGCCGGCGATCATCAGCGCCGCCGAGGTCACCGACGCCGAGGCGATCCACCCGGGCTTCGGCTTCCTGTCGGAAAACGCCGATTTCGCCGAGCGCGTGGAAAACTCCGGATTCGCCTTCATCGGGCCGCCGCCGGAGGTCATCCGGCTGATGGGCGACAAGATCTCGGCCAAGGACGCGATGCGCAAGGCCGGCGTACCCACGGTGCCGGGCTCCGACGGCCCACTCGGCGACGACATCGAGGAGAACCAGCGCCTCGCCCGGGACATCGGCTACCCGGTGATCATCAAGGCCGCGGCCGGCGGCGGTGGCCGCGGCATGCGCGTGGTGCACACCGAGGCCTCGCTCGCCAATGCGGTGTCCGTCACCAAGGTCGAGGCCCGGGCGGCGTTCGGCAACGACACCGTCTACATGGAGAAATTCCTCGGCAGGCCGCGCCACATCGAGTTCCAGGTGCTCGCCGACGGCAAGGGCAACGCCGTGTACCTCTTCGAGCGCGACTGCTCGATGCAGCGGCGTCACCAGAAGGTGATCGAGGAGGCCCCCGCGCCGGGGATCCCGCCGGAATTGCGCCGCAGCATGGGGGAGCGCTGCGTCCAGGCCTGCCTCGACATCGGCTACCGCAGCGCCGGCACCTTCGAGTTCCTGTTCCAGGACGGGGAGTTCTATTTCATCGAGATGAACACCCGGTTGCAGGTCGAGCATCCGGTCACCGAGATGATCACCGGCGTGGACATCGTGCGCGAGCAGCTGCGCGTGGCCGCCGGCGAGCCGCTGTCGGTGCGCCAGGAAGACCTCGCCATCCGCGGCCACGCCATCGAGTGCCGCATCAACGCCGAGGACCCGAAGACCTTCATGCCCAGCCCGGGCCGTGTCGACCTCTGGCACCCGCCCGGCGGGCCGGGGGTGCGGGTGGACAGCCACCTGTACAGCGGCTATGCCGTACCGCCCTACTACGACTCCATGGTCGCCAAGCTGATCGTGCACAGCGACAGCCGCGCCTCGGCCATCGCCCGCATGTACGTGGCGCTCACCGAGATGGTGGTCGAGGGCATCAGGACCAACATCCCGCTGCATCTGGAAATCATGCAGCACTCGGCGTTCAAGACCGGCGGCACCGACATCCATTACCTCGAAAAGCGGCTCGGGCTCTGAACCGCTGGCTGCAGCTCGAGCTGACGGTTCCCGCAGGCACTGTCGCGGCCGTCGAGACGGCCCTGCAATCGGCCGGGGCGCTGGCCGTGAGCCTCGCCGACCCGGGCGGAGAACCGGTGCTCGAGCCGGCTCCCGGCACGGCACCCCTGTGGGCCGAGGTGACCGTCACCGCCCTGTTCCCGGCCCGAACCGGGCGCGATGAGCTGCTGGCGACGCTTGCCACCGTCCCCGGTATTGCGCCACCCACCGTCACCTTCGCGGTGATCGAGGAACGCGACTGGGTGCGCGACTTCCGCGAGCAACTCGCACCGCGGCGCTTCGGTGAGCGGCTCTGGATCTGCCCGACCGAAGCCCCGTGCCCGGATCCGGCCGGCACGGTGCTCATGCTCGACCCGGGCCTTGCCTTCGGTTCGGGTTCGCACGCCACCACGGCGATGTGCCTGGCCTGGCTCGACGGACTCGCGCTCGATGGCCGCACCGTGCTCGACTGGGGCTGCGGGTCGGGCGTCCTCGCGCTCGCCGCGCTCGCACTCGGCGCACGCTCGGCCACCGCACTCGACATCGATCCGCAAGCCCTGCTCGCCACCGCGCAGAACGCAGCGCGCAACCGCCTCGACACCCGGCTGCGCATCGTCGAGCCGCACGAACTCGACGGGACCGAGCGCTACGACGTCGTCGTCGCCAACATCCTCGCCGGCAGCCTGATCGAGCTGGCGCCGTCCCTGCGCACGCACTGCGAGGCTGGCGCCCGCGTGGCCTTGAGCGGTATTCTCGCGACGCAGGCAGCCACGGTCTGCGAGGCCTGCGCGCCGTGGCTCGACCTGTCGCTCACCGCCACCACCGACGGCTGGGTGCTGCTGACCGGCACGCCGGCCTGAAGCGGCGGCCAGACGTCAGGCCACCGACCAGCCGCCGCATCATGTTCACCCGCTGTCCGCATTGCAGTGCCGTCTTTCGCGTCACGGCGACCATCCTGCAGATGGCCGAGGGCGAGGTGCGCTGCGGTGCCTGTGGCGTGGTCTTCAACGCCCTGCACACCCTGGTGGACGACTGGACGGGCGCCGACTTCATGCCGGCCAACGGCCCGCACCTGGCGCATCCCGACGCACCGGTCACCGCAGAGACGCCACCGCTGGAGACAGCCGGTGAGCCGGCGAGCGACACGCTCGAGTTCGACGTCCCCGAGGACGAGTGGCAGCGTTATTTCATCTCGCCGGCCGAACCGGTGCCCGCCAGCGAGGGACGCAACGACCCGGCGCTCGGCGATGACTTCAATGTCAGCGGCCCCGCCACGGGAGCGGATGCCGGCGAGATGCCGCTCGCCGCGGCCGGGTCTCCCCCGGACGAAGTCTCGCCGCCGTCGCCTCCCAGCCTCGAGGAGGAAACCGCCGATACCGACACCTGGCAGTCGTTCCTGCGCGAAGTGCATCCCGTGGCCGCCGAGATCACCGCCTTCGACGACCCGGAGGACGCCGACGATGCGCCCGCCTTCGTCCTTGGCGACGAGGAGCGCGCGCCCGAGCACCACCCACAGCCGGCGCGCACTCAGGACGCCGCACCCGAGGCCCGCGAGCCGGACGTCATGCCGCCCTTCGATGTCGCCATCGCAGCCGAACAGCCCGTCGAAACCGGTGCGGACGAAGCGCTGGATGCCGAACGGGTCGACGACCAGCCGCCGGCTGACTCCGGTGACTCCGGCGACGCCGACGAACTGCCGGCCTCGCCGGCGGACACCGCCACCGTCCTCGACTGGGGCCCGGCCTTCCCGGCGCCGGCCGCGCCACGGCCGAGGCACACGGCGCGCTGGCTCGCCGCCAGCATCGTCGCGGCACTCGTCCTCGCCGGCCAGGCGCTGCACCAGTTCCGTGATCGCATCGCCGCCGATCCGGCCTGGGGCAGCACGATGCGCGCGGTCTACGCGCGGCTCGGGCTCCCGCTGTACCCGGCCTGGCCCCTCGACGCTTACGAGATCCGCAGCGTGAAGGCGATCGCCGACAATACCGCTGCCGGCGCGCTCGACATCGTGGCCGAGGTTGCCGTCGGCGGTGCCCGGCCGGTCGGGCTGCCGATGGTGCGCGTGGTACTGCGCGACCGCTGGTCGAACACGGTGGCAAGCGGCGTCTTCGATGCCACGCACTACCTTGCCGAACCGGCTCCGGCCGGGCAGGTGTACACGCCCGGCAGCATGATTCCGCTGCACATCACGCTCGCCGACCCGGGCGCTGCAGCCCAGGGCTACGAGGTCGACCTGTGCATGCCCGATCGCATCGCCGGCCTGCGATGCCAGGCAGCGCGCGATCCGTTTCGCCGCTGACCACGACTGTACGAATGTCAAGTGCCGCGATGACGCGGGTTGCCGGTGGCGGTGCATGGCTCGCTCGCGCACCACGACGCTGGCGCACATGCGTCCGTTCATGCACTTGTGCGCAAGACAGTCGGGCGAGTCTAGCTTCACCGCCACGCGCAGTTGGCGCCCGACGACAGCGTGCTATGATTCCGCCCCCGTCGCAGGGCGGGGCCGTCGGCCGGCCCGAACGAGAACAGCAGAATACCGGGGGAGTGCCCGCAACGTGACTACCACGAAACGGACCAGCGTCGCACGCCGGTCACGCGAACCCACGGTTCAGCTGCGCAGCAAACCGCTGCGCGATCTCACCAGCGAAGCACTGAGCAGCTACTTCCGCGATCTCAACGGCCACAAGCCCAACGCGCTCTACGACCTGGTACTCGGCGAAGTCGAACCGCCGCTGTTCGAGGCCGTGCTCGACTACACCGGCGGCAACCAGAGCCGCGCCGCCGAAATCCTCGGCCTGAACCGCGCCACGCTGCGCAAGAAGCTCAAGCAGTACGAACTGCTCGGTTGATTCCCGAGTCCCGGCCGGGAACCGGCCGCACCGCCTGACCGCCGCCATGACCCGAGCCGCCTGCGCCCTGATCAGCGTCTCCGACAAGACCGGCATCGCCGAATTCGCCCAAGCGCTGGCCGGGCTCGGCATCGAGCTGGTGTCCACGGGGGGCACGGCTGCCGCCTTGCGCGCCGCGGGACTCGCCGTCACCGACGTCAGCGCCCTCACCGGCTTTCCGGAGATCATGGACGGGCGCGTCAAGACGCTGCACCCGGGCGTGCACGGCGGCCTGCTCGGCCGGCGCGACGTCGACGCCGCCGTGATGGCGCAGCATGGCCTGCGGCCGATCGACGTCCTGGTGGTCAACCTCTATCCCTTCGAGGCCACCGTGGCGCGGGCGGAGTGCACGCGCGAGGAGGCGATCGAGAACATCGACATCGGTGGCCCGGCGATGATCCGGGCCGCCGCCAAGAACCACGCCTTCGTCACCGTTCTCGTCGACCCGACCGACTACGCTCCCGTGCTCGACGAACTGCGTGCGGCCGGCGCCACGACGGAGACGACACGCCGCCGGCTCGCGCGCAAGGCCTACGCGCACACCGCCTGCTACGACGCCGCGATCTGGCGCCACCTCGAAGTCAGCGAAGGCGATGGCGGGTTGCCGGGGCGCCTGCCGGTCGCGCTGCACCGCCAGCTCGAGCTGCGCTACGGCGAGAACCCGCACCAGCGAGCCGCGTTGTACCGGTTTCCCGCCGCGGCGCCCGGCACGCTGCTCGATGCGCGCCAGCACCAGGGCAAGCCGCTGTCGTTCAACAACATCGCCGATGCCGACGCCGCGCTCGAGTGCGCCCGGGCGCTGCCGGCGCCGGCCTGCGTGATCGTCAAGCACGCCAATCCCTGCGGCGTGGGTCTCGGCGCCACGTTGCTCGCGGGCTACGAGAAGGCCTGGGCGACGGATCCGGAATCCGCATTCGGCGGCGTCATCGCCTGCAATGCGCCGGTCGACGGCGCCTTCGCCACCACCGTGGTCGAGCGGCAGTTCCTCGAAGTCATCGTCGCACCGGCATTCAGCGCCGAGGCGCTCGCCGCGTTCGCCCGCAAGCCCAACGTGCGCGTGCTCGAGACCGGCCCCCTGCCGGCGGCGGTGCGCCCGTCGCTGCGCCTGCAGGCGGTCGAGGGCGGCATGCTGGTGCAGGACAAGGATGTCGCCACGGTGCCGCGCGAGGCGCTGCGCGTGGTGACGCAACGCCAGCCGAGCCCGGTCGAACTCCAGGATGCGCTCTTCGCCTGGCAGGTGATCCGCTTCGTGAAGTCGAACGCGATCGTCTACTGCCGCGGTGGCGCGACGCTCGGCATCGGGGCCGGCCAGATGAGCCGCGTGATGAGCGCACGCATCGCCGCCTGGAAGGCCGGCGAGGCGAAGCTCGACATCCGCGGCGCCGCGATGGCTTCCGACGCCTTCTTCCCGTTCCGCGACGGCATCGATGCGGCCGCCGCCCACGGCATCGCCGTGGTGATCCAGCCGGGTGGCTCGATGCGCGACGATGAGGTCATCCGCGCCGCCGACGAACACGGCATGGCGATGATCTTCACCGGCATGCGCCATTTCCGGCATTGAACCTCGGGGACAGTCCACTCAATTCCCCCCGGGTATCGAGTCACGCGGCCCTGCCATCCGAATTGAGTAAACTGTCCCCGTATGAAAGTCCTGGTCGTCGGCGGCGGTGGCCGCGAGCATGCGCTGGCGTGGAAGATCGCGCAGTCGAAACGTGTCGCTGACGTCATCGTCGCGCCCGGCAATGCCGGCACCGCGATGGAGCCGAAGGTACGCAACGTGCCGGTGGCCGCGGATGACGTGGAAGCGCTGCTGCGCCTGGCGCAGGAGGAGCACGTCGGCCTGACTGTTGTCGGTCCCGAGGCGCCGCTCGCGGCCGGCATCGTCGACCGCTTCGTTGGCGCCGGACTGCGCTGCTTCGGTCCGCGCCGGGCTGCCGCACAGCTCGAAAGCTCGAAGAAGTTCGCCAAGGAGTTCATGGTGCGCCACGGAATCCCGACGGCGCGCCATGCAGCGTTCAGCGACTACGAAGAACTCGAGGCCTACGTCCGCGACCAGGGCGCACCGATCGTCATCAAGGCCGACGGCCTCGCCGCCGGCAAGGGCGTAGTGGTGGCGCAGACGGTGGACGAAGCACTCGCCGCCGCCGCCGCGATGCTGCAGGACGCGCAGTTCGGCGCTGCCGGCAACACAGTCGTCGTGGAGGAGTTCCTTACCGGCGAGGAAGCGAGTTTCATCGCCATGGTCGGCGTGGACGGCGCCATCCTGCCGCTCGCGACCTCGCAGGACCACAAGACCCGCGACGACGGCGACCGTGGCCCGAACACCGGCGGCATGGGTGCGTACTCACCCGCACCGGTCGTGACACCGGCAGTGGCCGCTCGCGTGATGCAGACCGTCATGCAGCCGGTGGTCGAGGGTCTGCGCCGCGAAGGCGTGCGCTATTTCGGCTTCCTCTATGCCGGACTCATGATCGCGCCGGATGGCACGGCGAAGGTGCTCGAGTTCAACTGCCGTTTCGGCGACCCGGAAACCCAGCCGATCCTCTTCAGGCTTCGATCCGACCTCGTCGATCTCCTCGACGCCGCCCTCGACGGCAAACTCGGCAAGGCGCACGCCGACTGGGACCCGCGCCCGACGGTCGGCGTCGTGATGGCCGCCGGCGGGTATCCGGGCGCGTACCGCAGTGGCGAGGAGATCACCGGCCTGCCCGCCACCGGCACCCGCGACTGCAAGGTGTTCCACGCCGGCACGGGACGCGATGCCGGCGATCGGCTGGTCACGCGGGGCGGGCGCGTGCTCTGCGTGGTCGGCGCCGGCGCGACGGTGCGCGACGCGCAGCGCACCGCCTACGACGTGGCCGACAGCATCCGCTTCGACGGTGCGCACTACCGGCGAGACATCGGCTACCGCGCGATCGCGCGGGAGGGCTGACGGCAGACGCCCCTACAGCCGGGCAGTCGATGCGCGCTGCTCGCGCAGGATGCGCCGGATCTCCTCCACCGGCACGATGCCACCCCGGCCGATGCCGGGACACCCGGCGGCGATGGCGGCCCAGGCCCTGGCGTTCATGTTCTCCGGCCAGAAGGGCCAGGTCCGGCATTGCGTGGGACGTGCCTCGTAGACGGTGCAGCGCCGTCCGGCGAGGAACATGCACTCGGGACCCGATTCGATGAGGTGAAAGAGCCCGTCGGTCTTCTCGCAGTACTCCCGCGTGAACTGGCGCGTGGGGATGCCGAGCTGGCGTGCCAGGCGCCGGCGATCCTCGAGCGTGAGATACACCCAGCCCCAGGCGCCGCGCGATACACAGCAGTTGCCCGATCCCTGGCAGGCGAAGCGTACGCCCTGGTGCCACCAGCCGCTGCCGCGCCGGTCACCCGCCGCTGCCTGGCGGTGGGCTGCCCGACGGGACGATTGACGCACGGTGCGGGGCACGGCGGTCAATAGGGATCGAGCGGCAGGTAGTCGACCGGACGGCCGCTGCCGGCGTCGACGAGAGCGGTCCAGAACCCGTTGCGGTGGCGGACGGGCAGCCAGCGCAGCGTGGTGTCGTCCCGGTGCAGCCGTCGCCGCGCGGTGTCGAGCAACGCAGCGGCACCGGGCCGGCGCTGCTCCAGCAGCGCGAGCGGCGCGGCACGCTCACGGATGCGGTCGCGCGCGGTGTCGTAATCGATGAAGTAGCGCGGCCGCAGGTGGATGTCCCGGCCGGCAAGCGCCGCGAACAGCGCTTCGTTGTGCTCCGCCGGCGGCACCACGGCCGCCACCAGGCCGATGCCCCAGGCGGGCAGGCGGCGATGGCGCGGGTCGGTCGCGGCTTCGAGCTCCTGCGCCTCGATCTCTCCGGCCGTCACCACTTCCAGCCGGTCGCCGACGAACACCACGTAGACCGGGCGCGAATCGGCCACGACCCAGATGCCGTAGGCGAGTGCGCCGAGCTGCAGGATGCCGACCACCGCGTAGTCCAGCACCAGCGTGCGCCGCGGCTTGCGGCTGTCGTAGATGACCAGGGATACCAGCGGGCCGAGCGCCAGGTCGCAACCGACCACCAGCGTGAACAGGCGGGTGCCGCCCACCATCTCGTCGAAGGGCGCGGGGAACCAGACCAGAAAGATCAAGGCCGCCGCGGCCAGGGCCACCGCGGCGGTCAGCAGGAAGTGCAGCCCGAAGGCCGAGAGCTTTTCGCGCCACCGGATCATGGCGTGAGTCGCGCTCGCGGCACCCGCAGCGTCAGCGCTTCATGGACTCGAAGAATTCCTGGTTGGTCTTCGTGTCCTGCATCTTGCCGATGAGGAACTCGATGGCCGCCAGCTCGTCCATCGGGTGCAGCACCTTGCGCAGCACCCACATCTTCTGCAGCTCGTCGGGCTGCGTGAGCAGCTCTTCCTTGCGGGTGCCCGAGCGGTTGATGTTGATGGCCGGGAATACGCGCTTCTCGGCGATGCGCCGGTCGAGGTGAATCTCGGAATTGCCGGTGCCCTTGAACTCCTCGTAGATGACGTCGTCCATCTTCGAGCCGGTGTCGATCAGCGCGGTGGCGAGAATGGTGAGGCTGCCGCCCTCCTCGATGTTGCGCGCCGCTCCGACGAAGCGCTTCGGGCGCTGCAGGGCGTTGGCATCCACGCCACCGGTGAGCACCTTGCCCGAGGACGGCGCCACGGTGTTGTAGGCGCGCGCCAGGCGCGTGATGGAGTCGAGCAGGATCACCACGTCGCGCTTGTGCTCGACGAGGCGCTTGGCCTTCTCGATGACCATCTCGGCCACCTGCACGTG
>JADZBS010000041.1 GCA_020851975.1 Gammaproteobacteria bacterium | reverse complement strand
CGCTCAGCGTGTGGGCCACGCCGTCCTGGTCGCGGAAGACCGCGAAGTTCAGGCCCAGGCACTTGACCTTTTCGGGTTTGTCGGGCCCGAGGTCCTCGCTGCGGACCATCGGGTACCAGAAGTTGATATACATAGGCGCCTCCGCCTGTTAATTCAGAGTGAACGAGCAGTTTATTTACCAGACGGCGCCGCGAAACCGGTGCTGTGGAAAACCCGTAGCCCTGACCGCACCGCGGAGACGCCCGGGCCGGGGTTGAGTAAACTGTCCCCATGATCATGCAGACACGTCCTGTTTTCCGCCGTTCCAGCAATCGCGTGATCGGCGGGGTCTGCGCCGGCATCTCGGAGTATCTGGGCTGGGATCCGCGGTCCACGCGCATTCTTTATGCGCTGTTCCTGGTGGTCAGCGTCTTCGTGCCGGCCATCGTGGTGTACATGGTGCTGTGGACCATGATGCCGGGGCCGGAAAAGCCGCGTCGCCCCGGCTAGCCGGCGTCCGGGGCGCCGATGCGGGCAGGCACGCTATAGATATTGAAGCGTTCGCCGCGCAGGAACCCCACCAGCGTGATGTCGGACTCCCAGGCGGCCTCGATGGCGAGGCTGGAGGGGGCCCCGACCGCCACCACCATCGGGCAGCCGGCCATGCGGGCCTTCTCGATGATCTCGAAACTGGCCCGGCCGCTCACCAGGACCGCGGTGTTCCACAGCGGCAGCCGGCCGGCGGCGAGTGCAGCACCGATCAGCTTGTCGAGCGCGTTGTGGCGGCCGACGTCCTCGCGGACGTCGAGGATCTCCCCGTCGCTGCGAAACAGCGCGGCGGCGTGCAGGCCGCCGGTGGCGGCGAAGGCCGGTTGGCGGGCGAGCAGGGCGGCCGGCAGGCCGAACAGCACGGACGGGGCGACCTGCAGTTTCTCGCCCTGGACCGCGTAGCTGGCCCGGGCCCGCAGGGCCTCCAGCGATGCCTTGCCGCAGATGCCGCAGGAGGAATTGGTGAAGAAGTCGCGCCGCAGGTGGCGAAAGCGCTCCTGCAGGTCCGCGCGCACCCGCACCTCGACCACGTTCTCGCCGCCCGCATCCGGGGGTGCCGTCACCAGATCCAGGATGTCGGCGGCCGAGCCGATCAACCCCTCGGTGAAGAGAAAGCCCCGGGCCAGCTCGGCATCGTGGCCGGGCGTGCGCATGGTCACGACGAGGCTTTCGGCCGGGCCGTCCAGGCCCTCGAAGGCGACGCGGATCTCGAGCGGTTCCTCGACCGCCACCGGGTCGCGATCGTCGCCCAGCGTCGCGCCGGTGGCGCGACGCACGGGGACTATCCTGCGCGAAGCGGCGGTCACGTCAGCCGCCGATGTAGTACATCTCGACCTTGCCGGCGGTGCCGCGCAGTTGCGCGCGCAGCTCGCTGTAGCGGTCCTCGCGCTGCCGCCACACGCCGGTGATGAGCTCGCGCAGTTCCGTGTCGGTGGCGCCGGCACGCAGCGGGCCCTTGAGATCCATGCCGTGCGAGGCGAACAGGCAGGTGAAAAGCTGCCCGTCTGACGACAGCCGGGCGCGGGTGCACGAGCCGCAGAAGGGCTCCGTGACCGAGGAGACGAAGCCGATCTCGCCCGCGCCGTCCTCGTAGGCATAGCGGCTGGCTACTTCGCCGTGGTAGCTGCGGTCGACGGCGCGCAGCGGCCAGCGTGCCCCGATGAGGTTCACCAGGTCGCGCGAGGGTACAGCGTCGGCGAGCCGCCAGTGGTTGATGGTGCCGACGTCCATGTACTCGATGAAACGCACGATGACCCCGGTGCCGCGGAAGCGCTCGACCAGGTCGAGGACGGTATGGTCGTTGACGCCGCGGATCACCACGACATTGACCTTGACCGGCGTCAGGCCGGCATTGATCGCCTCGCCGATGCCTTCGAGCACGCGCTCGGCGCTGCCGCGGCCGCCGCTCATGGCGCCGAACACGGCCTCGTCGAGCGAGTCGAGGCTCACGGTGACCCGGGACAGGCCGGCCGCCTTCAGCGCCGCGGCGTGCTGGGCGAGGAGCATGCCGTTGGTGGTCAGTGCCACGTCGTCGATGCCCGGTACGCGCGAGAGGTCGCCGATCAGGTCGCCCAGGTTCGGTCGCAGCAGCGGCTCGCCGCCGGTGATGCGCAGCTTGCGCACGCCGAGCCTGGCGAACACCTGGCTGAGGCGCAGGATCTCCTCGAAGCTCAGCCGTTCGCTGGATTTCAGGAAATCGAAGTCCTTGTGGTACTTGTCCTCGGGCATGCAGTAGGGGCAACGGAAGTTGCACCGGTCCATGACCGAGATGCGCAGGTCGCGCAGGGGGCGGGTGAGCCGGTCGCGCACCGTGTGCGGGCCGCCCGCCAGGTCGACCACGCGACCGCCGTCGTCCTGCGCCGGGCCGCTCATGCCGCCGCCAGCGAAGCGCGCACGAGCTGGCGGAACTCCTCGTCCGTCAGCAGCCTTTCGGCGGCGGTCGCCTGGTCCTTGACCCGGGCCAGCACATCGGCCATGCGCGCTTCCGGCAGGGCGAGTCCGAGTTCCTCGGCCTTGAGCCTGATGTTGGCGAGCCCGCTCTTCTTGCCGAGCACGATGCCGCGCGTGGCGCCGACGAGGTCGGCCGCATAGGGCTCGATCGCCTCCGGGATGTGGAACTGCGTGGCGACCGCGCCGCTTTCGCGGACGAACAGGTTGTCGCCCACGACCGGCCGCCAGCCGTCGACCCGGTAGCCGCCGGCCTGCTGGACCAGCGCCGAGACGCGGCGCGCCTGGGGCAGGTTCAGCTCCACCGGCACGTCGTACAGGCAGCTCAGCGCCAGCGCGACCTCGCAGAGGTCCGAATTGCCGGCCCGTTCGCCGATACCGTTGATGGTGCCCTGGATCCAGTCGGCTCCGGCGCGCACCGCGGCGATGGCGCCCGCTGTCCCGAGGCCGAAGTCGTTGTGCCCGTGGAAGTGCAGCGGCACCTCGGGTCCCACCCAGCCGCGCACGGTGCGGACGATGTGCGCGACCGCCTCCGGCGAGCAGGCGCCGATGGTGTCGACCACGGCGACTTCCGTGGCGCCGGCCTCGAGCGCCGTCTCGTAGACCCGCTTCAGGAAGCCCAGGTCGCTGCGCGTGCTGTCGACCGGGAAGAACAGCACCTTCATGCCGTTGGCGATGGCATGACGCACGGAGTCGCGCACCCGCACGATCACCTTGTCCCGGTCGAAGCCGTAGGCCTTCATCTTGATCTCGCTGGTGGAGATCTCGATCAGGGTCTGGCGGATGCCGAGTTCGATCAGCGCGTCGAGGTCGTCCTTGACGGCGCGCGAGAAGCCCCAGATCTCCGCGGCGAGCCCCGCACCGAGGATCCGCTGCACGGCGCGCGAGTCGGCGGCCGAGACCCGCGGGAAGCCGGCTTCGATGCGCCCCACCCCGAGATCGGCCAGGCCGCAGGCGATGGCGAACTTCTCTTCCGGGTTGAAGACCACGCCGACGGCCTGCTCGCCGTCGCGCAGCGTGGTGTCGTAGAAGCGTACCGGGCGCGAGCGGTCGAACCCGGACCGCACCGCGTCGATGTCGTTCAGCTCACTGATCCAGATCCTGTCACGCATGTCCGACCTCTGTCCGTATTCGACTCTACGCCGCTGCCGGCCGCCTGGCGAGCGGCGCGGGCGTCGTACCGCGGCATGTCAGGCGCCCGGGCCCTGATCGGCGACGCCGCAGATATCCAGGATGCACTGCACGTAGATGCGGGTCATGTCCATCATGTCGCCGATGTGCACGTGCTCGCCCTGGTGCGTGGAGAACCCGCCGCCGCCTGTGCGCAGCCGCCCCGCCGAGCCGTAGTTGACGGTCGGGATGCCGTAGCGGTTCATGTGGGCGGCATCGCTGTACCAGACTTCCATGCCGAACTCGGGCGGCTTGCCGAGTTGTGCGGTGTGGGCGCGCACGATGGTCTGGATCAGCTCGTGGTCCTCGGCGATCCGCGTGCCGGGTGCCGAGACGTAGACGTCCACGGTCGTGCCGGCCACCGCCGGGTGGCGGCGGCCCACCTCCCGGATCAGCTCGCGGACTTCGCGATAGACGTCGACCGGCAGCACGTCCGGGGCGGTGCGCACGTCGAGGTAGATGCAGCAGTTGTCCGGGGTGCGCGCACCGCGCCACGGCCAGCCGCCTTCGATGGCGGCGATGTTCACCTTCGGCCGGAAGTCACCGACGGCATGGCGCTCGATGTACTGCGGCATCCACTCGTGCAGGGCGTCGAGCACCAGCGTGGCATTGCTGATGGCATTCCTGGCCGGGTCCGACCAGGCGGTATGGATCAGCACGCCCGGCACGGTGATCTTCAGCCAGGTGGTACCGCAGTGGCTCGGGATGACCATCATGTTGGTGGGCTCGCCGAGGATGCAGTAGTCGGCGATTGCACCATGACTGATGGCGTACTTGGTGCCGACCCCGTAGCCCTGGTACTTCGGGCCGTCGAAGTCGTTGACAGGCGCCTTCTCGATTTCGCCGCACACGCCGGCGATGACCACGTCGCCGGCGAGCTGGATGCCGGCGGCCCGGATGGCCTCGGTGGCCACCACGTAGGTCGCCAGGGCGCTCTTCATGTTGAAGGAGCCCATGCCGTAGATCCACTCGTCGTCGACCACGGTGCCTTCGCAGCGATAACCGATGCCGCGATGGGCCTGCTCGGGCCCGAAGGAGGTGTCGAGGTGACCGTTGAACATGAGGCTCTTGCCCCGGCCGCCGCCCTCGAGGATGCCGACCGCGTTGTAGCGGTTGTCCCCGATCGGCTGCAGCGTGGAACGAAAGCCGGCGCCGCGCAGCACTTCGTGCAGTGCGCGCGCCATGTCGCCCTCGAAGCCGGTGGGGCTCGGCACGTTGACGAGCTGCACCACCAGGTCCACCAGCCGGCCGCGGTCGATGTTGGCGGCCGCGCGGCTCACCAGCGAGGAGTCTGCTTTCCTGATCATGTCGGCACCCCGTCCTGTTCGGTTGTTCAGCCGGCCGCGACGATATGGGTCGTCAGGGTCCCGAGCTTGTCGATGCTCGCTTCGACGAGATCGCCAGGCTTCAGCCACTCGGGATTGGCCATGCCGGCGGCAACCCCCGGCGGACTGCCGCTGGTGATGATGTCGCCGGGCTCGAGCGTCATGTTGGACCACCAGGCCACGAGCTCGGCGGTCTTGTAGTGCATCTGCGCGGTGCTGGAATCCTGGCGCACCTTGCCGTTCACGCGCAGCTTCATGGCGAGATCGTGCGGGTTGCCCAGTTCGTCGGGTGTGACCAGGTGCGGCCCGAAGGGGCAGGAGCCGTCGAAGCTCTTGCCGAGCAGGATCACCTTGTTGGAGTGCTCGCGGGCCTGGATGTCGCGCGCCGACAGGTCGTTGAAGATCGTGTACCCGGCGACGTACTGCATGGCGTCGGCCGCCGGCACGCGAAACGCCGTGCGGCCGATGACGATCCCGATCTCGATTTCATAATCGAGCTGGCGCGTGAAGTGCGGGATCGCCACTTTCGCACCCGAGCCCACCACCGAGGAGGGAGCCTCGAGAAAGCCGGTGGGATGCTCGAAGTGGAAGTTCTTCCAGTTGTGGGACTGCCACTCCGGCTCCTGCCAGGTGGTGAGCTCGGCGAGGTGCGAGGTGAAGTTGCAGGAGGTGTGGATGATCTTGCCCGGGCGCGGCACCGGCGCGCACAGCGTGATCTCGCCGGGCGCCCAGGCGCAGCGCGCGCCGGTCGGGCCGGTAACCTCGCGCAGCTTGCCGGGTTGCAGCCGGCCCTCGACTCCGGCGAGCGCTTCGCGCGCCCGCTGCATGCCCGCCGCGCCGAGGCGCAGGAACCCGATCATGTCGGCGGGCAGTTTGCCGCCGGTGAGCGCCGGCAGGTCGACGTAGCAGTCGCGCAGGTAGGCGCCGAGGGTCGGCTGCCCGCCATCGATGGTGAACGTTGCGAGTCTCATGACGATGTCTTTCCCTGAAATGGTCCCGTGGCTGGAAAGTCTCAGGCCCGCGCCGGCTTGAGCCGCGGCACGACCTGTTCGCCGATCAGGCGGATCGACTCGAGGTTGTCGGCCTCGTTGGCGCCGACCACTTCCATCAGCGGCAGGTTCATGCCGGCATCCACCAGCTGCTGCAGGAGCTCCAGACACTCGTCCGGGTTGCCGGAGATGCAGGTGAAGGCGCGCATCATGTCGTCGTTCACCAGGTGCGTCACCTTGTCCTCGGTACCGGCGGCGATCGCCTTGCGGAACGGCTCCCAGGTGGAGTCGGGCAGCCCGGAGGTGCTGAGGATCACGTCGTTCTTGATGTTGCGCAGCTTGTTGATGACGTAGGTGCCGGTATAGCTGCGCGTGGCGTCCTTGGCCTTGGCGCTGTCGCGCGAGCAGGCGGCGAGGATCACGCCGCCGACGGGGAAGTCGGCAGGCATCGCGCGGCCGGCAGCCTTGAAGCCCTCGGCGCAGTGTTCGCGGGCATAGCGGGTGAAACCCGGCGAGGTGAGACCGGGCAGCAGCAGGCCGTCGCCGATCTTGCCGGCGAGCTTCTGCATGAGCGGGCCGGTCGCGCCGATGTACACCGGAATCTGCGTGCGCAGGCCACGGCCGGCACGGTCGACGGCCGGCATGTCGCAGCGGTAGAGCTCGCCCTCGTAGGTGAACTTCTTGCCGCTGACGATGCCGCGGATCATGTCCACGGACTCGGTGTGGGTGCGAACCGGGTTGAACTTCTTCATGTCCAGCCCGAGGTACTCGGTGCCGACCTTGCCGGCGCCGAGTCCCATGATGAAGCGTCCGCCGGACAGCTCGTCGATGGCGACGCACTCGGCAGCCTGTGTGGTCGGGTGGCGCATGTAGGGCGAGGTGATGCCGAGCCCGATGGGGATCTTCTTCGTGGCGAGCGTGGCCGCCGCCAGCGTGGCGAAGCAGCCGCGCGCCTCGTGGCCGTACTTGCGGAACCAGTGATAGGCCTCGGCGATCCAGAAGCCGCCATCGAGGCCGGACTCCTCCGTCTGCCGCGCGTACTTCTGGATCGAAGACATGGGTTCATAGGACTTGAAGATCACGCCGACCTTTGCTTTGTTGCCGCTCATCGTCCGCTCCTTCGCTTGAATGGCGTTCGTCAGTGTTGTCGTGTGGAATCAGAGGGCGGTCTCGCCGCCCCGGTAGAACCTGACCGGGATGCCGGACAGCGGCTCGCCGCCGTTCTTGCCGACCCGGAAGGTCTCCTGCATGTAGAGGCACGCCTTGCGGTCCTCGGTCATCACGTGCGGGTGCATCGAGCACACCATGTTCTCGGGCAGTTCGAAGTCCGAGCCCTCGCCGATGCGCGGGTACTCGATCATGGTCATGCCGATGGAATGACCCGAGACGTGCCCGAGGCGCCAGCCCTTGCCCTGGAAGGGCCGCGAGCACTTCTGGTGCACTTCCTCGGCCGAGGCGCCGGCCTTGAGGTGCGTCTTCACCAGTTCGTGGAATTCGGTGTAGGCGTCGAGCAGGCGCTGCGTCTCGGCGCTCACGCCCTGCGGCGCGAGCAGCCGGGAGAACTCCACCCAGTGGCCGCCACGGCCGGTGACCTCCAGGCCGTAGAGCAGGCCGTCGCTGTCCTGCACGCGGCGGTCGGGCCTGGCAAACACCATCTGCGGCAGGATCGAGCCGTTCGGGCCGGTGAGGATCATGTCCATGGTGCAGCGGGCCGTGCCGAGCGTGGCAAAGGTGCGCTCGGCGACGCCCATGAGCTCGGCTTCGGTCTTGCCGGCCTGATAGGCCTGGATCACGGCCAGCACGCCGGCCTTGTTGACCTCCATGGAGTGACGGACCGAGACGAGCTCCTCGGCGCTCTTCTGGGCGCGGGAGTGGTCGAAGGCGACATCGAAGTCGACGATGTCGAGCCCGGCGGCGGCGAGCGCCTGGTAGTCACGGACCGGCATGACGTACTCCAGGCCGTACACGCCGACACGCTTCCAGCCCCGTCCCTTGCAGTGCTCGGCCATCCACTCCCCGCAGTGGGGCGGGATTGAGCGCTGTTCGATGAACGTCTGGGAATGGTCGCCGACCCAGGTGGCCTCGCGCGGGAAGACCGCCACCGGGTCGCCCTCCATCGGCACGACCACGTAGGCGTAGCGGTGCAGGATGTGGAAGCCGCACAGGTAGCGCACGGCTCCTTCGAAACCGGTGTAGGCGCTGCCGCTGATGATGGCCGCGTCGAGGCCGAGCTTCGCCATGGCGGCGCGGGTGTTGCGGTAGCGCCGGGCGATCTCGACGGCGCTGGGCTGGTAGGCGTGTGTGGCGGTCATGGTGGCTCAGTCCTTGCGGGTCCAGGAGTGCTCCAGGCCGTGGATCAGGGCCTGGATGGCGCGGTTGAGGGGAGTGGGCACGCCGGCTTCCTCGCCGAAGCGCACGATGCCGCCGTTGAGCGCGTCGACCTCGGTGGCACGCTTGCCCAGTACGTCCTGCAACATGCTCGCCTTGTGGTGGTAGGCCACTTCGCGGGCGTGGTCGATGAGCTTCTCCGGGTCGCTGTCCGGGGTGATGCCGAGGGCTTTCGCCACGGCCACGCCCTCGGCGGCGAGCCCCGAGATCAGGCGGCGCAGCTGCGGCTGGTCGCAGGCCACGCCGTGCGGCAGGCCGGTCAGGGCACCGATCGGATTGGTCGCCGCGTTGAAGATCAGTTTGGTCCACTGGGCGCCGCGCGCATCGGCCATGGCGAGCGTCTCCATGCCGGACTCGGTCAACTTGGCGGCGAGCGCCTCGACCTCGGCCATGCTGGCCGGTTTCGGCTCGAACGGCCCCATCCAGGTCTTGCCGCCGGTGTCCTGCTGCACGTGGCCGGGCTCGACGATGCGTCCGGCGGGAAACGTGGTGCCGCGCATCACCCGCGGGGCGAACCCGGCGATGATCTCCTCGTTGCCGACGCCATTCTGGACCGAGCAGACCGCGGCGTCGCGGAACACGCTGGCGGTGGCTTCCATCGCGGCGCGCGTGTGCTGCGACTTGGTGGCGACGATGCCGAAGTCGCAGGGCGGGATCTTCGTCGCATCCGCGCTCGCCTTTGGATGCGAGTGGACCTGGCTGAAGCCCGACAGGCGCAGCCCCGTGGCGTTGATGGCGTCGACGTGGGCGCGGTTGACCTCGTAGGCCCAGACCTCCACGTCCTTCAGCCGTGCCAGGTGTGCGGCGAACAGGCTGCCGATGGCGCCACAACCGACGATGCAGACTCTCATGTCGTTCTCCGTTCTTCGGCCAGGGGCCGGTTCAGCGCTGCCAGCTCTGCTCGCGCGCCTTGACCAGCCGGTAAAGCGTTTCGTGGATCGGTGCCGGGACGCCTACGCGGCGCGCTTCGCGCACCACCGCACCGGTCAGCCAGTCGATCTCGGTCGAGCGGCGCGCGCGCACGTCCTCGAGCATCGAGAACACGTGCGCATATTCGTCGTTGCCGGTCTGCCCGTGGCTGACCGCCTTGACGTTCATCTCCCAGGGATCCTGGTAGAGCGTGGTGCCGACGGCAGCGGCGACGCGCTTGCCTTCTTCCATCATGGCGAACACCAGGTTGCCGAGGTCGGTGAGCGCCTCGCGCGCAGCGAAGGCACGCACATGCGGCAGGTCGGTCAGGGCACCGATGCTGTTGACCGAGGAATTGAAAAGGAGCTTCGACCACTGCGCCGGCAACAGGTCCTCGAAGGCGCGCGCCTTCAGGCCGGAGCGCTGCACCAGCGCGGCCACCCGCTGCACGTCGGCGTAGCTGGCGCGGCCACGGGCCCAGGGCCCCATCCAGGTCTCGGTGTCGAGTTCGTATTCGACGTGCACGTCGGAATGGCGCACGCCGCTCATGAAGGTGACGGCCGAGATGATCGGCCAGTCGCCGTGGCGGGCGACCACTTCCTCGCAGCCGAGGCCGTTCTGCACGGTCATCACCAGGGCCGAGGGGAAGTGTCCGGCGATGGCGCGGGCACTGGCTTCCACGGCCGTGGCCTTGGTGGCGATGATCACGAGATCGACATCGCCGAGCGCGGCCGGGTCCGTGGCGGCCTCGATCGTCGCGTGCAGGTCGGACTTGCCGCTGACGCGCAGTCCTCGCGCGTTGACTTCGGCAGCATGTTCCGGCCGGCGCACCAGCACGGTGGCCCGGCAGAGCGTGCCGAGATGTCCGGCGAACAGGCTGCCGATGGCCCCGGCGCCGACGACGCAGATGGATGCGATGGTCTTCATGCGGGTGATCCGGCAACGGCCGGGCGCAGCACCGTGAGGCGCAGCAGCGGGTAGAGGACGGCGACGCCGCCGATCGAGGTCAGCACCTCGATCGGCATCCAGCGGCGCAGGCCGAAATGGGCGAGTGCCACGGCAGCGACGAGCGCGATCACCCCGGCCCAGTTGACCGCCTCCCGGGCGGCGCCAGCCAGCAGGCGCGGTGCCACCAGGTAGTAGTCGGCGATGATCACCGTCGCCAGCGCGCCGAGGAGCACGCCGAGCAGGCGGATCCAGGCTTCCACGACATGCAGGATCTCGCCGTAGAGCATGCCGAGCGCGATCAGGTTGGCGAGCACCACGAAGGCGAGCCGGCCCGGCCGCCAGTCGGCGAGCGCATCGGCCAGGTTGGCGATGCACAGCGACGAGCTGTAGGTGTTGAGCACCTGTGCCTTGGCCTGGGCGAGCAGCATCAGCAGGAAGCCGGCGATGCCGCCGAACACCATGAACGTGGCAGCGATGCTGTCCGGGCTCTGCAGCACCTGGGCCCGGGCAGCCTCGGCCGGGAGACCGGTGACGGTCGCGTAGTGTTCGATCATGACCGGGGCGGCGGCCTTCATGAGCACGCCGCCGACGAGCATCATCAGCAGGGATTGCACGAAGATGGCGATGGTCGCGGCGGCACCGATGTGGGCCGCCGACTTGCCGTAGCGGCCGAAGTCCGCCGTGTTCAGTGCCAGCGCGCAGGCCGGTCCCACCAGCACGTTGAGCGCAAAGGCGAACTTGTCGAGGTCCGTGGTGACGCCCAGGGCGGCGAGCGCGGCCGGTTCGAGCTGGCTGCCGAAGCCGAGCAGGTCCCCGGCATCGGCCCGGACGAGCACGCCGGCGAGGATCCAGCCGAGCGCCAGCAGGAAGCCGATCAGCATCAGCGAGGACACGCGGGTGACCGCCCGGAAGCCGAAGGTGGTCAGCCCGATCCAGGCGAGCGTCATGCCGCCGTAGGTGAGCACGCGGACCGGCCAGGTGTCCGGCCAGCCGAAGAAGAACAGGAAACCGCGGTAGAGCAGGCCGTTCTCCACGGCCAGGAAGCCGACGATCAGCACGCCGAAGATCACCGAGGCCAGCGCCGAGCCGCGCGGCCCGAGGCCGTAGGCGCGGGTCATGAGCGTGTTGGACAGGCCGGTCTCGTGGGTGATGCGCGCGAGCAGCCAGCCGAGCGTGCTGCCGATCCCGAAGGACACGACGCCGGCTGCCAGCGCGATGCGGGTACCGGCCACGAAGCAGACCAGGGCCCCGAAGAACAGGATCACCAGCGTGGTGACCAGCCCGGCGGTGTTCCAGCTGATGGCGAGCCAGTCCTGCCGCTCCGCATCCGGGACGCGCTCGAGGGCGTGATCCTCGATGGTGGCGGTGAGGCTCTGGCGGGGCATGATCACGCCACGCTAACCCAAAGGCCCGCCAGCGGCTCGTCGTTTCGAGCAGGCGGCTTGGCCAAAAAAGACGCCCCGCCGCGGTGGCGGCGGGGCGTCTGCCCGGGGAGGGCTGCGGGTCGTCTAGAAGGCGTATTTCAGGCTGACGCCGTAGGTACGTGGCGGCTGGAATGACAGCTCGTTGCAGCCACACAGGGTGGCCAGGTCATAGCCGATGACACCGGCGTTCTCGTCCGTCAGGTTGCGCACGCCGAATGTTCCGGACCAGCGCTCGTCCTCGGTGCGCCAGCCGACGTGGGCGTTGAACAGCGTATAGCTGTCGAACTGGTCGGCGTCGAAGTTGCGCAGGTTGTAGTAGAACTCCTTCGAGTGCGCCATGTCGCCCTGGACCGAGGCATAACCACCGAACGCCGGCCACTCGTAGCGCACCAGGCTGAAGACCTGCAGTTCCGGCGCATAGGTCGGATCGACGTCACGGACGATCGGCCCGTCGACGCGCAGCGGCACGTCCTCGACCTCGGCGTCGAACGCCGAGACGCCGAGCATGATGTCGAGGCCGTCGATCGGCGAGGTCTGCAGTTCGAGTTCCATGCCCACGTTGTTGGCATCAGCGTTGATCACGACGCCGCCGACGCCGGTGAACAGGAAGGCCTGGTAGTCCTTGTAGTCGTAGTAATAGACCGAACCGTTGAGCCGGGTCGTGCCGCCGAACCAGGTCGACTTGAAGCCGGCCTCGTAGGCGAGCAGCTCCTCCTCGTCGTAGGGGATCGCCGAGACGGGCGTGGTCAGGCCACCGAAGAGCTGGGCATTGAAGCTGCCGGCCTTGACGCCGCGGCTAACGCCGGCGAACAGCAGCCAGTCCTCGTTCGGTTTCCAGTCGAGCTGCAGCTTGCCGGCCCACAGCGTGTCGCTCGTGTCGTCCGTGAAGGGTGCTCCGCCCGGCAGCGGGCCGACCGGAATCGGTGCTCCCTGGTGGATCGCCCGCGAGTCGGAGGTCTGGTAGAGATTCTGCGCGAAGGTGTACTCCTTCTCCTCCCGGATGGCGCGTGCGCCGGCGATCAGCGTCAGGGTATCCGTCAGATCGAACTCGATCTGGCCGAACAGGGAGTACGAGTCGGTCTTCAGGTGCGCGTCCGAGCCGGTCTCGAACGGCTGCTGGCCCGGCAGGGCGGGCACGAAGTCGACCAGGCTGTTGGTCGGGAATTTCAGGCCGTTGTCCGAGGTGTTGTCGATGTGCAGGTAATACAGGCCCGCGATCCAGCGCATGCGGTCGAGCGTGCCGTTCAGGCGCAACTCCTGCGTCAGGCTGTCGGCATCGAGGCCGGCGTAATTGACCGACTGGTTGACCGGGGCGGCATCGACGTCGAGGAACAGCAGTTTCTGGAAGTCCTTGTAGTCCGTGATGGACGTGAGCGTGGTCGAGTCCGAGAGGTCCCACTCGACGCGCATCGCCACGCCCCAGGTATCGAAATAGCTCTGGTCCTTGAAAGCGAAGTCGCTCGCGAAAGTCCAGTCCTCGCCGTCCGGGTCACGGTAGCCGAAGAAGTCCGTGCCCGGGCTCAGCTGGAACTGGTTGTTGACGCGGGCCGTGTCGGCGACGTCGTTGCCGTCGAAATCGTCCGGATAGCCGTTGTTGTCCTGGTCGGAGCCGCAGTCCGAACCGTCGGCGCAGATGCTGCGCCGGCTGTCGTTGGCGGCCGTGTCGATGACGTTGATCAGTTCGCCCGAGGACAGCTGTACGCCCGGGTCCGGGTTGGTGCCGTCGTAGACCGCAGTGACGGGTTTGGACTGGTACGGCTAGGTCGAGAGGTCAGTCTCCGACCAGTTGCCGGTGAAGGTGAAGCGCAGCGTATCGCTTGGCTCGAACTGCAGGATGCCGCGCATGGCGGTGGTCTGGTCGTCGGCGAGATCGGCGCCGGCGTCCACGCCCGGGGCGTTCGACGAGCCGTTGCCGATGGTGGCGGCACCGAAGGCGTACTGGTCGTTCGGGTTGTACAGGTTCTTCAGGTAGGGATCCTGGTCGCTATGCATCACGGCGAAACGGCCAGCGAGCCGATCGGTGAGCGGACCGCCGAGCGCGGCTTCGATGCGCATCGTGTCGGCGTCGGCATCGGTGTCGAAGATGCCGTAGGAGACGTCGGCATAGCCCTCGGCTTTGTCGAAGGTCGGCTTGCGGCTGATGTAATGCACCATGCCGCCGGTGGCGTTGCGGCCGAACAGCGTGCTCTGCGGGCCCTTGAGGATCTCCACCCGTTCGAGGTCGAACAGGCCGAAGGTCTGCCCCTGCGCCGCCGGGATGTAGCCTTCGTCGAGATATACGGCGTTTGGCCCCTCGACGACGTCGTTGAAGTCGGTCTGCGTGACGCCGCGGATGGTGAACTGCGCGTTGCGGCCGCCGTGCGAACCGCTCAGGTGCACGCCGGGCGCGAACCTGGCGACGTCGATGCTCTGCTCGATGTTCAGCGCTTTCATCTGCTCGCCGCTGAAGGCATTCATCGTGATGCCGACGTCCTGGATCGACTCCTCCTTCTTCTGCGCCGTGACCACGATTTCATCGAGGACCTGCGCCGTTGCTGGTGCAGCAAGCGCTGCGGCCAGGCTTGCTGCAGCCAGCGCCGCGGTCCGCGGCAATAACCTGTGCTTCGACATGTTTCCCCCTGATCGTTGGCAGACTCTGCTCACGTCGCGGACTGGCGAAGCCAGCGCCGGCGTGAAACCCACTCTGGACCGCGCCGAACATAGCAGACCCCCGTGAGCCGCAGTTTGCAATTCGCTCGTTCCTGTTTACAGAAACGGCAAACCTTGCGGCAGGGCTGGCGTGCAGGCTGGGCAGGCTGAAATCCGGTGCTATGATCCGACGACACGTCCGCATCGGTTTCGCTGCACGCTGCAGAGCGTTCTTGCCTGCAGCCATTCGAGGTTCCGCCATGGCCGCCAATCCGAAAGCAGTGCACAACTCGATCAAGCCGGGCCGCTGGGTGCGCTCGACCTGCAAGATGTGCCTGCACTCCTGCACGAACCTGATCCACGTCACCGAGGACGGGATCATCAACACGGTCGAGGGCGATCCGACCAACCCGTCGAACCGCGGCAAGCTCTGTCCCAAGGGCAACTCCGCGATCATGCGCCACTACGACCCGAACCGGTTCAAGCAGCCGCTGAAGCGGACCAACCCGGAGAAGGGTCCGAACGTCGACCCGAAGTGGCAGCCGATCAGCTGGGACGAGGCCTTCGACATCGTCGCCGGCAAGCTGAAGGAGGCGCTGGCCGACGACCCGCGGCGCATCATCCCCTCGCTGGAAGACTTCCAGAAGATGAACATCTGGGTCTGGCCGCTGGCGTTCGGCAATTTCAACTTCTTCCAGTCCGGCGGCACCATGTGCGGCGGGGCCTATCACCCGGTCAACGGCTACATCCACTCCGCCTTTGCCGCGGCCAACGACGCCAAGTACTGCAATTTCTGGGTGAACGACGGCACCGGCGACGGCTTCTCCTCGCACCTGCACGCAGCCGCGCAGTCCTACTGGGTGGCCAACGCGCGCGTCGACCGCGGCATGAAGTGCGTGACGGTGGAGCCGCGGCTGTCGATCTCAGGTGCCAAGTCCGAGGAATGGGTGCCGATCCGGCCGGCGACGGACCGGCACTTCGCGCTGAGCCTCTGCCACGTCATGGTGAGCGAGCGCTGGTGCGACTTCGCCTTCCTGCGCCGGGACACCAACGCCCCGTACCTCGTCGGGCCCGACGGCTATTTCGTGCGCAACGCCGCCGGCAAGGTCTACGTCTGGGACGAAACGGTGGGCCAGGCGAAGCTCTGGGACGACCCGACCCTCGGCAAGCTCGCGCTCGAAGGCAGCTACACGGTGGAGGGCAAGGCCTGCAAGCCCGCCTTCCAGCGCTTCCGCGACATCCTCGCCGAATGCTCGCCGGAGGCGATGGAAAAGATCACCACGGTGCCGGCAGCCACGGTGCGCCGGCTGGCGAAACAGCTCTACGACGCCGCCGAGATCGCCCGCGACTCGAAGATCGAGATCGACGGGCGCATCCTGCCGCTGCGGCCCGCAGCCTACAACTACTATCGTGGCGCGCAGGGCCACAAGCTCGGCTTCCAGACCAACCATGCCTTCAAGATGGTGAACTTCCTGCTCGGCAACATCGATGCGCCGGGTGGCCACATGGGCGTCACGCTCGACGACCAGTGGGTCGAACACGGCCACATCGAGCCCGGCGAGAACGGCATGATCAAGCCTACGCCGCACCAGCTCGGGCCGGTGCCGCCGTTCTCCTGGCCGCCGCAGACCTTCCACCTCATGGATTACTTCCCGGTGGGCGTGCACCCGCCGCACCTGAATCTCGAAGTGTTCATGAACCCGGAGAAATACGGGCTGGAGTTCCGCCCGGACACGATGGTGGTGTGCCACTCCAACCCGCTCTGGGCCATGCAGGGTCCGCGGGAGAAGTGGTTCGAATTCATGCGCAGCATGAAATTCATCGTCGTGAGCGACATCATCCCGACCGAGACGACGCAGTGGGCCGACGTGATCCTGCCCTCGCACGACGTGTTCGAGAGCTGGAACATGACGATGATCGAGCCGCCGCATACGGAAGGCATGTGCATGCGCCAGCCGGCGGTACCGCCGCTCTACGATACGAAGAGCGAGGAGGAGATCTTCACCGAACTCGCGGATCGCCTGGGCGTGCTGGATTCGTACAACCAGGTGCTGAATTTCGCGCTCGGCTTCGTCAACAAGCCGGAACTCATGCTGCAGCCGGGCATCAGGTACACGGACAAGGAGATCGCCCGGCGCAAGGGCCTGCTCTGGAACGGCCAGGACCTCGACTGGTACATGGAGCATGGTCACGCGGTCACGGAGCGGCGCAACGACAAGTGGTACCGCCCCTGGGAAGGGCTGCGGCTGCACTTCTACATCGAGGACATGCTGAAGCAGCGTGACGACCTGCGCGCGAAGATGGACGCCGCCGGCGTGCCCTACCGCGACACCTGGGCCTGGGACGACTACCAGCCGCTGCCGACCACGCGCCTCGACCCCGTGCACGAGGAGCCGCCCGAGTACGACCTCTACGGGATCTTCTTCAAGGACATCCAGCTGAACTTCGGCGAGAGCCTGAGCAACCCCTGGATCCAGGACATCGTCTACCGCGATCCGGTGCACATCGCGTTCATGCTGAATCCGCAGACCGCGGCGAAGAAGGGGCTGAAGGCGACGGACATCCTGAAGGTCGAGTCGCCCTACGGCCGGATCTACGGCCGGCTCGGCCTCTCCGAGGGCTGGCACCCGGACACGCTCGGCGTGTCGAACTCGCTGTCGCGCGCCAAGGGCAAGTTGGGCGGCGTGAAGCACGCCGGCGGGCACTTCAACGACCTGCTTCCCTACGACCTGCGCAATACCGACGGCGTCACCGGCCAGCCGGAGACCGTCTGCAAGCTCAGGATCACCAGGCTCGATGACTGGCCGCAGTTCCTCAAGGACGGCGGCTCCGTGTACGACCTGGTCGACGAGATCGCACTTCCGGGCAAGGGCAGGAAACACTGATGGCACGCTATGGCATGGTTTTCGACCTGAAGCGTTGCATCGGCTGCAACGCCTGCGTCGTCGGCTGCAAGCAGGAGAATTCCCTGCCCGACGGCGTGTTCTTCACCCGCACCCTGAGCCAGGAATACGGCGTCTACCCGACGGTCAACCGCGTCTACATCCCGACGCTGTGCAACCACTGCGAGGATGCCCCCTGCCAGAAGGTCTGCCCGAGCGGGGCGACCTACACGCGGCCGGACGGCATCGTCATGGTGGATCCGGAAAAGTGCATCGGCTGCGGCTCCTGCGCCGTGGCCTGTCCGTACGACCAGCGCACGGAGCTGAAGGCCGAGAGCTTCAAGGCGGGCCTGTTCGGCACTGGCGAAGTGACGCCGTTCGAGAAGCAGGGTTACGTGCGCTTCACGCCCGGGATGGTCACCAAGTGCGATTTCTGCAGCGGGCGCGTCGATGCCGGTCTCGACCCGGCCTGCGTCGTCACCTGCCCGACGGATGCGCGCATCTTCGGCGACCTCGACGACCCGAACAGCAAGGCGAGCCGGCTCATCCGCGAGCGCGGCGGCCGCCAGCCGCTACCGGAGAAGAACACCCGGCCCAAGGTCTACTACATCGACTGAGCGAAATTCGAGCGGGGGAATACTGCCGTGGCAACCAGAGACCTACCGATCGTCGGCGACAGCTTCGCCGTCGGCTACCGTTTCCAGCGCTACTGGGATACGCCGATGGCCAATGCCTTCTTCTTCGGCGAACTCGGCGCCGGCCTGTTCCTCGTTTCCCTGCTGTGCGGTTTCGCCGGCGGCATGGTCGCCGGCCTGCTGATCACCGGCGTGCTGAAGAGCTGGTTCCACCTTTCGCACATGGGCGTGCCCGGCAAGTCCTGGCGGGCGATCCTGCGGCCCGATCGTTCCTGGGTGAGCCGCGGCCTGATGGGCATCGTCGGCCTGATGGGCTTCGGCGGGCTGCACGCGCTCGTCACCTGGACCGGAGCGCTGGCACCGGACTCCGCGGTGGCGCTGCTGCTGCAACTCGCTGCCGCCGCTTCGGCACTCGTGGTGATGACCTACCAGGGCTTCGCCATGTCGCACTCCACGGCGATCTCGCTGTGGAACACGGGCCTGATGCCGGTGTCGAGCCTGCTCTACGCCGCCACGGGCGGCGTGCTGCTCACGCTCGCGGCGGGCTGGAACGGCTTCCTCGCCATGGCGCCGGACCTGCGCTCGGCCCTGCTGACCGGCGCACTGATCGGGCTCCTCGCCATCGCGATGGTGCTCCTCAGCCTGCTCCACGCGGCGCATCACGGCTCGCCCGGCGGGCGCAAGTCGGTCGAACTCCTGACACGCAGCTATTTCGCGGCCTGGTTCTGGGGTGTCGTCTGCGCCGTCGGTCTGGTGGTGCCGGCGCTGCTGCTCGCCTTCGGCGGCGAGGGATTCGGCACCGTCGCGCTGGCTGCTGCCGCCATGCTGGCCGGCTACTACGCCTACCGCCTGCTGATCTTCAAGGCCGGGGTCTTCGAACCGATCATGAATTTCCGGCCCTGAGGGCTGGGTTCGGGGCGGGGGTCGGGGTCGGGGTCGGGGTGGGG
>JADZBS010000040.1 GCA_020851975.1 Gammaproteobacteria bacterium | reverse complement strand
GCATCCTGTTCTGGGGCGGGCTGCACACCGGCATCGAGATGACCAACCAGCTGTCGTTCTGCATCTCGTGCCACGAGATGCGCGACACCGTGTACGAGGAATACCGGGGGACCATCCACTACAGCAACCGCACCGGCGTGCGCGCGACCTGTCCCGATTGCCACGTGCCGCATTCCTGGGGGCCGATGATGCTGCGCAAGGCACGCGCCAGCTTCGAGCTGTGGGGCAAGCTGACCGGTGCCATCAACACGCCAGCCAGGTTCGAGGCCGCGCGCATGGCGCTGGCGACGGACGAATGGGAACGCATGAAGGCCTCGGACTCGCGCGAGTGCCGCAATTGCCACAGCTTCGAGGCCATGAGCGGGAGCGCCCAGAGGCTCACGGTGTTCAAGAAGCACATGACCGCCCGGGTCCAGGGGCAGACCTGCATCGACTGTCACAAGGGGATCGCGCATCACCTGCCGAAGGAGTACCGGGAGCCCGGCGAAGAGGAATAGGAAAATGAAGACCGCGACGCTGAGATGGGGCCTGGTGGCCGTACTGGCCGCAGGTGCGCTGGCGCTGCCAGGCTGTGGCGGCAGCGGCTCCGCCGGACCCACCGGTCCGCAGGGCAATCCCGGCACGCAAGGCCCCCCCGGGCCGCAAGGTCCGCCGGGACCGACCGGCTCGAACGCCGTGCAGATCCCGAGCAACGCCAATGCGCCGTCGGACGCCGACCTGGCGATGTGGGCTGCGCTCGCGCCGCAGGTCACGGTCACCAGCGTCTCCATCGCCAGCGCACCGGTGGTCGGCTTCAAGGTCGCGGACGCGGCGGGGAATCCCGTGGTCGGCCTGGGCAACACCTCCAGGAGCAGCACGGCCACGGTGCCGGGGCTCACCAACCTCGCCTTCGCGCTGGCCAAGCTGGTGCCGGGCACCGACGGCAGTCCGAGCAAGTGGGTGAGCTACATCGTCACCAGCGTACCGACGACGACCGCGGCCGCGGCGCCGTCGCGCCCGGGCACCGACAACACGGGCACGCTGGTCGATAAGGGCGACGGCAGCTACATCTACACGTTCTACCGCGACGTCACGCAGATCAAGTCGCAGGTCGATGCGATGACGGTCAGCGCCCCGAACGACAAGGCCGACCTCGGCGATCTCACCTACGAGCCGAACCTGGTGCACCGGCTGACGATCCAGGTCTCGGGCGACGCGCCGGGCACCGGCAGCAACACCCCCAACGGCGTCGCGGTGCCCGGCTACGCGAGCGTGCCGATGACGCACCCGAAGGACGTCATCTATGATTTCGTCCCGGCCACGGGCGCGATCGCGACCGCCTCCGGGCGCGAGATCGCAGCCACCGCGAAGTGCGAGGAATGCCATCGCCAGCTCGGCGGCATCCCGGGCGACAACCCGGAGAGTTCCGCCGCGGGTTTCCACGGTGGCAACCGCAACGACACGCGCTACTGCGTGGTCTGCCACACCGAGCAGCGCAAGTACGGCCGCGCCGAGGCGGCGCTCGACACCAGCACGCTGACCTTCACGAGCGCGACGTACCGCGTCAACGGGCGGGCAGTGGGCAATCTGCCGAACCACATCCACAAGATTCACATGGGCGAGCTGCTGGCGAAGAAGAACTACAACTACGCCGGCGTGCTGTACAACGAGACCCTCTATCCGCAGGACCTGCGCAACTGCACCAAGTGCCATGACGGCGGGACGGACACGACCAGGAACCAGACCGCACAGGGCGACAACTGGAAGAACGCCCCCAGCCGCCTCGCCTGCGGTGCCTGCCATGATGGCATCGATTTCGCGACCGGCCTGGGCGTGACGCTGGCCGATGCGCTCCAGGGGCTGACTCAGACGACCCGCTTCAACGGCTTCGCGCACGGCGGATTGTCGCAATCGGATGACTCGCAGTGCGCCACCTGCCATACGCCGGGCAACATCGACGTCTATCACCTCCCGGTGATTCCGCCGAATACGGCGAGCGCGCTGCACGTGACGGGCGGCAATGCCTTCACCAACGCAGCCTGGATCGCTTCGAACCCGAGCCGCCTGCCGGCCGGGGCGATCAAGGTCAGCTACGACATCAAGAGCGTCGCGCGCAATGCGAGCAAGCAGCCGGTGATGGTGTTCCGCCTGCTGCAGAACGGGCAGCGCGCCGACTTCAACGCCTTTGCCACGGCCGCGGTCAACCCGGCGACCGGCCGCAAGGAGATGTGGGACAACTTCATGGGCGCGCCGAGTGCGATGTTCGTGTTCGCGGTGCCGCAGGACGGCATCGCCGCACCGGCCGACTTCAACGCGAGCGTCACGGGCTACCTCAGGAGCATCTGGGCGGGCACCGCCACGACGGGCTCCGGCGCGGGCACGCTGGCGGGCCCGGATGCCGACGGCTACTACACGGTCACGCTCACCGGCGTGCAGATCCCCGACAACGCGGTGATGCTGACCGGTGGTCTGGGCTTCTCCTACACCGTGACGAGCACGCTGCCGCTGACGCAGACCAATCTGGCGAACTACCCGGTGTCGCCTTCGCCGGCCGGCGCGGCCAACCCGATCGGCGGCCTGATCGTCATCACACCCACGGCGCAGAAGGTGGCGACCGGCTACACCGGGCGGCGGCCGGTCGTCGAGGACGCGCGCTGCAACAACTGCCACCAGGAACTCGGTACCTTCACCGAGGATGCCTTCCATGCGGGACAGCGCAACGACGCGACGACCTGCTCCTGGTGCCACAACCCCAACCTCACCAGCAGCGGCTGGTCGGCCGACTCGACGAGCTACATCCATGCGATCCACGCCGGTGCGAAGCGCACGCAGGCCTTCACGTGGCATGCGGGGGCGGTGGGCGAGTCCTTCGCCGACGTCAAGTTCCCGGGCGTGCTGAAGCAGTGCGAGACCTGCCACCGGCGAGATACCTACGACTTCAGTGCCAGCACATCGCAGAGCGCGCTGCCGAGCCGGCTGTACCGGACGGTGGCGACCGGCATCTTCAATGCGAAGGAGGGCACGTCGATCACCACCTACTCGTACAGCAGTGGCGCGGGCGCCTGCGTCGCCGGTACCTCGACACCGCAGACGGCGGTCGGCGCCTACGGGCTGTCGCCCTACATCACGGCGGGGGTCAACTACGGCATCGGCTTCGGCTACAACGCCGGGCTCGCGACCGCCAACTCCTGCAAACCCGACGGCACGGTCGTGTCCAACCCGCCGGGAGGTACGGTCGCCGCGGATCCGCAGACGCGGGTGAACTCGCCGATCACGACGGCCTGCTTCGCCTGCCACGACTCGACCGTGGCGCGGGCGCACATCGAGACCAACGGCGGCTCGATCTACGTTCGGCGCGACGCGGCGCTGGGCACGGTGGAGACCTGCATGGTCTGCCACGATTCGGGGCGGGTTGCGGACATCAAGGCAATGCACGCGAAGTAGCGCGCCGGAGCATCGCATGCGTCGGCGACCGAGCGCAGGGGTCTTGCCCATGAGCATCGTGAAATCCCTGGCCCTGGTGGTGCTGCTGGCG
>JADZBS010000039.1 GCA_020851975.1 Gammaproteobacteria bacterium | reverse complement strand
TCGCCGGTGACTCCCCGGCGGGACGCTCCCTGCGGGCATCCTGCCCTGCGGTCGCTCGGGTCTCGCCGGCGCTCGGCATCCTGCCTCGCTGGCTCGACACGCCCGCCGGGGAGCCGCCAGCGGCGGCCTGATCAACGGTCGCGTTGGCGAGGTGTGGCTGTCGCTGCGTGCGACAACGCCGAAAGGGCGGCCGTCGGCGCCCGGTCGTCGGGCGTGTGCGCCGACGGTTGGGAGCACTGGGCAGGAGCGACGCCAGTCGCGATCTTCTTCGCGATCTTTCCTTCCCCCGACGGCGGCCGGGCGGTGAGGGAGAGGAGAGAGGGGGTCGCGGAGAATAGAGATCGCGAGGATAAAGAGGTCGCGACTGGCGTCGCTCCTACCCGTCGCTCCTACCGGTCGCTCCTACACGGTGCCGCGCTCAGGCGTCGGCGACCACCGCGTCGGATGCCTCGGCGTGGATGCCGTAGCGCTTCATTTTCTCGGCAAGCGTGGTGCGGCGGATCTGCAGCCGCTGCGCGGCGTGCGCCACCACGCCCTTGGTATCCACCAGCGCGCGGCGGATCAGCGCAATCTCGATGTTCTCGATGTACGTCTTCAGCGGCACGCCTTCGGTCGGCAGGTCGAAGTCCTGCGGCTGCGGGCCGGCCGCGGCACGCCGCGCGACGACGTCGCGATCGGATTCGCGCAGCGGCGCATTCGCCGTGTAGCGGCTCGGCAGGTCGGGAATGTCGACCGGCTTGCCCGGGTGCAGGACGCACAGGCGCTCCATCAGGTTCGCCAGCTCGCGGATGTTGCCCGGCCAGTCGTAGCAGCGCAGGATGCGCAGCGCCCCGCCGGTCATCTGCACCGGTTCCTGGCCATGACGGCCGCAGCGCTCGAGGATGTTCGCCACCAGCTCGGCGAGGTCCTCCTTGCGCTCGCGCAACGGCGGCAGCTCGATCGGGAACACGTTCAGCCGGTAGAACAGGTCCTCGCGGAACTTCCCCTCGCGGATGGCCTCTTCGAGATTGCGGTGCGTGGCCGCGATGATGCGCACGTTGCAGCTGCGGCTGCGGTTGCTGCCGACCCGCTCGTAGACGCGCTCCTGCAGGACACGCAGCAGCTTGACCTGCATCGGCAGGCTCATGTCGCCGATCTCGTCGAGGAACAGCGTGCCGCCCTCGGCGGCCTCGAAGCGTCCGACGCGGGTGGCGATGGCGCCGGTGAAGGCACCCTTCTCGTGACCGAACAGTTCGCTCTCGAGGAGATCCGCGGGAATGGCGCCACAGTTGACCGGCACGAAAGCCTGGTCGTGGCGGGGCGAGAGCGCATGCACGTAGCGCGCCGCCCATTCCTTGCCGGTGCCGGACTCCCCGGTGATCAGCACGTTGGTGTTGAACGGCGCCACCTGCTCGAGCAGCCGGCGCACGACCGTCATGCGCGGGCTCTGGCCGGTCGGGAAATACAGGGCACGCGCCTTGGCGATGGCTTCCGCGCTCAGCAGCGGGTCGCTGCCCGGCGCGGCACCCGGTGTGAAACGTTCGATCGGCTCGCCGACACCGGTCGTGGGAGCGTGGCTCGCTTCGGTCATCGGTACCTGCCGTGCTCGCTGCGGGAATGGCGCCTGGCGGAACCCGTGCCTCGCTGCGCGCTGCGCGCGACTGCCCGGAAATCCGCCGCCGGCGGTATCATCGGTGACGGCCATCGGGGTGTCAAATCATTGGCGCCTGTGGTCGACGTCGAAGGGACTGTCGGCCACCGCGATCGACGTGGAGAATGTCGCCCCGTCCGAATCACACCAACCACCCGGCGACTCTGGTGTTTCCTGTCCCGAGCAAGCTGCCCGATATCGGCACCACCATCTTCACGGTGATGTCGCAACTCGCCGCCGATTGCGGCGCGCTGAATCTCGCGCAGGGGTTTCCGGACTTCCCCGTGCCTGCCGCACTGGCCGAGGGTGTCGTCGCGGCGCTGCGTGCCGGCCACAACCAGTACGCACCAATGGCGGGATTGCCGGCGCTGCGCGAAGCGCTGGCGCGCAAGACCGAAGCGCTGTACGGCCGGCGCACGGATCCGGTGCACGAGGTGACGGTCACCTCCGGCGCCACGGAAGCGCTCTACTGTGCCATCCAGGCCTGCGTCGGCGCGGGCGACGAGGCGATCGTCTTCGACCCCGCCTACGACAGCTACGAGCCGGCAATCCGGCTCGCCGGGGCGCGCACGGTGCACGTGCCGCTCGTGCCGCCGGCCTTCCGCGTGGATTGGGAACGGGTGCAGGCCGCGTTGACACCGCGCACGCGCCTGCTGGTGTTGAACTCCCCGCACAACCCGACCGGCGCCGTGCTCGGCGCCGACGACCTGGCGCAGCTCGCAGCCGTGGTGCGCGACCGGCCGATCCTGCTCCTCGCCGACGAGGTGTACGAACACATCGTCTTCGACGGTGCACGCCACGAGAGCCTGCTGCGTCACCCGGAACTGGCCGCGCGCAGCCTGGTGGTGTCCTCGTTCGGCAAGACCTGCCACGCCACGGGCTGGAAGGTCGGCTACGTCGTGGCGCCACCCGATCTCACCACCGAGTTCCGCAAGGTGCACCAGTTCGTGCAGTTCTGCGTCGTCACCCCGGTGCAGCACGCGCTCGCGGCCTTCCTGGAGAGCGATCCGGATCACTATCTCGACCTCGGCCGCTTCTACCAGGCCCGGCGCGACCTGTTCTGCCGGCTGCTTTCGCCCTCGCGTTTCCGCTTCACGCCCGCGCGCGGCACCTATTTCCAGCTCCTCGACTACGCCGCCGTCAGCGACGAAGCCGACGTCGACTTCGCGCGCCGGCTGACGCGCGAAGCGGGTCTCGCAAGCATCCCGGTGTCGGTGTTCAGCGCGGAGCCGGAGGGCTCGCGCCTGCTGCGTTTCTGCTTCGCCAAGGACGAAGGCACGCTGCGGCGGGCGGCGGAGATCCTGTGCACGATCTGACGGTGACGCTGGTGCAGGCGGATCTCGCCTGGCTCGACCCGGAGGCGAACCGGCGCCGGTTCGCCGCACGCCTCGAGGCGCTCGGCGAATGCGGGACGCTCGTCGTCCTGCCCGAGATGTTCGCCACGGGCTTCACCCTGGAACCCGACCGCTGTGCCGAACCCATGGACGGGCCGACGGTCGCCTGGATGATCGCCACCGCCGCACGCCTCGGCGTGACCCTGTGCGGCAGCCTCGCGATCCGGGATGCCGGATGCTTCTACAACCGCCTGCTGTGGGTGCCACCGGAAGGTACGGTGCAGTGGTACGACAAGCGGCACCTCTTCCGCATGGCCGGCGAGCACGAACGCTACAGCGCCGGTACCGCGCGACATGTGATGACGGTGGCCGGCTGGCGGGTGTGCCCGCTGGTCTGCTACGACCTGCGCTTCCCGGTGTGGAGCCGCGGCGTCGATGACTTCGACCTGCAGCTCTTCGTCGCCAGCTGGCCCGCGGCGCGACGCAGCGCCTGGCGCACGCTGCTGCCGGCACGTGCGGTCGAAAACCAGTGCTACGCCATCGGCGTCAATCGCGTCGGCACCGACGGCAATGGCATCTCCTACTGCGGCGACAGCCTCGCCGCCGACCCGCTCGGCGGCCTGCTGGCCGACCTCGGCGACGGCGAGGGCAGCGCGACGCTGCGGCTCGACGGCGACGCGCTGGTGCGCTACCGCGAGAAGTTCCCGGCCTGGCAGGACGCCGATCGTTTCCGGCTGCAGGACTGAGCCGTGACCGGCGCCCGCCCGCACCACGCGGCACGGCGCTAGAATCCCTCCCCGCCATGCGCCGCATCCTGGTGTTCCAGCACGTGCCCCACGAGATCCTCGGGACGCTCGACCCGATGATGCGGGAGGCAGGCTTTCGCATCCGCTACCTCAACTTCAGCCGTCAGGCCGATGCGCTCCCGACGATCGACCGCTACCACGGCCTGGTGGTGCTCGGCGGCCCGATGAACTGTGACCAGGTGGAACGCTACCCGCACCTCGGCGCCGAGGCTGATGCCATCCGCGCCGCCGTCGACCGCGGCCTGCCGGTGCTCGGCATCTGCCTCGGTGCGCAACTCATCGCCCGCGCGCTCGGCGCCCGCGTGACACGCAACCCGGAACGCGAGATCGGCTGGTACGACGTGCGCCCCACACCAGACGGCGCCGCTGACCCGCTGTTCGGACGCTTCGCCGCGACCGAGAAGATCTTCCAGTGGCACGGCGACACCTTCGAGATCCCCGCCGGCGCGGCGCACCTCGCCACCTCGCCGAGCTGCACGAACCAGGCCTTCCGCTACGGCGAGAACGTCTACGGCCTGCAGTTCCACCTGGAGGTGGACGAGCCGCTGATCCGGCGCTGGCTGCACACGCCGGTGATGGCGCGCGAGATCGACTGCCTGGGGCCGGACTTTCATCCCGACCGCATCCTGGCGGACACCCGGGCGCACATCGCCCGCTCGCTCGCCCTCGGCCGCGAGGTATTCGGCGCGTACCTGCACCTCTTCCACAGCCGCCAGCGCCGCCTCACCCTCTCCTCCCGCCACCCGCTCCTGCCCGGCCACGACTGATCCTCCCGCCGCGCCCCTGCAGGAGCCACCCTGCAGGAGCGACGCCAGTCGCGATCTTCAACCACCGGGTAGGAGCGACGCCAGTCGCGATCTTTTCGCGATGTCGTGAAGATGAAGAATCGCGAAGAAAAGGGTCGCGACTGGCGTCGCTCCTACACGGTGCTCCAAACCGTTGCGGCGCACGCCCGACGACCGGGTGCCGACGGCAGCCCTTGCGGACATCGTCGCGAACCGCGGGAACCCTGCCCGGTTGCGTGGCGACCCTCGAACAGGCTGTCGCTGGTGGCTCCCCGGCGGGCGTGTCGAGCCAGCGAGGCAGGATGCCGAGCGCCTGCGAGACCCGAGCGACCGCAGGGCAGGATGCCCGCAGGGAGCGTCCCGCTGGGGAGCCGCCAGCGACTGGCGGGCGGTAATGAAGAAAGAATCGCGAAGAACAGATCGCGACTGGCGTCGCTCCTACAAGGTGCTTCGACAGGGGGTGCGGCAGGCGGAAGGAGATGGTTTCGGGTCAAAACCATTGCCCGGGCGGCGGGCGGCGACTACCATCCGGCGATGACATCCGGAGTCTTCCAGCCATGAGTGCAGTGCCGCAATCCGCCGACCTGCGCGGGGCTGCTGGCGGGCAGGTCAGCCTGCCAGTCGCCGGCATGACCTGCAGCGCCTGCGCCACGCGGCTCGAGGGCGCCCTCGCCCGCGCACCCGGCGTTCGCGACGCCGCCGTCAACTTCGCCCTCGAGCGCGCCGATGTGCGCTTCGACCCGGCAGCGACCAGCGCGGCCGCGGTCGCCGACGCGGTGGTGCGCGCCGGCTTCCAGGTGCCAGCGCAGTCGTTTTCCTTCCCCGTAGGCGGCATGACCTGCAGTGCCTGCGCCCCGCGCGTGGAGAAGGCGCTGCGCGCCGTGCCCGGCGTGACCGGGGCGAACGTGAACCTGGCGCTCGAGCGAGCCGACGTGCAGGCCGTGACGGGACTGGTCACCGCCGATGATCTCGCGGCGGCCGTGGCGCGAGCGGGCTATGAGGCGCGCCTGCGCCCGGCGGCCGAGGACCAGGCGCTGGCGGAGGCAAGGCACCGCGAGGAAGAGCGCCAGGCGGCACGGCGCGAGCTGCTCATGCTCGGGGTCGCGGCGGCCCTGACTGCGCCACTGGTGGGCCAGATGGTGGCCATGACGGCGGGGCTGCACTGGCACCTTGGGCCCTGGGTCGAGCTGCTGCTCGCCACGCCGGTCCAGTTCGTCTGCGGCGCGCGCTTCTACCGCGGGGCCGCGAAGGCGCTGCGGGCCAGGTCGGGAAACATGGACGTGCTGGTGGCGCTCGGCACCACGGCGGCCTGGGCGTACAGCGTCTGGCTCGTCGCCACGCTCGGCGATGCGGCCGCCGGGAGGCTGTACTTCGAAGGCTCGGCGGTCGTGATCACGCTGGTGATGCTCGGCAAGTACCTGGAGACGCGCGCCAAGCGCGGTACCACGGCTGCCATCCGCCAGCTCATGGACCTGCGCCCGCAGACCGCGCGCCTGCGCCGCGGCGATGGTTCGGAGGTCGAAGTTCCGGTCGCCGAGGTGCGCGCCGGCGACCGGGTGGTGGCGCGCCCCGGCGAGCGCATCCCGGTGGACGGGCGCGTGATCGGCGGCGAGAGCGAGGTCGACGAGGCGCTGATCACCGGCGAGAGCCTGCCGGTGCCCAAGGCCCCGGGTGCCGACGTCACGGGCGGGGCGATCAACGGCACGGGGCTTCTCGAAATCGAGGCAACCGCCGTCGGCGAGGACTCCACGCTCGCCCGCATCATCCGCCTGATCGAGAACGCCCAGGCGGGCAAGGCACCGGTGCAGCGGCTCGTCGACCGCATCAGCGCCGTGTTCGTGCCGGTGGTGGTGGTCATTGCCGCCCTCGCCTTCGCCGGCTGGATGCTCCACGACGGCCAGTTCGAGCACGCCTTCGTCGCGGCGGTCTCGGTGCTGGTCATCGCCTGTCCCTGTGCGCTCGGGCTCGCCACGCCGACGGCCATCATGACCGGCACCGGTGCGGCGGCGCGCGCCGGCATCCTGATCAAGGACGTCACCGCGCTCGAGCGCGCGCACCGCGTCGATACCGTGATCTTCGACAAGACCGGCACGCTCACCGCCGGCCACCCGGCCGTGGTCGCCATGCACGCCCTGCGCGGCACGGAGGACGAGCTGCTGCGCCTGGCCGCATCCGTGCAACAGGCGAGCGAGCACCCGCTGGCGCGCGCCGTCATGGACCACGCCGCCGCGCGCGGCATCAGGCCCGAGCCCGTCACCGCCTTCCGCAGCCACACCGGCTACGGTGTGGTCGGCACCGTCGCGGGCCGCGAGATCCTGATCGGCAGCGCGCGTGCGCTGGAAAAGCGCCGGATCGACACACAGGGTGAGACCGAGCGCGCCCGCATCTGGCAGGACCAGGCACGCACCGTGATCTGGCTCGCCGATGCCGCCGGCATCATCGGCATCATGGCCATCGCCGATCCCCTGCGCCCGCAGGCGCGCGCGGCCGTGGCCGCCCTGCGCGACATCGGCGTGCGCAGCCTGCTGGTCTCCGGCGACGCGGCGCGCGTGGCCGAGGTAATCGGCGCCGAGGTCGGCATCGACGAGGCCCGCGGCGGCGTGCGCCCCGACGGCAAGGCCGAGGTCGTCGCCGAGCTCGCCCGTGCCGGTCGCGTCGTCGGCATGGTCGGTGACGGCATCAACGACGCCCCGGCACTCGCCGCTGCCGATGTCGGCATCGCCATGGGCAGCGGCACCGACATCGCCATGGAAACCGCCGGCATCACCCTGATGCGCGCCGACCCGCAGCTGGTGGCCGGGGCCATCGCCGCCAGCCGGGCAACTTTCCGCAAGATCCGGCAGAACCTCTTCTGGGCGTTCATCTACAATGTGATCGGCATTCCGCTGGCGGCGCTGGGGCTGTTGACCCCGGCGATCGCCGGAGCCGCCATGGCGATGAGCAGCGTCAGCGTGGTCAGCAATTCACTGCTGCTGCGCCGCTGGCGACCGCCACGGGTGGCGGATCCGCGGCCCTGAACAACGAACACGCAAGAACCGGGAGACCGACGATGGAAACCGTACAGATCAAGGTATCGGGAATGACCTGCGGCGGCTGCGAGCGCAGCGTGCAGAATGCGCTGACCAGCCGCCAGGGCGTGGCCTCCGCCAGGGCCGACCGCAACGCCGGTGTCGTTTCCGTGGAATTCGACCCGGCACAGATCCAGCGCGCGGCCATCGAGAAGGCCATCGCGGAAGCGGGATTCAGCGTCGCCGCCTGAACGCAGCCACGGCGGTGCGGCCGGGCCGCACGTTTCCGCCGATCAGTGCAGCGCCACCGCGGTGGCCACACCGCGGTCCGACAGCGGCCCCGGTGCCTTGATGCGGCAGACGACGGCCGCTGCGATCAGCCCGAGCGTCAGCACGCCCACGAACACGAACGGCGCGTGCGGCCCGACGCTGTCGAAGAGGATCCCGCCGACGAAGGTCGAGACCAGGATCCCGACCGCGCCGAACATGTTGAACATGCCGATGACCGAGCCCCGGTTGGCCTGTGCGGCCTCCTTCGAGATCAGCGTCTGCGCCCCGGCGAAGGCACTGATCTGGCCGATACCGAGCAGTACCAGCAGCGGTATCGCGGTCGTCGACAGCGGATCGTCGATCAGCATGGTGCCGAGGTAGCCGGCGCAGGCGATCGTCATGCAGACGATGATGCCGGTCACGCGGTTGACGCGGTCGAGCACGAAGCCGATGACGAACAGCCAGAGCAGCGCCGCGAAGCTCGCCGTGGCGAACACCTTGCGGCCTTCGGCCAGCGATTGCGCCGCATCCATGCCCTGTGCTGCTGCGGCCGTCGTGCCCCAGAGCACGCTGTAGGTGCCGAGGAGCACGAGATCGCTGCGCGCGATGAAGGCACAGACGTAGGAGAGCGCGATGCGCGGGTTGGCCTGCGCCTCGGCGAGGCCGCTGCGGAACAGCTCCCGCACCGGCAACCGCTCGGTGCGCGCCACCACGGTGCCGCCCTTCAGGCCGACGGCGAGCAGCAGCGCGAAGGCAAAACACAGCCCGGCCACCACGAAGTGCGCATCGTGCCCGGCAGCTTCCTGGCTGGCGCCCCGCTCCACGAAGAAGTGCGGCAGCTTGCCGAGGCCGATGGTCACGGTGATGACGCCGAGCGCATTGAGGATGCCCGTGAACGCCACGGCGATGCCGCGCGACCGCTCCTCGGTGTAGTCCGGACCGATGGTGCCGAGCATGCCGGTGCCGGCCGCGATGCCCACGGCGTAGACGAAGCGGTAGACGTAGAGTTCCGGCAACGAGGTGGCGTAGCTGTACAGCGCGTAGGCGATGCCCATCAGCACCAGGCCGCCGACGTAGACGGCGCGCCTGCCGATGCGGTCGGCGAGCACGCCGAGCGGGCCGAACACGGCGATCGCGATCACCTCCTGGAAGGTGTGCAGGTAGCCGCTGACGGCACCCTGCTCGCCCTGCGGCACCTGCAGGTAGACCGTCAGGACATAGGGCGTGCTGAGCGCGATGAACGTGAGCAGGCCGATCGTCGAATAGGCGCCGGCGAACAGCGTGAGCATGTTGCCAGCGGTGACGCCCGGCTGCAGCCAGAAGGGTCCGAAGCGGTTCGCTTTGTCGGTCATCCCGCGATTCCCTGCCGTGATGGCACCGCACGAGTCCGTACAGCGCCTGGTGGTGCGCCCGATCGGGCGGCGTGTGACACTCTCATACGCAGCAAGCCCGATCCAGCACCCGCGACGAAATGCCTCACCGTCGCCGCACGGGCCGGCTGCGCGCTGGTCCGCCCTCTCGCCCCGGATGGCGCTTTCACGGATTCAGCCGCCAGGTTTCCTGCACTCAGGGCGCTTTCGGCGGCTTCGGCTGCTGCGTGCGGGCGTAGTGCTCGAGGCTGGAGAGACTCGGCTCGCCGGTCCATTTCTCCGGGGCGTTGAAGTACTTCGCGTAGTGCTTCTCCGCGTAGTCGAGCACCGGACGGGCGAAGATCTCCTCGAGATTCGTGGTCGTGCCCATGAAACAGTTGTACAGGCAGTGGCCGGGCACCTGCCCCATCAGCATCCACGGCAGCCAGGGCGTGACACGGTTCCAGGTGCCCTTGTAGCCGACGGTCGTGAGCTTCGGGTTCTGCAGATCCTCGGCGCGGATGGAGTGTGCGAAATACTCCGACACCTGCGCCGTGGGACCGGCCGATTCGCGCGGCCACTGCTCCGGCTGCAGCGCGCTCGGGTAGACCAGGTGGATGTGGATCTCCATGTCGATCCAGTCGCCGTGCTGGTACCAGGGCAGCCGGAAGGGCGGTCGCTTCGGGGGCGGGCCTTCCCTGTTCAGGCCGCCGAATGACGGCGGCAGCGGGAAATACTCTTCGATCAGGTAGTTGAACGGATCGTTGTCGACGTGCACCGGCGTGACCATCTCGCCGGTGAGCGCGTTGCGCCACTCGCCCAGCACCTCGCCGCTGCGCAGGTCGGTGTAGAGGATGATCTCGCGGCACAGCCGCTCGATGGCCCCATCCGGGCGCTGCACCAGCCGGATCGCGCCGAAGCCCTGTGCGCCGACGAGATCGACGATGCGCTTGCCGGGCTGCACCGCGTTGACGTAGCCCTTGAACCAGAAATATTTCTGCTTGCCCCAGTCGGTATCGCCCTGGATGCGGGCATAGGCCATCTGGTTGCCCTTGCCCGTGCCGAGGTCGAGGTAGGGACCTGCGAGAGCCGGACCCTTGCCGCCGGTGCTGCCCTCGGCTGCTGCCGCCGTCCGCGAATAGGCGCCGATCGCCAGGGTGGCGGCGCCGAGCGCACCGACGGAGGCGAAGGACAGCACGTCCCTGCGGGTGGTTTCCATGAAGCGATCTCCTGGGGGGGGGTGGTGGCCGCGCCGTGACGGACGACCTGCGCGGCCTGCCGATCGCCGGAGAAGGTGCCGCAGTGGCGTCAGCGAAGCAAGAGGCTGTCGAGAATGGCCGCCGTGAGCAGGAGACCGAGCTGCACGATGGAGGCGGCGAACACCCGCCAGCCCTGCGGCACGGTCGGCTTGCGCATGAGCTGCCAGCTCGTCCAGACGAAGTAGGCACCGCCGGCGGCGGCACCGAGGAAGTAGATCCAGCCCATGCCGTAGAACACAGGCACCACGGACAGCAGCACCAGAGCCAGCACGTGGCCGAAGATGGTGGCCGTCGACACCGGGTCGCTCACCACGGTGGGCAGCATGGGCACGCCGGCGCGCTCGTAGTCGCGCTTGCAGGCGAAGGCCATGGCCCAGAAGTGCGGCGGCGTCCACAGGAACAGCACGATGGCCAGGATCAGCGGTGCCGGGTCGAAGGTGGCGCCGACCGCCGCCGAGCCGGCCATCACGGCGAAGCTGCCGGACAGCCCGCCGATGACGATGTTCCACCAGGTGCGCCGCTTCAGCCACACCGTGTAGACGACCCCGTAGGTGAAGGCGCCGAGGAAGACATACAGCGTGGCGGCGACATTGGTCGCCCAGGCGGTGGCCAGCAGCGACAGCAGCACGGTGATCACGATGCCCGACAGCCACAGCGGGCCGGCCCGGAAGCGGCCGGTGGCAAAGGGGCGCTTCTGGGTGCGCACCATGATGCCGTCGAGGTCGCGCTCGTAGTACTGGTTGAAGGCGCCGGCCGCCGCCGAGGACGCGAGTACGGCGAGCCCGAGCACCAGCAGCTGCACCGGTGTGAGCGTGTTCGTTGGACTCATGGCGACGCCCGCGACGGCACAGGCCGCGATGAGGAAGCCGAGCCGCATCTTCGACGCCTGATAAACGAGCCTGATCGTCTCAGTCATGCCTGCTGCCGCCAGCGCCGGATGCCAGTCGCCCCCCGTCAGGGCGTGGCTCCGGACCTTGGTTTTTCCCGATCCACGGGCAGGAGACCCGGGGGAGTCCGAACGAGCGGCGGTATGTTACCGAAGGCCCCTCGCGATTGACAGGCCCGGGACCGCCCCTCTCAGGCCCCGAAATGGGCGCGCAGTGCGCCGGTGAACTGCTGCATCTGCGCTACGGTGCCCATGCTCACCCGACACCAGTTCGGGTAGGCCGCGTAAGGCCGGCCGAGGCTGAAGCCGCGTTCGCGCATGGCCCCGAGGAATGCGGCGACCGGCGCGCCGGTATCGAAGAACACGAAGTTCCCCCGGGTGTCGGTGTGCGGCCGGCCGATCTCGTCGAGTGCCGCGGTGGTGATGGCCACACCCTCGGCGATCTGGCGGCGGCTCGTGGCCTGGAAATCGAAATCCCTGTAGCTCGCCGCCGCAGCCGCCAGGCCCGGGCCGCAGAGCGCGACGAGCCGCAGCTGCCCCAGCCGCGCGGCGAGATCCGGACGGGCGAGCGCGTAGCCGATGCGTAGCCCAGCGAGCCCATGCAGCTTGGAGAAGGTGCGGGCCACGATGACGTTGTCGCCGGCGCGCACGCGATCGACCATGGAGTGCTCGGCCACGTCCGTGGCGAGTTCCAGGTAGGCTTCATCGACGAGCACGGTCACGGACTGCGGCAGCCCGGCGATGAAACCGCGGAGATCCCCGCCCGGCAGCCAGGTGCCGGTGGGATTGTTCGGGTTGCACAGGTAGACGAGCCGCGTGGCCTGCGACACCGCGACGCGCAACGCCGGCAGGTCGAAGCGCATGGCGGCATCGAGCGGCAGCTCGCGCACCTGTCCACCGATGGCCCGCACCTGGCCGGCCGCATAGTCGAAGGTCGGCGCGCAGGTCAGCATCTCCCCGCCGCCGGCACCGGCGACGAGTGCGGCGAGGTGCAGGATCTCCGAGGAACCGGCACCGAGCAGCACGTGCGCCGGTGTCAGCCCCTCGCGCTCGGCGATCATGGCGCGCAGCGCCATCTCTTCGCCCATCGGGTACTTCCAGGCATCTCCTGCTGCTGCCGCCAGCGCCGCACGCGCCGCCGGCCCCGGCCCGAGCGGGTTTTCGTTGCCGGCCAGACGGATCGCGCCCCTGGCGGCGGCGGGCGGGCCCTGGGCCAGCGCAGGCCGGGTGGCGAGCAGTCCGCCGGCCAGCAGGGCCGGGGGCGCCACCAGCACGTGGCGACGGGAAAGCAGCGTGGACATGGGCGACACCTCTCGTTTCTTTCCTGCACCGGGCCAGATGCGACGAATATGCGGGCGCGTCATATCGGGATAACAACAACGACGTTCCGCGCGCCGCTGTCCCTTTGTACCTTACTTGCCGGTCAATCCCCAACGAGTCTGCCGGAGCAGCCCGCTGCCATGTCCGCCTCGAGTGCCCCGTTGACGAGCGTGCCGGCCGCTGCCATGCCGAGCCTCGCCGAGGCCGTCGAACGTTTCGCCGTGGACGAGGACGATTCGCGTCGCCAGGCGGTGGCCCACTGCAACCAGTTGCTCGCCGGGCGCAGCGCCGGGGAGCGCATCGCCTGGGCGCTCGACAACCTGCCCGCCGGCCACGTGATGACCTCGAGTTTCGGCGTGCAGGCTGCCGTGTCACTGCACCTGGTCACGCGCATCCGCCCGGACATCCCGGTCATCTTCATCGACACCGGATATCTCTTCCCGGAGACCTACCGGTTCGTCGACACGCTGGCCGCGCGGCTCGATCTCAACCTGAAGATCTACCGCAGCGCCGCCAGCCCGGCGTGGCAGGAAGCCCGCCACGGCCGGCGCTGGGAACGGGGCCTCGACGGTTTGAACGACTACAACCGCGAGAACAAGGTCGAGCCCATGGAGCGCGCGCTGCGCGAACTCGGCGTCGGCACCTGGTTCGCCGGGCTGCGCCGCTCGCAGGCGACGACGCGCGCCGGCGTGGAGTTCATCAGCTGGTCGGGCGGCGAACGCTGGAAGGTGCACCCGATCGCCGACTGGACCGACCGCGACGTGCACCGCTACCTCCAGGCCCACGACCTGCCCTACCACCCGCTGCGCGAACAGGGCTACGTGTCCATCGGCGACGTGCACAGCACGCGGCCGCTGCACGCGGTGAACCACGCCGAGGAGACGCGCTTCGGTGGCCTGAAGCGCGAGTGCGGGCTGCACGAGATCGATCTGTCGGGGTTGTGAGTGCGGGCCAGGGGGTCGCGACTGGCGTCGCTCCTACGGGGTTCTGACCCGGCCACGGCGGTGAATTCGGTCGCGACTGGCGTCGCTCC
>JADZBS010000038.1 GCA_020851975.1 Gammaproteobacteria bacterium | reverse complement strand
AGCCCACGCCGGATCAGCACCCGTAGGAGCGACGCCAGTCGCGACCAATTCCCACGACCACGTCCGATCAGCGCGCCGTAGGAGCGACGCCAGTCGCGACCCAAACCCCACGACCACGTCCGATCAGCGCCCCCGTAGGAGCGACGCCAGTCGCGACCAATTCCCGCGACCACGTCCGATCAGCGCCCCCGTAGGAGCGACGCCAGTCGCGACCCAATCCCGCGACCCGAATCCCACGACCCGCCTCCAGCAACCCGACGCCCCGGGTCCTTACCCGCCGAGCATTTCCCCGAGCCGCACCCGCGCCGCTTCCACGCCCTGGCCGTCATGGGCCGAGAAGAGCTGTACCGTAACACCGGCACCGGCCGCACGCCGTGCAGCATCGAGCGTCGCAGCAGCCTCGCGGCGGCCGAGCTTGTCGGCCTTGGTCAGCAGGACGTGGATCTCGCGGCCGAGCGCGCGACACCAGCCGAGCATCTGCAGGTCGAGTTCGCCGAGGCCGCGGCGTGCGTCGACGGCGAGGAACAGCCCGCGCAGGCTGCCGCGTCCGGCGAAATATCCTTCGAGCAGCCCCTGCCAGCGTGCGCGCGTCTCGGGCGCAACGCTCGCGAAGCCGTAGCCCGGCAGGTCCACGAGCCGGCGACCCGCGGTGAGGTGGAAGAAGTTGACGAGCTGCGTGCGCCCGGGCGTCTTGCTGGTGCGAGCCAGCGTGCGGCGGGCGACGATGGCGTTGATGGCACTCGATTTTCCGGCGTTGGAACGGCCGGCGAAGGCGACTTCGGCGCCATCGTCCGGCAGGAACTGCCGCGCGCTGCCGGCGCTCGTCAGGAAACGGGCTTCAGGGTAGCCGGACATGCTCGTGCAACGGTTCCCGGCGGCCGGGCGGGGAAGCTCCCCGCGGGAGGCTTGGTGTAGAATGCGGCGCCGCTGCGAGTCTAGCACGAGGCCCGCAGGCGTCTTTCGGCTTCCCCAAGAAGAGCACGCGAGCCCATGAAACCTTCGGCTTCCACCTGCTTCACCCTGCCGGTCCTCGCCGGCGCCGCCCTCCTCCTCGCGCTGATCGGCCCATCGGCGCACGCCGCAGGCTCGGCCGAGGCCGGACAGGCCAAGGCCATCGTCTGTGCCGCCTGTCATGGCATGGACGGCAACAGCCTGAACCCGGAGTGGCCGAGCCTCGCCGGGCAGAACGAGACCTACCTGGTCCGCACCCTGCAGGCATTCAAGAGCGGCGAGCGCAGCAACGTGCTGATGACCGCGCAGGCGATGGCACTCGGCGACCAGGACCTGGCGGACCTCGCCGCCTTCTTCGCCGCCAAGACCCGCCTGCCGCGAACCGCCGACCCGAAGTCCGTCGCCGATGGCGAGCGCCTGTACCGCGGCGGCAACAAGGAGTCGGGGACCAGCGCCTGCATCGCCTGTCACGGACCGCAGGGCGACGGCAACGGCCCCGCCGGCTACCCGGCCATCGCCGGCCAGCACGCGAACTACGTCGCCGCGCAGCTGCGCGCCTACCGCAGTGGACAGCGCAGCTCCGACCTGAACCAGATGATGCGCAACACCGCCACCCGACTCACCGATGCGGAGATCGACGCCGTCGCCTCCTATGTGCAGGGCCTGCACTGAGTCGACCCGCCCGGAGCCGTACCCATGCCGACCGTGACCCTCGTCGATCGTCCCCGCCAGTTGCTGGCGCTCGCCTGCCTGACGCTGCTCACCGCCTGTGGCGGGCCGGCGAGCAATGGCAGCACGCCGGATGCCGCCGAATCCGCGGCTCCCGCACCGGCCCCGAGTGCGCCGCAGGCCCCGGCGGAGCCTGCCCAGCCGGCGGCCGCACCCGCAGCCGCCGCCACGCCCGAGGCCGGTGTCCAGGAGAGCGCCGAACCGGCTGCGAGTGACGGCGGCGAGCAGCTCAAGCTGGCGAGCGCGGCGCCACCCGCCGGCGAACCGAAGTGGCGCTTCCGCGAAGGCGAACACTTCACCGTGCTGACCGCCGCCCAGGGGACCAGCAGCGCGCCGGGCAAGATCGAGGTCGCCGAGGCCTTCTGGTACGGCTGCCCGCACTGCTACGAGTTCGACCCGAAGATCATGACCTGGGTCGCCGGCCTGCCGGGTGACGTGGTGTTCGTGCGCCTGCCGGTGATGTGGAACCCGACCAACCAGATCCACGCACGGATCTTCTACACCGCTCAGGCGCTCGGCAAGCTCGAGGAGATCCACACCGCGGTGTTCCGCGAAATGCACGTCGAGAAGAACATGGTGACCGACGAGGCCGAGATCCAGGCGTTGTTCGAGCGCAACGGCGTGAGCGCGGCGGATTTCCAGAAGACCTTCCGCTCGTTCGCCGTCGAAGGCCAGCTCAAGCGCGCCAAGGACCTCACCGCGCGCTACCAGATCCGCAGCGTCCCGCAGCTCATCGTCAACGGCAAGTACGCCGCCAACGGCCCTGGCATTCACGACTACGATGAAATGCTGGCGGTGGTGTCAGAGCTGATCGAGCGCGAACGGCGCCGCTGAACGCGGCTCACGGCGGGGGTGCCTCGGAGCGCACCTCGCAGTTGATCCAGCCGGAATCGCCGTCGGCGTAGTGCTCCTTCTTCCAGATCGGCACCCGGTCCTTCACCTCGTCGATGATGTAGCGACAGGCGGCGAACGCCTCGCCGCGATGGTGGGCGCTGACGCCGACCCACACCGCGATGTCGCCGAGGGCGAGCAGCCCGAGCCGGTGCACGCAACGGGCATGCGCGATGTCGAAGCGCTCCAGGGCCTCGGCGATGATGCGCGCGCCTTCCTTCAGGCCGAGTTCCTCGTAACCCTCGTACTCCAGCCGTTCGACGTGCCGCCCCTCGTTGTGGTCGCGCACGCGACCCTCGAAGCCGACCAGCGCTCCGCAGGCCGGATCGGCCAGTGCACGTGCCAGATCGGGCACGTCGAGCGCGCTGCGCGAGAAGGAAAAGCCCGGGCCGTCCATGCGCGCTGCGCCGGCCGCCTCAGCCGCCCGCCACGGGCGGAATGAAGACGACGCAGTCGCCGTCGACGAGCCGGCGGTTCCAGTCCGCGAACTCGGCATTCACGGCCACCTTGAGACTCGGCAGCCGCGGGAACCCGTGGCGTGCCTCCAGTTCGCGGAAGAGCTCGCCCGTGGTCGCCGCAGCGGTGTCCACCTGCTCGCTGGCGCGCCCGGCGCGCTCGCGCAGCACGGCGAAATATTCCACGCGGATGCGGGCCATGACGGTGGTTCCGGCTCCTGGTCGTTGAGGCGCGCCACGGTACACCCGGCGCGCGCGCAGCGGCAAGCCGCTCACGGCGGCGGCACCCGCGCGAGGTCCTCGGGCGTGTCGATGTCGAGCGCCGCATGCGGCATCGCCACGGCGGTCACCTGCGGCAGGGCGGCCAGGAGCGCACGCGCGCCGCGATCACCCTGCAGCATCGCCAGCTCCCGCCAGAGTGCAGCCGGAAAAATGGCCGGTGCACCGAGCGCATCGGCAAACGACGCGGCGGCCGCCGCGCCGGGTGCACGCCGCCAGGCAGCCACCAGGCGATCGAGATCCGCGGACGTGATCGCCGGCTGGTCGCCGAGCAGGACGAGACAGGCGCTGGCGGCGGCAGGCAGCTCCGCCACGCCACGGGCCAGCGAACCGCCCATGCCGGCTGCCCAGTCCGGGTTGCGGGCCGTGACCACCGGCAGGCCGGCGAGCACCGCCTCGACCTCGTCGCCATACGCACCGGTCACCACGACGACACCGGCCCCACAACATCCGAGCGCCAGCCGTGCGGCGCGCACGACCAGCGGCTCACCGCCGAGCCGGGCGAGCTGCTTCGGCCCGGCGAAGCGGCTTGCCGCGCCGGCGGCCAGCACGAGGCCGGCGATTCCTGCCAGCGGTTCACCCACGACACGCCCTCCAGCCCGGCGCCGGCGCATCGACGCGAATTGCAATCCGTAGTGGCCGCAGTGCCGTAGGCGGTTCAACGTATGCCCGTGCGACGGCCCGCCCGGTAGAAAGTCGCGGATCGATCGATGATCTGTGTGGGACGCGGCGGGGGACCCGGCGATGACCCGGCGACAACGCATCCTGGTGGTCGTGGACCCCAAGGCAGCGACGCAGCCTGCGCTCGCCCGTGCCGCGCGGGTGGCACCCTCGCTCGGCCTCGATCTGAAGTTGCTGGTTTGCCTGCACGAACCGCTGCCGGCACGCCGGCTGGGGCCGGAGGCGGCACAGCGTGTGCGCACGGCGCTGCTCGACCGCCAGCTCGATGACCTGCGCGACCTCGCGCGCGGTTATCCGACGCTCGCGATCGACGCGCAGGTGGTGTGGGACCAGCCCTTGCATGAAGCGATTATCCGCGAAACGTTGCGCTGCGAACCGCGCCTGGTGATGAAAGACACGCACTTCCACACGCCCCTGCAACGAGCCCTGTTCACGTCCACGGACTGGCACCTGATCCGGGACTGCCCGGTGCCGCTGTGGCTGGTGCGCGATCACGAGTGGCCGGCGCAGCCGGTCATCAGCGCCTTCGTCGATCCCGTCCACGAGCACGACAAGCCGGCCGAGCTCGATCACCGCCTCCTCGACGAAGCAGCCTGGCTCGCCCAGCGCCTCGGCGGTCGCGTGCGCGCGGTGCACTGTTGCCAGAGCCTCGTCCCGGCCGCCGGCCTGCCGGTGACCGGCTGGCAGGCAAGCGCCCTCGCCGAGGCCGTCGAGCGCGAGCACGGAGTACGCTTCGCCGAGCTCACCGCCGCACACGGCCTCGACGCCGCGGACACGGACATGCCGGCCGGGGACGCCGCCGACGTCATTCCCGAGGTCGCCCGCTCCACGGGCACGGACCTGGCAGTGCTCGGTGCCGTCGCCCGCTCCCGGATGCAGCAGGCCTTCATCGGCAGCACCGCCGAGCAGGTGCTCGAGCGGCTACCCTGCGACGTGCTGGTGATCAAGCCGGCCCGGTTCGAGAGTGCGGTCACCTGGCGTGCCCAGGCACCCGATTTCATGGAGGTCCACTAAGGCCCTCGAGACACAGTTTCCGGGGGCGGGCGCCATAGCTCCCCCGTCCATTCAGTAGTGATTGGCGCTCGCTCCCGATTCTCCCCCCTGCTCCCGTCGTTCCATCGCCGCCGCCCATGGCGTTAAACTGCGGCGATGGAAGCCCAGGTATTTGTCATCGATGACGATCAGGCGGTACGCGACTCCCTGGGGATGCTGCTCAAGTCCATGGGGCAGAATGCGCGGTTGTTCGATTCCGCGCAGGCCTTTCTCGACGCATGGGATGCGGCATTGACCGGCTGCATCGTGCTCGACATCCGCATGCCCGGCATGAGCGGCATGGAGCTGCAGCAGCGCCTGAAGTCCCTGCGCTGCACCATCCCCATCATCTTCGTCACCGGCCACGGCGACGTGCCGATGGCCGTGGAGGCGATGCACCATGGCGCCTTCGACTTCATCCAGAAGCCGTTCCGCGACCAGGAACTGCTCGACCGCATCAACCACGCCCTCACCTGGGACCAGGAGCACCGCTCCGAGGAGAACCGCCGCCGCGGCGTGCTGGAGCGGTTCCACAACCTGACGCCGCGCGAGCGCGAGGTCATGGACTGCGTGGTGCGCGGGCTCGCCAACAAGGTCATCGCCATGGATCTCGACCTCAGCCAGCGCACCGTGGAGATCCATCGGGCGCGGGTGATGGAAAAGATGAACGCGCGCTCGCTCGCCGACCTGGTGCGCATGTCGCTGCTGCTGAACGAAACGATCTGAGGCCACGAAGCGCCTGAACCCGCCGGGGGTGTCATGGACCGATCACCACATGAGACAGAGCAGATCCGCGCCCGCCTGGTGCAGCACAAGGCCGAGCTGCAGAAGCGCGTGAGCACCATCCACGAGCATGCCCGCAACCCGCTCGAGCAGGATTCCGCCGAGCAGGCTGCCCAGCTCGGCAACGTGGCCGTGGTCTCGGCGCTGGAGAGCGAGGCGGTCCAGGAACTGGCCGACATCGAGGCGGCACTGCACCGACTCGAGGCCGGCACCTACGGCGAATGCGTGAGCTGCGGCGAGCCGATCGGTGAAGGCCGCCTGCGGGTGCGCCCCGCAGCCACGCAGTGCCGCGACTGCGCCGAACTCGACGCGCGCCGCGGCTCAGTCTGAGGCGAGGCGCCCGATCTGCCGGTCGTGCAAGCGACCGAGCAGGCCGAGCGCCAGCAGCGCACCGGCGAACGCCCAGGCCATGTCGGACTGCGTGTCCCAGACGTAGCCCTGCGTGCCGAGGAACGATTCGGCAGCCTGCGCCGAGACCAGCGCCACCAGCCACTCGATGAGCTCGTAGACCGCGCTGATCGCGAGGCAGACGCACACCACGAAGAAATCGCGCCAGCGGGCGCTCGCCACCACGCGCAGCCGCGCCAGGATTTCGCGCGCGAGGATCGCCGGCACGAAGCCCTGGGCGAGGTGGCCGAGCTTGTCGTAGTCGTTGCGGGCGAGGCCGAAGGCCTCCCTGAACCACTCCCCGGCCGGTACATCCGCGTAGGTGTAATGGGCACCGACCATCAGGATCACGGCGTGCACCAGCACCAGCAGGTAGGCGAGCGGCGTGAGCGGGAAAGTCCGGCGCGTAGCGGCGAGCACCGCGACACCGGCGAGCGCCGGCAACGCCTCGAGCAGCCAGGTGGCGTAGTCCTTCGGCCGGAAGACCGACCAGGCGAGCACGGCGCAGAACACCACCAGCCAGGCGGCAGTCAGGACCCGCTCGCGCGTTCCCGGGGTGCCCATGCCGGCCTTATGCGCGCGCGGCGTGCCGGCGGTCAAGGCCGTGGCCGCCAGTCGTAGGGGTCCCAGACCGGCGGCTGCGTGACGAGCGCGCGGCGCCGCGCGCGCAGGATCGCCTCGGGCATCAGGGAACTCGCGCCGCCTCCGCTGAGCGCCAGGCGCGGTGCCAGCGCCGTGGTCGGGTCCTCCCACACCCAGCGGCCGTGGCGCTCGCGGCGGTTCAGCCAGCGGGCTAGCGCGCCGATATCCACGCGCCGCGGCGGGCGGCGCGAGCGGATCTGCAGCCAGGACTCGTAGCGGAACTGCACCTCCAGGCGCCGCCCCTGGATGCGCACCAGGCGCGTGCAACGGGTGCGGTTGTGGATCGCGAAGGGATGCACCGGCGCCGCCTCGCGCGCGAGATAGCGCCAGGCCGTGCGCGCGGGCAGGTCGTCGGGGATGCGCACGATGGCGAGGTCGAGATCGGGTTCCTCCTCGATCACCACGCGCCCGCTCTCGATGAGGGTTTCGCTCGCCTGCAGGTGCGCGTCCTGCGCCTGCCACAGGCGCCTGTGCCTGTCGATGTCGCCGAGCAGGCGCGGCAGGCGCCGCAGCAGGGCGCGGTACAGCGCCGCCACGCGCGCGCCGCCCCGGGCAGCCAGCGTGGCGTGATCGAGCGGCGAGAGCGCCGGGTCGGCACAGGCCTCGATGGTGAAGCACAGGCGCGCGGCGGCGCGCGTGCGGAAGGTGCCGAAATCGCCGGCCCGCGCAGCATCGGCGAGCAGCTCGCGATGGCACAGCGCGCTGCGCGGATCGAGCACGGTGAACATGCTGAACAGGCCGTCCTCGTCGAAATGGTTGTTGGTGACGATGCCTGCCAGGCGGCGCGGATCGTGGTGCTCGACCCAGGCGAGCGCGGTCTCGGTGGAGGTCTCACGCTTGTAGCGCTCGGGCGTGGCGTTCACCGGCCAGTGCGACAGCGTCAGCACGGTGGACGGCAGCGGTGCGCCGTCGACGACGATGTGGGGGCGGGCGCCGACCTCACGGTACGGCACGTAGCGCAGCGGCGGCTGTCGGGTCACGGCGCGCAGCGTCGCAGCACGGCCGCGACGGCCGGAACCGCGGGCCACCTCAGGCACTCGTGGCTGCGCCGGTCACCCGGAAGGCCGCCTCGTCCGCGGGCCATTGCCCGACCGGGCTGAAGGCCTCGATGCTGGCGAGACGCCCGTCGCGAACCTGCAGCACGAACTCGACCGGCTCGGGCAGCATCGGGTGCGAGGCGTGCACCGCACGGATGCGGGCGACAAGCGGTGCGGCGAGCGGCAGCACCGTCTCCGGCACCTGCAGGCGCGTGACGAAGCCGACGCCGCTGTGCGTGCGTCCGGTGATGCGGGCGGCGGCAGTCTGCATGGCGAGCCCCGCGCCGTCGGCGCCGAGGCGGCGTGCCGCCTCGCGCAGCACCGCTCGCTCGAGTGCGCTCAGTGCCAGGGCCGAGGCCGGGTCGTTGCCGAGTTTCATGGCGGCACGATAGCAGACCGCAACGCGCCCGCCGCGCCGCTGTCTCAGCCGAGCCGTGCCAGCGCGGCGTCGTAGGTCGGCACCAGTTCATCCTGGCCGCCGATGCAGACCTGCAGGTCACGCAGGCGCCCGTCGGCCAGGCTGTAGATCCAGCCGTGGACCGCGACCTGCTGGCCGCGCGCCCAGGCTTCCTGGACCACGGTGGTCTGGCAGACGTTGATCGCCTGCTCGATGACGTTGAGCTCGCAGAGCCGGTCGCTCTGCTGCGCATGGCTGGCGATGGCCTCCATGAGCGCGAGGTGCTTCAGGCGCACGTCCTGCACATGGCGCAGCCAGTTGTCGATGAGGCCGAGGCGGTCGTTGCGCAGCGCCGAGGCCACGCCGCCGCAGCCGTAGTGGCCGCAGACGATCACGTGCCGGACCCGCAGCACGTCGACCGCGTACTGCAGCACGGAGAGGCAGTTCAGGTCGGTGTGCACCACGACGTTGGCGACGTTGCGGTGGACGAAGATCTCGCCGGGCAGCAGCCCGACGATCTGGTTGGCCGGGACGCGGCTGTCCGAACAGCCGACCCACAGGAACTCCGGTGACTGCTGGCGCGAGAGCTTGCTGAAGAACTCCGGGTCCTTCGCGCGCATGCGCTCGGACCAGGAGCGGTTGTTGTCGAGGAGGTGACTGAGCTGTCGCATGCGATGCGCGGCTCATTCCCTCGGCGTCAGATGGCATTCACCGCCGCCGGCGGTGAAGCCGATGGTCCGGTGGGTGCCGTCGCAGAACGGCTTGACCCCCGACGCGCCGCAGCGACAGAAGGCGATGCGGTCGTTCTTCTTGGTCGGGCCGCCGGTGCCCGTGTAGTTCCACTCGCCGACGGTCTCGATGAGCAGCGGTCCGTTGGGAATCACGGTGATCTTCATGCGGCCTCCTCGCCAGCAGGGATACGGATGCGGGAATGGCACGCATCGCGGCGAGCATAGCAATAGCAGGAGAGCGGCGCATGCCGGCGGACAACCGCCGTCCGGCAGGCCCCGCTTCCCCTGGCCGCCTCGCCGTCCGAAGCGTGCGTGTCCCCGGCCGGGCGCAGGCGACGTCCGGCTCTCTGATCGGGTGTTCGGGATGCTCCCGGCACGCGGAGAAAAACTTGCCGCGTTATGTCATAAAGTGATGTGGTCTATGGGTTTTTTTGCCTACGAGGGCTATAGTGACTGTGTTCGCCTGCATCATAAGAACCACAACAAAGCGAAGCCAACGCCATGTCTCCCCGCCGCGAGCCCAAGAATGCCGTTCCACCACCGGATGTCGAGTCCGACGCGACCGACGGGGGCTGGGACCCGTATGTCGCCTCCCTGCTCGGAGCAGAAGGATTGCCCGCCGCTGCCGGCGCCCACGATGAGGACGACGGCGAGCCAGTGATGAGCTTCGCCAGCACCGGGTGGCGGCACGGACGTTGAGCGGCGCGGAGTGGCGCGCCCGACAGGATTCGAACCTGTGACCTTCAACTCCGGAGCAGCGGTACATGATTGCGCTCATGTACTACCAAACACGCCGGACTTGGTTTTTCAAAGACTTAGCGGATCGTAGACTACTCCCGTCTCCGCTACAACCTGCCTACTTTCGACCTTCTCCGGT
>JADZBS010000037.1 GCA_020851975.1 Gammaproteobacteria bacterium | reverse complement strand
TCCGGCGTTGGCCACGCAGATCTGCGTCGATCCCTTCGTGGTCAGCCGGCGCTGGGCGCGCTCGCCGGACGTCGTGCATCACGGCAGCGGCTGGACGCTGGTCTACCACGACCGCGACGACGGCAGCCACGAACAGATCTGGATGCAGCGCCTCGACGACAGCACGCTGGCGCCCTTGGCGCCACGCACCCGGCTCAGCAATTCAGCGACCAGTGCGCAGTTCCCGGCGCTCGGCTGGAACGGCACGCGCTATGCGGTGACCTGGATCGAGAGTCTGCGCGGCGCACCCGGCGGCCAGCCGGCGAGCAGCCTGCAATTCATGCGCGTGGAGGCCGACGGCAGCCCGCGCCGCGGTCCGCGGCCGCTGGAGACGCGTCTGCTCGGTTTCATTGGCACGAACGAGATCATGCGTCCGCACTGGGACGGCAGCCACTGGGGCGTGTTCGTGCCCGAACGCGCGCAGGACCAGTTGTCAGCGCTGCGCTTCCGTCGGCTCGACGAGGACGGCAACACCGTTGTCGGGCCGAGTGTCGTCCACGAGCCGGTGGGCCACTACGTGTTCGACGTCGAGGCGGCCTGGCAGGCGCTGTCGAGCGAGTACGGCGTGCTCTGGCTGGCCCAGCGCGACGATGGCTACCAACTGCTGTTCCAGCGCGTCGAGGAGAGCAGCGGCGTGGCGCAACTGGGCAGCCCGGCGAGCGTCGCCGCGTGGAACCAGTGGGATGGTTCTGGCGGCACCAGCCTGATCGCCGATCCGGCCGGTGGCTGGCTCGCCGCCTGGGTCCAGTGCGACGCCACCGAGTGTCCCGTGTACACCCGCCGCATCAGCGCGGCAGGCGTGCCGCACGCCGGTGGTGCGGTGCGCGTCAGCGGGGTCCCCGCCGACGAGTTCCGGCCGCGGCTCGCGCATCGTTCGGGCGGCTATGGTCTGTACCTCGATCAGTTCCTGCCCGGGCCACAGGAACTCGCCCGTTATCTGCTCGACCCCACCGGCGGACCGCTCGGCGCCGCGCAGGCGGTCTCGTTGGCCGACGGCCGCGCTTCCGGGCGCGCGCGGCTGGCGTCCGACGGCAATCGCGTGCTCGCGGCGTGGAGCGAATCGGCGAGCACGCTGGAGGTGGCTGGTCGGCTTGCCGAGACCGATGACAGTCTGGGATCCGTGGTCGGGTTCACCAGCGGCCACGATGTCTTCAACTCGACCTCCGTCTTCATCCCCGGCCAGCCGCGCATCGTCGCCCTCGACGGAGGCTACTTCGCGCTGTGGACCGAAGTGCAGGCGGGTGCCAGCCTGCTCGCCGGTAGGCTGTACGGTAGCGACGGCAACCCCATCGCGGACTACCTGCCCTTCGGCGCCACCGGCGCCGGCAGTCGCCTCGGACTGGTGGGCGTCGGGGCCAGTTTCGCGGCGGCCTGGCGGGCGCCCGGCGGTCTGCTGCGTTTTACCCGGCGTGCTGCGGACGGCAGCGTGATCGTCGCCGAAACCACGCTCGCCACCGATGTCGGTGGTGGGCAGGTCGAACTCGGCTGGAATGGCGAGCACTACGGCATCTTCTACCCGCAGGGCGACTTCCGCTACCTGCGCGTGGACGCCGCCGGGCTGCCGCTGGGCGCACCGCAGGCGCTCGCGCTGGGTACGGTTTTTCCGACCGGCGCGCCGCGCATCGCCTGGCTCGGCGATTCCTGGGCTTTTGCCTGGCGCAGCAGTCAGGACGGCTCGCTGATGTATGCGCGTATCGCTGCCGACGGCACGGTGCTGCAGGCGCCGGTCATGTTCGAGCCGGGGATCGCACCCAACGGAGTCGGCGGTGACTTCGGCCTGGTCTACGACGGCAGCGAACTCGGCGCCGTGTGGAACGCATTCGTGGGAGCCGATCCACCGTACACCGTCCTGTATTTCTCGGTGATTCAGCGCGACGGCAGTCTCGCCTTCCCGCCGGTCCTGCTCCAGCCCGGGGTCTTCGCTCAGCCGGCGGCGCAGTTGCACCTCGCGCCGGACGGATTCCGCGTGGTCTATTTCGCGGATAACGAACTCACCATCGGCATGCGCGAGTTGCGGCTGCAGCGTGTGAGCGGCGGCGTCAATGTCGTGGGCAGCCGCTTCCTCGCCAACCGCGGCAGCGCTTCGGCGGCGACGGTGCATGACGGCCAGGCGCTGGCGATGGCCTGGCGCGCCGGGCCCACGCAGGACATCCACATCGAGACCGACGCCTGCCTCGCCGACCCGAGCCCGCCGGCGTGCCCGGTGCTCGCGGTCGCCGCGGCGAACCACGCCGTACGCTTGAGCTGGCCGGCGGTGTCCGATCCGCAATCGGGCATCTGGAAATACCTCGTGCATCGCGACGGCAAGCTGATCGCCGAGTTGCCGGCCAGCGCCGTCCAGTACGACGACAGCGGGCACGACACCGCGGTGATCCACGGCTATCGCGTGGATGCGCTCAACCGCGCATTCCAGCCGTCGGCAGCCTGCCCGGTGCGCAGCTTCTCGACCACCGTCGGCGACGCCAACGGCAATGGCGTGCTCGAAGTGGCCGACATCTTCTACCTCAACAACTTCCTGCTCGCGAGCGGCCCGCCACCCGGCGGCGATTCGGACGCCAATGGCGATGGCGCGGTCAGCGCCGGCGACATCTTCTTCATCATCAACTACTTCTTCGGTGGCGGGCCACCACCGAGCGGCAGCCTGCTCGGGTCTGCGCGGGTTCCGCCGGCGGCCAGCACGCCGGACGAACTGGCACTCGCCGGGCTGCTGGCGGCGGCGGGCACGCAGGCGCGCGTGCCGGTGTACGTGCGCGATGTCGCCGGCACCCTGCTGGACGAGGGCGACGGGCCCGACCACGAGATCCAGTCCTTCGCCTTCCAGATCGTGTTCCCGCCCACTTTCGTGGATGCGGTGACCTTCGTGCACGCGGGCGTCACCGCCGGCCGCACCGCCTTCTTCTCGCAGGTCACGCCCGGGCCCGGCAACCTCACGGTGCTGAAGTCCTTCGACGAACAGAGCCAGCCGCTGAGCTTCACGCTCGATCACGCGGCACCCGGAGACCTGATCGGCGAGATCCTGATCGACATCGATCCGGCCGCGCCCGACGGCAGCGCGATCGGCCTGACCCTGCAAGCCTTCAATGCGGCGTTGGTCGACGCCAGTGCGACCGAGAGCGAGACGGTGGCGAACGGCCACCTGGTGCTGCGCAACGCGAGCCTGGTGGTCGGCCCGCAGCAGTTGTTCCGCAACGGTTTCGAGTGATCCGGGGTTCCTGGGGTGCGACGCGCACCTCGCGACCGGGAGCAAGCATGTCGAGGATCCTGCGCTGGCTGATGGTGGTGGTGCTGAGCCTGGTTCCGGCGCTCGCGCGGG
>JADZBS010000036.1 GCA_020851975.1 Gammaproteobacteria bacterium | reverse complement strand
GCCATGGCGCGCGGCGCGCGGCGGTTGAGGTCGTCGCGCACGCAGCTCTCGAGGAGTTCCATCCCGATGAGGTGCTCCTTCTTGGTGACGCCGACGCGCGCGCAGAACTCGCGCAGCGCTTCCGGCGGGTAGCCGCGCCGGCGCATCCCGGAGATCGTCGGCAGCCGCGGATCGTCCCAGCCGGCGACGAGTCCGCGCTCGATCAGCGCGGCGAGCCGGCGCTTGCTGGTCACCGTGTAGGCGAGGTTCAGGCGCGAGAACTCGTACTGGCGCGGACGCGCCGGAAAGTCGAGCTGGTCGAGGATCCACTCGTAGAGCGGACGGTGATCCTCGAACTCGAGCGTGCAGATCGAGTGCGTGATGCCCTCGATGGCGTCCGAGATCGTGTGCGCGAAGTCGTACATCGGGTAGATGCACCAGGCATCGCCCGTGCGCTGGTGGCGGGCTTTCCGGATGCGGTACAGCGTCGGGTCGCGCAGGTTGATGTTCGGCGAAGCCATGTCGATCTTCGCGCGCAGCACGTACTGCCCGTCGGCGAACTCGCCGCGGCGCATGCGCTCGAAGAGGTCCAGGTTCTCCGCCACGCTGCGGCCGCGGTCCGGGCTGTCGCGGCCGGGCGCGGTCAGGGTGCCGCGGTACTCGCGGATCTGGTCAGCCGAAAGGCTGTCGACGTAGGCCCTGCCGGCGCGGATCAGGCGCACCGCGCAGTCGTGGATCTGCGCGAAGTAGTCCGAGGCGTGGGTGAGCCGCCCGCCCCAGTCGAAGCCGAGCCAGTGCACGGCATCGACGATGGCATCGACGTACTCCTGGTCCTCCTTCACCGGGTTGGTGTCGTCGAGCCGCAGGTAGCACTGCCCGCCGTTCTCCGCGGCGATGCCGAAGTTCAGGCACACCGACTTCGCGTGGCCGACGTGCAGGTAGCCGTTCGGCTCCGGCGGAAAGCGCGTCACGACGCGCCCGCCGTGCTTCCCGGCGGCAAGATCCTCGGCGACGATCTGGCGGATGAAATCGCGTGGCGCGGTGTCGGCAGCGTCTGCGGCGTCGGTCATGGCGGGATGGGCAGCCAAAAAACGGCGTCATTGTGCCTGAAACACCGGCGCCGGGGCGGCCCGCAGCGCGGTGGCCCCGGCGGGCGTGGCGTCATCACCCGGCACCCGGTTGTGGCCAACGCGCGACGGTTTGACGGCTGCCACGTTGCTGTATTAGCGTTCGCGTCGGCCTTTTCGCCACGCATGCCAACCCAGGGAGAAGCCCATGTCGTCGCTTCGAACCGCTTCGATCACCCGTCGGCGCCGGTCCGCCGCGGCGCTCGCTGCCACACTGGCCGCCGGTGCCGCCATCGCCCAGGACAGCGGGATCGGCGAAATCGTCGTCACCGTGCGCCAGCGGGCCGAGTCCGTGCAGGACGTGCCGGGCACGGTGGCCGTGCTCTCCACCGACCAGATCGAGGCCGCTGGCGTGCAGCGCGCACGCGACTTCATCGCGCTGACGCCGGGCGTGTCCATCGTCAACGCCGCCGAGGTCGCCGACAGCCAGGTCAACATCCGCGGCATCAACGGCGCCCGCGACGCCGAGACCAACTACGCGCTGGTCATCGACGGCATCCTCATGACGAACCCGGCGGCGCTCAACCGCGAATACTCGAACCTCCGCCAGATCGAAATCCTGAAAGGCCCGCAGGGCGCCATCTACGGGCGCAACGCCGCCGCCGGCGCCTTCGTCATCACCACCCGGGAGCCGGGCGATGCACTGGCCGGGCAGGTCAAGGGCAGCGTGGCCGAGGACGATTCCTACTTCGTCTCCGCCAGCGTCGGCGGCCCGGCCGGCAGCACCCTGCGCTGGAGCCTCGGCGCCGACTACCGCGACACCGACGGCTACTACGAGAACGTCTCCACCGGCAACGCCTTCGACCCGGGGTTCTACCCGGACTCCGGCTGCGAGGACTGCGTGGACTACTTCGAGGACTGGAGCGTGGCGGGCCGCCTGATCTGGGAGCCCACCGACCAGCTCAAGGTCGACGCCAAGCTGCGCTACGGTGAAGTCGAGGCCGGCTCCATCACCTTCAACTCCGTCTTCCACCTGCCGGGTCTCACCGCCTTCGGCGCCGCCTTCGCCGAGGACGTCAACGACCACCCGATGCGGTTCTATTCGAACTTCAAGCCGTTCAATGACCAGGAGTCGCAGGAGATCTCCGTCAAGATCGACTACGACCTCGGCTTCGCCGACCTCACGGCCTGGGGCCTGTACAGCGACATCGACAACCTGCTCGGGGCCGATGGCACGAGCGCCGCCTTCAACTTCTTCAACACCCACCAGCGCTGCATCGACTCGGTGGCCGCGCTGACGGGCTTCCCGCTGAACGCACCCCAGTACATCGGCGCGGCGCCCGGCTTCCCGAACTCCCTGCTCGGCGCCTACACGCCCACGACCTGCGACGGCACGCAGCTGCAGATGCGCAACCAGGAGGACTACTCGTTCGAGGTGCGCCTCGCTTCCAAGAGCGACCAGGTGCTGCGCTGGCTGGCCGGCGTGTACTACCTCAACCTCGACCGCGAGGTCGGCGTCAACACCGGTCTCGACACCGGGGTGGGCATCGTCGAGAACCTGTACACGACGAATCCGGCCAACCCGACGCAGCAGCTCGTGCACGACGAGTTCGGCACCGACGTCTATGCCGTGTTTGGCCAGCTCGCCTACGACGTGACCGAGACCATCGAGGCCTCCTTCGCGCTGCGCTACGACCGCGAGGAACGCGACGTGCACAGCCTGGTGCCGACCGGCGCGACCACCACCTTCATCGACACCTGCCTCGACGGCGCCGACGCAGACCCGATCAACCCCGGCCTCTGCGCCACCGGTTCGATCGCCGACCAGAGCAGGAACTTCGACCAGTGGGAGCCGAAGCTCGCCCTCACCTGGGATGCCACCGAGGATCTCACCGCCTTCGCGAGCGTGGGCGTCGGCTTCAAGAGCGGTGGCTTCAACAACTCCGGTTCGGCCGCGACCATCGACGGCTTCATCAACGACCTCGTCGTGGCCGGCAGCGGGTTCAGCGAGGTCAACATCTCCGACAGCTACCGCGAGGAAACCTCGACCTCCTACGAGGTCGGCGTGAAGGGCCGCTTCGCCGGCAACCGCGTGCGGGCCGAACTGGCCTACTACCACACCGACGTCGACGACATGCAGTTCTTCGAGTTCTACGTCGGGCCCTTCGGCCTGCTGCGCGTCGTCTCCAACATCGACGAGGTGAACATCGACGGCGTCGAGGGCGGGCTCGCCTGGGTCGCCACCGACTGGCTGGAGGTCTACGCCGGCGCCAACTGGACGGACAGCCAGATCGACAAGAACAGCGCCCGCCCCGACACCACCGGCAACGACTCCCCGTACACGCCGGAATGGACCGCCAACGCCGGCGGGCGCGTCACCTACCCGCTCAACGAGTCACTCGACCTGATCGCCAACCTCGACGTCAGCGCCATCGGCGACACCTGGTTCCACACCGTGCAGGACCAGATGCGCCCGACCGGCTTCGGCCCCGGCGACTACACGCTCGCCCGGCGCGACGCCTACACGCTCGTCAACCTGCGCCTCGGCGTGCAGAACGAGCACTGGTCCGTCGTCGCCTTCGCCACCAACCTCTTCGACGAGGACCATCTCGAGGAAGTCATCCCCGCGCCCGAGTTCGGCGGCAGCTTCATCCACCTCGGCAGCAAGAGCCGCCTCGGCCTGGAGGCCGCGTACAGGTTCTGAAGCACCCCGTAGGAGCGACGCCGGATCAGCACCCGTAGGAGCGACGCCAGTCGCGACAGGAAAGCACCCCGTAGGAGCGACGCCAGTCGCGACCGGAAAAACCACCGGGCTTTCCTGTCGCGACTGGCGTCGCTCCTACGGGTGCTGATCCGGTGTCGCGTGGATATTCAGCGAGGAATCGCGACTGGCGTCGCTCCTACCATTGTTTGATTAACGCACGACGACGTTGGCGCGCGCCTCGATCGCCGAGATCAGGTCGCGGCGGCGAAACGGGGCGAGCAGGAAACGGCCGAAGGCCCTGGGGCGGGTGAGCCATTCGATGGAGGCGCCCTGCTTCGTGTTGGCGAGCGCCTGCTCGACCAGCCAGGGCGTCACGTCCTCCACGCGATCGGCGAGGATGTTCATGATGCGCTTGGCACGCGCCCAGGCCACCGGGTCGTTGCCGCGCGAGGAATAGACGAGCAGGTCGGTCGGCACCATGCCGGGGCTGAGCGAGCCGATCAGCACCGGCGTGCCCGCGCACTCCTTCGCCAGCGCGCGCGTGAAGTAGCGGATCGCCCGCTTCGTGGTGCCGTACACGACGATGCCGGGCTTCATCATGTCGTTGCTGCCGAAACCCTCGAAGGTGTAGATGCGCCCGCCGCCCTGCTTCAGCATGCCGGCGAGCGCCACGCGCGTGCCGTACAGCGTGCCGGCGAGGTTGGTGTCGAGCGTCGCGGCGATCTGCTCGTCCGGCAGCTCGGCGAAGGGCACGTGGTCGGTGGCCACCCCGGCGTTGGCGATCCACATGTCGACCCGGCCGAACCGCGCCACCGCCGCGTCCCAGGTCGCCTGGTTCGCCGCCAGGCTGCGCACGTCGAGCACCTGGCCGAGCACGGTCCCGAACCGGCCGAGTTCCGCCGTCGCGCGCCCGACCGCCTCGCCGCTTCGACCCGTCACCACCACCGAGTGACCACGTTTCAGGAACTCCGCCGCCAGCCCGTAGCCGATGCCGCGGGTGCTGCCGGTGATGACGATGACCTGGCTCATGGGACGTCCTGTGACTGGCTCGCGAAGCGCACGAGCATAACGCGCCAGCACCCCGCAGGAGCGACGGGTAGGAGCGACGGGTAGGAGCGACGGGTAGGAGCGACGGGTAGGAGCGACGGGTAGGAGCGACGGGTAGGAGCGACGCCAGTCGCGACCGGCCACCCGCGACCCCGCCCGATCAGCACCCCGTAGGAGCGACGCCAGTCGCGACCGGAAAGCGCGGTGGTGTTTCCGGTCGCGAAGAATCGGGAAGAATCGCGACTGGCGTCGCTCCTACAGGGTGCTGATCCGGCAGGGTGCTACCCCGCCAACCCTGCCGGGCATCACAAATCCGGCGTGAAATCCTTGTCTCAACGGCTTCACGGCCGTAGTATTTCTTCCCTGACAGACCCTGTCAGCCCGCCCCCGAAGAGTGCCGGAACACGGCCCCAGCCAGGTGCGGAGCGCACAACGCGGTGCACCCGAACATAAGCTCGGGAAAAGAATGAACTGAGGGTCCTATGTGCCAGATTTCAGACCGGTTTTTCACCGCCGCCCGCACCCTGACCGGCGACGGCCCGATCAAGCAGCGCCTGGTCGGCGCCTACCAGGAACACCTCGAGAGCCTGCGTGACGACGAGCTCCCCGAGAGCATCCGGCAGAAGTTCGAGTCCCTGCGCCAGGCCCTGAACGCCGTCGAACCCACCAACGGCGAGAGCCGCGTGTACGCCGCCGTGCGCAAGATGTCACCCGTCGACGTGCAGCGCTATGCCACCAGCATCCTGCTCATGCTGGGCGAACTGGTGCGCGTGAAGAGCAGCGGCGAGCGCATCGCCTTCGTGAAGGCCAACCGTCCGGTCGTCGAGACCGAACCCGCCGTGCCCGGCGTCATCCAGTTGCGCAATACGGGCGTGTGAGGCGGAGCGGCGCGCGCGGATCAGGCGCGGGTCCGGATTCAAAGGGTCGCGACTGGCGTCGCTCCTACGGGGTGCTGATTGGGGACCGGTGCCGGCATT
>JADZBS010000035.1 GCA_020851975.1 Gammaproteobacteria bacterium | reverse complement strand
CCATCTTCCTCGCCCGGGCCGGCGCTGAGATAGCTCCCCTCCGCGTCCCGCATCAGCAGCCCCCGCCGCTCCAGGTGCCGGGCGATGCGCGTGACAATCTGGCCGAGCAGCGCCTCGAGTTCCGCCGCTGTGGGCGGCGCCGCACGCCGAAAGCGTGGCCCGGCCGCGGTCAGCTCATAGACGCCATCGAGCACCAACAGGTGGAAATGAATGTTGAGGTTCAGCGCACTGCCGAAGCGCTGGATGAGCGTCACGGCTCCCGTCCGGCCCGTCTCCTGTGTAAGCCCCGTCTTCTTCACCAGGTGCGCAGCAATAGCCCGGTAGGCGATGCCGAGCACCGCGCCCATCGCCACCGGATCGGTGGCAAAGAGATAGCGCAGCGGGAAGGGCACCGAGAGCACCCACTGGCGCACCGGCTCGCGTGGCAGCACCTCGTCCACCAGCAGTGCTGCGCTCTCCGTCATGCGACGTGCCGCGCAGCTCGGGCAAAAGCCCCGGCGCTTGCAGCTATAGGCGACCAGCCGCTCGGCGTGGCAGGCGGTGCAGCGCACCCGCAAAAACCCATGTTCGAGCCGGCCGCACTTCAGGTAGGCCTCGAACTCCTCGTGTACATGGGCGGGCAGCGTGCGCCCGCGGGTGCCAAGCGCCGCAACGAATGCCGGGTAGTGACGCTCGACGAGCTGATAAAGAAGCGTCGTCTCCGGGCGGTGCCGTTCGTAGCACGGCGCATCGGGGCGCAGCTGGGCATGGGCGGCTTCCATGGCCGCAGACTCGCCATCGGCGGGGAGCTGTGGCCAGCTGCCTTTATGTACTCAGCGGCCTGAAAGGCACAAGGTCGAGATGTGCGGGATTAGATCGCATGCCGGCGTCAGGGTATCGGGCTGAAGACGATGGCGTTGTTGGTTTCGTCACGTTCGTCCACCGCCCCGTCGGCATCCACCACGGCGATGACGTAGAGCCCGCGTGGCGTCATGCCCCGCAACAGCACGCCCATCGCCAGCGGACGTGGCCCGCCCGGCGGCATGACGCCGACGTTGCGGCTGCCGATCGCCCTGTCGCCGCCATCCACCACCTCGTCGGCCGACAGGTAGTAGCGCACCGTGCTCGCCCCGGCATCCACGGGCGAGGAGTTGCGCAGCCCGAAGCGGCCGAACAGGAAGCAGAGCGGCTGCTGGCCCCATGGCAGGCACAGGCGGCGCACGCGCAACCACTCGCCATGGAGATCGGGCAGCTGCGGGATCTCGCTGAAGGTCGCCGTGCAGCCGATGTCGTCGTTCACGGTGATCTGCCCGTCGCTGCAGTCGGCCGACCCGCTCCAGCCGTCGAACTGCCAGCCCGGATCCGGCGTGGCGGTGAGCGTCAGCATCGTGCCACCGTCGAAGAACTCCACGCAGTGGCCCGTGCAATCGATGCCGGCCGGGAGGCTGGTCACGCGCCCCTGCCCTTCCACGGTGATGTCCACGCCGTACACGGGCATGGCGCTGAAGGTCGCCGTGCAGCCGATGTCGTCGTTCACGGTGATCTGCCCATCGCTGCAGTCGGCCGATCCGCTCCAGCCGTCGAACTGCCAGCCCGGATCCGGCGTGGCGGTGAGCGTCAGCTCCGTACCCTGCGCGAAGAAATCCACGCACTGGAACGAGCAGTCGATGCCGGCCGGATGGCTGGTCACGCGCCCCTGTCCCTCCACGGTGATGCCGACCCCAAGCATCACCAGCGGCGTGAACGTGGCGATGCAGGTCCTGTCCGCATCGAGCGTGACGGTGCCGTCGCTGCAGTCGGCATCGCCGCTCCAGCCGGCGAACCGGGTGATCGGACTCGGTGTAGCCGTCAGCACCACGACGATCCCGTCCGCGAACGCCGCGCTGCAGGTCGCCGGGCAGTCGATGCCGGCCGGCAACGACACGACGCTGCCGTCGCCATCCACCTGCACGGTCAGCGTGCGGGGAGGCTCGGCGTCGAAGACGAGCACACGCCCCTCGTCGATGTTGCCGCCCCTGTCGGCGTGGGCGGAACCGGCGAGCGGCTGGTCGCCGGACCAGCCGACCGCGACGCCGACCTTGTCGTTGGCCACGGCATCGTCGGCCACGATCTTGTCGATCTCGCTGATCCAGCCGCTCCAGCCACCGGCCGGCTGGCGATAGCGGTAGACGGCGCCGCGGTCGACCAGGCCGTCGACGTCGGCCATGGCCGAACCGACCAGCACCTCGCCGCCACCGGACAGCGCCAGCGAGCAACCGAAGCGGTCCGGTCCTTCATCGGAGGCGAACAGGCGTGCGTCGGGGATGACGTCCCCGCTCCAGCCTCCGGCCGGGCGCAGGAACACGTAGGCGCCGGCACCGGTGAGGTTGGGACTGATGCCCTTGCAGTCGCTGGCGATGATCAGGTCGCCGGAGGCGACGAGGCGCGTGGCGAAGTTGTCGTTCAGCGTACCGGTTGAGCCGGCATCGAATTTGGCATCCTCGGCGAGCGTGCCGGCCCAGCCACCGGCCGGCAGGTTGTACACGTAGGCTGCGCCCTGGTTCAGGTTGCCGTCGACATCGGCGTAGTGGGCACCGACGACGAGGCTCGTGCCGGCGATGGCCACGCTGCCGCCGAAAAGGTCGCCCGCCGCGCCGTCGCTCGATACGAGCTTCGCCGCCTGCGTCAGCGTGCCGTTCCAGCCGCCCGCCGGGCGCCGGAACACGTAGGCCGAGCCCTGGCCCATGTTCACGCCGATGCTGTCGAAGGCGGCGCCCACCAGCACCAGATCGCCGGCGATGGCCACGGCAGTGCCGAGCTGGTCACCGGCGCTGCCATCGCTCGCGACGAGTTTCGCCGTCTCCGTGAGCGTGCCGGCCCAGCCACCCGCCGGGCGCACGTACACGTAGGCGGCACCCGGCCGCGCGGTCGGCCCGAACGTGGGTCCGGCGGCACT
>JADZBS010000034.1 GCA_020851975.1 Gammaproteobacteria bacterium | reverse complement strand
GGTGGTGCGCACCCCCAAGGGCGTGCGCCGGGCGGACGGCTCGCTGATCCGCTTCGACGACAATGCCGCGGTGCGACTCAGCACCAAGCTCGAGCCGATCGGCACGCGCATCTTCGGGCCGGTGACCCGCGAGCTGCGCACCGAGAATTTCATGAAGATCATCTCGCTGGCGCCGGAAGTGCTCTGAGGCCGGGCCGGACGGAGTCGATATGAAGCATATCCGCAAGGGTGACCAGGTCATCGTCATCACCGGCCGCGACAAGGGCCGGCGCGGCACCGTGGTGCGCGTGGATGGCGAGCGCCTGGTCGTCGAGAACGTCAACGTCGTCAAGAAGCATCAGAAGCCGAACCCGGCGAAGAACGTCGCCGGCGGTATCGTCGAGAAGGAGATGTCACTGCACATCTCCAACGTGATGCTGTTCAATCCCGTGTCGCAGAAGGGTGACCGGGTGAGCATCAAGTCGCTGGAAGATGGCCGCCGCGTGCGCATCTTCCGTTCCAACAAAGAGGTGGTGGACATCTAGTCCGTCATCCGACACGGGGCAGGGCACAGGTCATGGCCAGGTTGCAGACTTATTTCGAGAAGGAAGTGGTGGCGAAGCTCCAGCAGCAGCTGGGCCTTCGTAACGCTCTCGAGGTGCCGCGCATTACCAAGATCACCCTCAACATGGGTGTGGGCGAGGCCATCAACGACAAGAAGATCGTCGACAAGGCGATGGCGGATCTCATGGCGATCAGCGGCCAGAAGCCGGTGTCGACCAAGGCGCGCAAGTCCGTGGCGACCTTCAAGATCCGCCAGGGCCAGCTGATCGGTTGCAAGGTCACGCTGCGCCGCCGGCGCATGTACGAGTTCCTCGACCGCCTGATCAACGTCGCCATCCCCCGCATCCGCGACTTCCGCGGGCTGAACCCGCGCTCCTTTGACGGCCAGGGCAACTACAGCCTCGGCATCCAGGAGCAGATCATCTTCCCGGAGATCGACTTCAGCCAGATCGACGCGGTACGCGGCCTGGACGTGACGATCACCACCACCGCCAGGAGCGATGCGCACGCACGCGCACTGCTCGAGGCATTCAATTTCCCGTTCCGCAGGTAACGGCCGGTACACGGCCACACGAGCACCCAGCCAATGGCAAAGAAATCCATGGTCTTGCGCGAGCAGAAGCGGCTTCGCACGGTACAGCGCTACGCCAGGAAGCGCGCCGCGCTGAAGGCGGTCATCCAGAGCCCGTCGAGCAGCGACGAGCAGCGGAGCGAGGCGCTGGAGAAGCTGCAGGCGCTGCCGCGCAACGCCAACCCCATCCGGCTGCGCAACCGCTGCGCCATCACGGGCAGGCCGAAGGGTTTCTTCCGCAAGTTCGGCCTCGCGCGCAACAAGCTGCGCGAGCAGGCCATGGCGGGCAACGTTCCGGGTCTGACCAAGGCCAGCTGGTAAGCGGCGAGGAGCATCGAATCCATGAGCATGACCGATCCCATTGCCGACATGCTGACCCGGATCCGCAACGGCCAGATTGCCGGGCTGAAGTCGGTGTCCATGCCGTCGTCCAGCCGCAAGGAGGCCATCGTCGCGGTGCTGCGCGACGAGGGCTACATCGTCGGCTTCGAGGCCGTGGACAAGCCCGGCAACCAGCGTGAACTGACCGTGGAGCTCAAGTACTTCGACGGCAAGCCGGTGATCGAGCAGCTGCGCCGGGTGAGCCGCCCGGGCCTGCGCAGCTACCGGCGCAAGGACAAGCTGCCGAAGGTGATGGGCGGCCTTGGCGTGGCGATCGTCTCCACGCCCGCCGGCGTCATGAGCGATCGTGCCGCCCGGGCGAAGGGCTACGGTGGCGAAGTCATCTGTGTGGTGGCGTGAGGGCGAGTCCCCGCGCGCTGACTGGATCAAGCTATGTCTAGAGTCGGAAAAAAACCGGTCGAGTTGCCGAAGGGCGTGGAAGTCACCGCCAGCGGCGCGGCCTTGAAGGTCAAGGGTCCGAAGGGCGAGTTGTCGCTCGCGGTGAACCCGCAGGTCGAGGTGAGCGTTGCCGACGGCAAGGTCCAGGTTGCGACGCGCTCGACGGCCCGCACCGCGCGCGTCGTCTCCGGCACCACCCGCGCCCTGATCGCCAACATGGTGACGGGCGTGACCAAAGGTTTCGAGCGCAAGCTCGAGCTGGTCGGCGTCGGCTACCGCGCGCAGGCCCAGGGCCGCAAGCTGAACCTGACGCTCGGTTTTTCGCACCCGGTGGCCTATCCGGTGCCCGAGGGCATCACGGTGGAAACGCCGAGCCAGACCGAGATCATCATCAAGGGCACGGACCGGCAGAAGGTCGGTCAGGTGGCCGCCGAGATCCGCCGCTATCGTGCGCCCGAGCCCTACAAGGGCAAGGGTGTGCGCTTCGCCGGCGAGCAGGTGGTCCTGAAGGAAGCCAAGAAGAAGTGAGCCGGCCCAAGGGCGGCTCCACCGGACGGAACATGTCATGAGAAAGAACGAGGCAAGAATGCGCCGTGCCCGCAAGGGGCGGTCCCGGATCCGGGAACTCGCCGTGCACCGGTTGTCGGTACACCGCACGCCGCGCCACATCTATGCCCAGGTGTTCGCCCCGGACGGCGGCACCGTCGTCGTTGCCGCTTCCACGGTGCAGGAGGGCGTCTGCGAGGGGCTGAAGAGCACCGGCAACATCGCCGCCGCGGCGGCGGTCGGCAAGGCCATCGCCGAGCGCGCCAGGAGCGCGGGCATCACCCGCGTGGCATTCGACCGTTCCGGTTTCCGTTTCCACGGCCGCGTCAAGGCGCTGGCCGATGCAGCCCGCGAGAACGGGCTCGAGTTCTGAGGTAGACATCATGGCGCGAGTCGATCAGGCACAGTCTTCCACTGCCGGCGGTTCCCAGGACGATTTCCTGGAGAAGCTGGTGACCGTGAACCGGGTGGCCAAGGTCGTCAAGGGCGGCCGGCAGTTCGGTTTCACGGCGCTCACCGTCGTCGGTGACGGCAAGGGCCAGGTAGCCTTCGGCTACGGCAAGGCGCGCGAGGTGCCCAATGCGATCCAGAAGGCGATGCAGGCGGCGCGCAAGAACATGAAGCGCGTGGACCTGCACCGGGACACGCTGCATTGCGCCCTCACCGGTTCGCACGGTGCCACGCGCGTGTACATGCAGCCGGCCGCCGACGGTACCGGCATCATCGCCGGTGGCGCGATGCGTGCGGTGCTCGAGTGCGCGGGCGTTCGCAACGTGCTCGCCAAGATCTACGGTTCGCGCAACCCGATCAACGTCGTGCGGGCCACCATCAATGCGCTGCAGGATGCCCGCTCGCCCGAGATGATCGCGGCCAAGCGCGGCAAGTCCGTGAGCGAGATCCGGGACTGACGCCATGGCGAGCAACAGGAAATTCAAGGTGACCCTGGTGAGGAGCCCGTTCGGGCGCGTTGCCGCGCATCGCGCCTGCGTGAGTGGGCTCGGTCTGCGCAAGATCCGCCAGAGCGTGATCGTCGCCGACACGCCGCAGAACCGCGGCATGATCGAACGGGTGGCCTACATGCTGCAGGTGGAGGAAGCCTGATGCGCCTCAACACGCTGAAACCCGGCAGCCGCAAGGCGCCGAAGCGCCTCGGTCGCGGCAGTTCCGGCGGCCAGGGCAAGACCTGCGGCCGCGGCCACAAGGGCCAGCGGGCGCGCGCCGGCGGTTACCACAAGGTGGGCTTCGAGGGCGGCCAGATGCCGCTGCAGCGCCGCCTGCCGAAGATCGGCTTCAACTCCGCAAAAGCCGCCGCGACCGCCGAGGTGCGCCTGCACGAACTGGCCATCCCGGGCGACGACATCATTGATATCGACAGCCTGAAGCGTGCCGGCATCGTTCACCAGCAGGCCACGCGCGCCAAGGTCATCGTGTCGGGCACGCTGGCCCGTGCCGTGAAGGTGCGCGGACTGGCGCTGACGGCAGGTGCCCGCAAGGCCATCGAGGCTGCCGGCGGCAGCATCCAGGACTAGCCCGGCAGCGCGCCGGTCGAGAGCAACGAGGAACACGGACGTGGCAAAAGGAGGCCTGGTCAACCCGGCGGCGGCGCTCGCGGAAGCGACCCGATTCGCCGACCTGAAGCAGCGTCTGCTGTTCCTGCTGGGCGCGCTCGTCGTCTATCGCATCGGCACCTTCATCCCGGTACCGGGCATCGACCCGCAGGCACTCGAGCGCTTCGTGCAGCAGCAGGCCGGCACGATCCTCTCGATGTTCAACATGTTCTCCGGCGGCGCGCTGGAGCGCATGAGCATGTTCGCGCTGGGCATCATGCCGTACATCTCCGCCTCGATCATCCTGCAGATGGCTGCCGCGGTCATGCCCTCGCTGGCTGCCATCAAGAAGGAGGGCGAGGCCGGACGTCGCAAGATCATGGAGTGGACGCGCTACGGCACCGTGCTGCTCGCCGCCTTCCAGGCGATCGGCGCCGCCATCGCCCTGCAGAACCAGGGGCTGGCCATCGCGCCAGGCTTCAACTTCGTGTTCACCGCCACCGTGACGCTGATCACGGGCACGATGTTCCTCATGTGGCTCGGCGAGCAGATCACCGAGCGCGGCATCGGCAACGGCATCTCGATGATCATCCTGGCGAGCATCGTCTCGGGCCTGCCCTCGGCGATCGGCGGTACGCTGGAACTCGTCAACACGGGTGAGTTGTCGGTGTTCCTGGTGATCATCCTCTTCGCCGTGGTGCTCGGCGTCACGGCAGCAGTGGTGTTCATGGAGCGTGCCCAGCGACGCATTCCGGTGCACTATGCCAAGCGCCAGCAGGGGCGGCGCCTGTACGCCGGGCAGTCGACCCACCTGCCGTTCAAGATCAACATGTCGGGCGTAATCCCGCCGATCTTCGCCTCGAGCATCATCCTGTTTCCGGCGACGATCGCCAGCTGGTTCGGCACCAACCCCAACATGGGCTGGCTGCAGACGGTGGCAGCGGAACTCGCTCCGGGGCAGCTGCTCTACGATCTGCTCTACGCGGTGCTGATCCTGTTCTTCTGCTTCTTCTACACGGCGCTGGTGTTCGATTCGCGCGAGACCGCGGACAACCTCAAGCGCTCCGGGGCATTCCTGCCCGGCATCCGTCCGGGTCAGCAGACGGCCGATTACATCGACAAGGTGCTCACGCGGCTGACCTTCTGGGGCGGCCTCTACATCATGGCGGTGTGCCTGCTGCCGCAGTTCATGATCACCTACCTCAAGGTGCCGTTCTACTTCGGTGGCACCTCGCTACTGATCATCGTGGTAAGCAGCATGGACTTCATGGCGCAGATGCAGGCTCACATGATGTCGCACCAGTACAAGGGCCTGCTCGAGAAGGCCAATCTGCGCGGCTACGGCCGCGCCGGCCAGGTCCGCTGAGCGCGGACATCAAGGGAGTCTGGACATGAAAGTACGTCCTTCGGTCAAGCGGATCTGCAGGAACTGCAAGATCATTCGTCGCAACGGCAAGGTCCGGGTGATCTGCTCGGATCCGCGGCACAAGCAGCGCCAGGGCTGAGCGGCCCTGGTCCAGGTGGAGATGGCATAGATGGCGCGTATTGCGGGCATCAATATTCCGGCGAACAAGCACGTGGTGATCGCCCTGACCAGCATCTACGGCGTCGGCCGCAGTCGTGCGGCTCGCCTGTGCGAGGTGGCCGGCATTCCCGGCGACACCCGGGTGAAGGATCTCACCGAGCCCGAGGTCGAACGGCTGCGCGTCGAGGTGGGTCGCTTCGCCGTGGAAGGTGACCTGCGACGGCAGGTGTCGATGAACATCAAGCGGCTCATGGACCTCGGTACCTACCGTGGCCAGCGCCACCGCAAGGGCCTGCCCATGCGCGGCCAGCGCACCCGCACCAACGCCCGCACCCGCAAGGGCCCGCGGCGCGCCATCAAGAAGTAACGCCCGACGGCGGAGTCCGACCCGATGAACAGCCAGCAGCCCGCGACGCCCAAGGCGCGCAAGAAAGTGAAGAAGCACGTGGTGGATGGCATCGCCCACATACACGCCTCCTTCAACAACACCATCGTCACGATCACGGATCGGCAGGGCAACGTGTTGTCCTGGGCCTCGGCCGGCGGCTGCGGCTTCCGTGGCTCGCGCAAGAGCACGCCGTTCGCCGCGCAGGTGGCGGCCGAGAAGGCCGGGGTGGCCGCGCTCGAGCACGGCGTCAAGGCACTGGAGGTTCGCGTGCAGGGCCCGGGCCCGGGGCGCGAGTCGGCAGTGCGCTCGCTGAATTCCGTCGGCTTCCGGATCTCGAACATCGAGGACGTCACGCCGATTCCGCACAACGGTTGCCGCCCGCCCAAGAAGCGGCGCGTGTAAAGGTAGTTCACTCATGGCCAGATACCTGGGACCCAGCTGCAAACTCTCCCGCCGGGAGGGTACCGACCTCTTCCTGAAGAGCGGCATCAAGCCGCTCGACCAGAAGTGCAAGCTCGAGTCGCCCCCGGGCGCCGCCCAGGGCGTGCGCAAGGGCCGGCTGTCGGATTACGGCCTGCAGTTGCGCGAGAAGCAGAAGCTGCGCCGCATGTACGGCATCCTCGAGCGGCAGTTCCGCACCTACTACCGCAAGGCCACCCATATGAAGGGTTCCACGGGCGAGAACCTGCTGAAGATCCTCGAAGGGCGGCTCGACAACACCGTGTACCGCATGGGTTTCGCGACCACGCGCGCCGAGGCGCGCCAGCTCGTGTCGCACCGCTCGGTCCTGGTGAACAACAAGATCGTCAACATTCCTTCCTACCAGGTCTCCGCCGGCGACACGGTCGAGATCCGCGAGAAGGCCAGGCAGCAGACCCGGATCCAGAACGCGCTGACCATCGCCAGCCAGGTGGGCTTCCCGGAGTGGGTCCAGGTGGACGAGAAGAAGATGGTGGGCATCCTCAAGCAGGTGCCCGCGCGCGAAGACATCCTGCCCGACATCAACGAGAACCTCGTCGTCGAGCTCTATTCCAAGTAAGCGGGAGGCCTCAGAACATGGCGGACATCATCGGCGAGTTTCTCAAGCCGCGCAGCGTGCGGGTGCAGCCCGAGAGCGCCACGCGGGCACGCATCATCATCGAGCCGTTCGAGCGCGGTTTCGGCCACACGCTTGGCAACGCCCTGCGCCGCATCCTGCTCTCCAGCATGCCCGGCGCTGCCGTCACGGAAGTGGAGTTCGACGGCGTGCTGCACGAGTACACCGCCATCGAGGGCGTGCAGGAAGACGTGGTCGAGATCCTGCTCAACCTGAAGCTGCTCGCCATCCGCATGCACGCGCGAGACCGCGCCGAGCTCGCCCTGTCGAAGAAGGGCCCGGGTCCCGTGCGCGCCGGCGACATCGCCACCGACCACGATGTCGAGATCGTCAACCCGGAACTGGTGATCGCCAACCTGACCAGCGCGGGTGAGCTCAAGATGATGCTCACCATCGAGCGTGGCCGCGGCTACCGCCCGGCGACCCAGCGGCTGAACTTCGAGGGCCAGACCACCGGCCCCATCGGCCGGCTGCAGCTCGACGCCTCGTTCAGCCCGATCCGCCGCGTCAGCTACAATGTCGAGGCCGCGCGAGTCGAGCAGCGCACCGATCTCGACAAGCTGATCCTGGACGTCGAGACCAATGGCACGATCGATGCGGAGGAAGCCGTGCGCCGTGCCGGCAACATCCTCACCGACCAGCTCGAGGTGTTCGTCGACCTGCGCGGCAAGGACGAGGCCGGTGCCACCACCGCCGAAACGCAGATCGACCCGATCCTGCTCCGGCCGGTGGACGAGCTCGAGCTCACCGTGCGCTCCGCCAACTGCCTCAAGGCGGAGAACATCAACTACATCGGCGACCTGGTGCAGCGCACCGAGGTCGAGCTGCTGCGCACGCCGAACCTCGGCAAGAAGTCGCTCACCGAGATCAAGGAAGTGCTCGAGAGCCACGGCCTGTCGCTCGGCATGCGCGTCGATGGCTGGCCCCCGGCCGGCCTCATGCGCGACGACAAGGCGGCCTGAGGCCGGCGCCCCGCGAAGAACAGGAAGAGAGAGCCATGCGACACAAGAAAGCCGGGCGCATCCTCGGCAGGAAGAGCAGCCACCGCACCGCCATGTACCGCAACATGGCTGCCTCGCTGATCCGCCACGAGACCGTGCGCACCACGGTGCCGAAGGCGAAGGAACTGCGCCGCGTCATCGAGCCGCTGATCACGTTCGCCAAGCAGGACGGCCCCTCGCGCCGCCGCCTGGCATTCGACCGCCTGCGCGACCGCGACGGCGTGACCAAGCTCTTCAACGAGCTCGGCCCCCGCTTCAAGGCGCGTCCGGGCGGCTACCTGCGCATCCTCAAGATGGGCTACCGCCCCGGCGACTCTGCCCCCATGGCGCTCGTCATGCTCCTCGACCAGCCCGAGAAGCCCAAGCCCTCCGCCTGACCTCTCCTGCAGGAGCGACGCTGTAGGAGCGGCGCCAGCCGCGACCGATCCCCGGCACCCCGCCGGCTAGAACCCCGTAGGAGCGACGCCAGTCGCGACTCTCCATGAACAAGGCCGGGCATTACCCCGGCCTTGTTCATGGAGAGTCCACCTCACGCCCACAAAGGGGAGTTCAGTCAGCAAACAGGTCTTCCCACCTTACAGTGCTCCTGCTCTTCTCGCCCGTGCCCGTGTTGGCAATCTCCACCTGCATTCCCTCCACGGCCATGTAGATATTGATCTCGATATCAGGATGACCGATCGCCGTATCGAGCGTCTTGCAATCGGGTTCTCCCATCTGCTCGACAACTTCGACGATCATCGATGCGGTAATTGCGACAAAGTAGTCCCGGCTGATGAACTGGTCCTTCGGAGCCTCGCTCCTGGTCCTGACCTGAAACGATGTGGGTTCTGGCCCGCTTTCCGTCGGCATGGAACACAGTTCCAGTTCCTGATAGATCATCTTGCCGCCGGTCGACTGAACCAGTGGTCCTGCGAGCTCCTTCTTCCAGTCGGCTGCCACGGCAACATTGACCAAAAGGACAGTTATGGTTGCAAGAACAGCGGTTTTCCGTTTCATATCAACCTCTCCGCGGAAATCAGGATTCGCTTCCCGACAGCCGATGAACCGGACTATAGACCGGCCGACAACCTGCTATGACGCGCCTTCCTCCCCGGTTACGACCCGTGACCCCACGTGGCCTGCGCTGGCTGCTCCAGCCGACCGCTTCAGCGCCTCGATCTCCCGCGCGATGTGCTCGGGCGAGCGCGTGTTGCGGGCGAGCAGCGCATACACGGCCGGGATCAGGAACAGCGTCAGGAACACGGAGACCAGCACGCCGAAGAAGACCACGGCACCGATGGTGCGGCGCGATTCCGCGCCGGCGCCGCTGGCGAGGATCAGCGGCAGGGCGCCGAAGGCGGTGCAGAGGCTGGTCATGACGACGGGTCGCAGCCGGATGGTTGCCGCGGAGATGACCGCCTCGACGAGTTCCTGGCCCCGGTCGCGCAGCTGGTTGGCGAACTCGACGATGAGGATGCCGTTCTTGGCGGCAAGCCCGATGAGCATCACGGCGCCGATCTGGCTGTAGACGTTGATGGTGGAGCCCATGAGCCACAGGCCAAGCAGCCCGCCGGCAACGGCGAGTGGCACGGTGCCCATGATGATGAGCGGGTGGCGGAAACTCTCGAACTGCGCGGCGAGCACCAGGAAGCAGATCACCAGCGCCAGCATGAAGGTGAAGTAGATGGCGCCGCCGGAGGTCTTGAATTCGCGTGACTCGCCGTCGTAGTCGATGCGCACGCCCTCCGGCAGTTCCTCGGCGATGACCTGCTCGACGTAGGCCAGCGCTTCACCGAGGGAGTAGCCGGGCACGAGGCCGCCGATCAGCGTGATGGCGCGCAGCTGGTTGAAGCGCTTGAGTTCGCGCGGGCCGGCGAGTTCCTGCAGGCTCACGAGGCTGGCGAGCGGGATGAGCTGGCGCGAGGAGTCGGAACGCACGTAGATGTTGCCGAGATCCGACGGCGTGGCGCGGTCCTCGGGGCGCGCCTGCACCACCACGTTGTACTCTTCACCGCGCTCGACGAAGGTGGTGACGATGCGCGAGCCGAGCATGGTCTCGAGCGTGCGGCCCACGGCGTTGAGCGAGATGCCGAGATCGAAGGCACGGTCGCGGTCCACGCCGACCATGATCTTCGGCTTCTGCTCGAAGAAGTCGGAGCGCAGGCCGACGATGCGCGGGTTCTCGCGCCGGATGCGGTCGAGCACCTTGTCGCGCCAGGCGGCGAGCTCCTCGTAGCTCGTGCCGCCGAGCACGACCTGCAGCGGCTGGCCGCCGCCGCGCATGCCGAGGCTGGGTGGCAGGAAGACCTGCGCCGTCGTGCCGGGGATGCCGTCGAGCTTCTGGCGGAATTCCTGCGCCAGTTCCGGCGAGCTGCGGTCGCGGTCGTCCCAGTCCACCAGCGGCACATAGATGAAGCCGGTGGTGACATCGGTCCCGGCGCCCCACATGCCGGTGCGCGAGACGATGCGCCGGGCGTAGCCGCGCTCCAGGTAGGGCAGCAGCTGGTCCTCGACCAGGTGCAGCTGGCGGTCCATGTAGCTCGCCGAGGCGCCTTCCGGACCGCGCAGCATGGTGATCACGAGGCCGCGGTCCTCTGTCGGGGCGTATTCCGAGGGCAGGCGCGTGAAGATGACGGCACCGATCGCGGCTGTGCCAGCCAGCGCGAGCAGCGCCACGCCGGGCCGGCGTACCACCGGCGCGAGCAGTCGGCCGTAGCTGGCCGAGACCGCCTTGAAGAACGTGTCGATGGCCTGCGCCAGCCGACGGCGACGCACACCGGCGGCGAAGAGCTTCGAGGTGAGCATCGGCACCAGCGTCAGCGACACCAGGCCGGAGAAGGCGATCGCCGCCGCGAGCGTGATGCCGAACTCCGTGAACAACCGGCCGAGATTGCCCGGCATGAAGGAGATCGGCACGAATACCGCCACCAGCACGGCGGTCGTGGCGATCACGGCAAAGCCGATCTCGCGACTGCCCTCGACGGCGGCCAGCAGGGGCGGCTGGCCGAGCTCCATGCGGCGCACGATGTTCTCGAGCACCACGATGGCATCGTCGACCACCAGGCCGATGGCGAGCACCATGCCGAGGAGTGTCAGCGTGTTGACCGAGTATCCGAACACCGCCATGACCAGGAACGAGGCGATGATCGCCACCGGGATGGTGACCGCGGGGATGACCGTGGCCCGCAGCGAACCGAGGAACGAGAAGATCACCACCAGCACCATCGTCAGGGCCACGCCGAGGGTGATCAGAACCTCCTTGAGTTCCTCGCGGATGAAGATCGAGAAATCGACGTTGACCTCCACCACGATGTCCTTGGGCAGGACGCTCTGCAGCCGGTCAACCTCCTCGATCACGGCCTTGTTGACTGCGAGCACGTTGGCTTTCGACTGCGGCACGATGGCGAGGCTGATGCCCGGCACCCCGTCGGAGCGTGACACGAAGCGGTCGTCGGCGGCCCCGATGCGTACCTCGGCCACCTCGCCGAGCCGCACCATCTGGTTGTCCGGGCCGCGGCCGATGACGAGCGCGGCGAACTGCTCGGGGGTGCGCAGGCCCGTGTCGGTGCGCAGCGTGAACTCGCGCTGGGACGACTCGATGCGCCCCGCCGGCAGCTCGACGTTCTCGGCACGCAGCGCCTGTTCCACGTCCTGCACGGTGAGCTGGCGTGCGGCGAGGCCCTCGCGGTCGAGCCAGATGCGCATGGCATAGTCGCGCCCGCCGGACAGGCGCACCATGGCCACGCCGTCGATGACGGAGAGCCGGTCGATCAGGGTGCGCCGGGCGAAGTCGGTGATTTCCATCACCGAGCGGTTGCTGCTGGAGACGTTGACGTACATCGTCGCCTCCATGCTGGAATCCTGCTTGGTGATCTGCGGCGTGCCGGCTTCTTCGGGCAGGCGGCGAACCACGCGCGAGACCCGCTCGCGCACGTCGTTGGCGGCGCCGTCCGGGTCGCGGTCGACGGCGAACTCCACGGTGATGGTCGAGCGCTCCTCCTGGCTGTTGGAGGTGAGCTTCTGCACCCCGGAGATGCCGGCGATCTCGTCCTCGATCACCTGCGTGATCTTGCGCTCGACGACCTCGGCGGAGGCACCGCGGTAGTCCGTGTCGATCGAGACGACGGTGGGGTCGACGTCCGGATACTCCCGGACCGGCAGGCGCTGCAGCGCCAGCACGCCGACGATCACCAGCAGCAGGCTGATCACTGCCGCGAAGACGGGCCGTTCGACGGAGGTATCTGAAATCCACATGGCGTTTCGCTCAGCCCGGGGCGAGCACCTGGACCGGCACCCCGTCGCGCAGCCGCTGGACACCCTCGGTGACGACGACGTCGCCGGCGGCGATGCCGGTGCTCACCTCGACGAGACCGGGTGCGCGCGACCCGATCTGGACCTCGCGCTCCTCGGCGCGCCCTTCGCGCACCAGGAAGACGTACTGCTTTCCCTGGCGGGGGCTGAGCGCCTCCTCGGGCACCATCAGGACTTCGCGCCGCGAACGCTGCATCTCGACGGTGAGGAACATGCCGGGCTTGAGCAGGCGCTCCGGGTTCGGGATGGTGGCGACCACCATGACGGCGCGCGTGGTCGGGTCGATGCGCGAGTCGATGCTGGTGACGCTGCCGCTGAACAGGCGCCCGGGCCAGGCGGCGCCCGCCGCCTCGATGGCCATGCCCTTGTGCAGTTCACCGAGAAATCCCTCGGGCACGGTGAACTCCAGGCGGATGCTGCGCGTGTCGTCGAGGGTGGTGATCACGGTCTCCGGTCCGACGAGGTCGCCGAGGCTCACCCGGCGCAGGCCGAGCGCGCCGGCGAAGGGGGCGCGGATGGTGGCGTTGTCGAGTCGGGCTTTTCCTGCCTGCACCTGGGCCTCGTCCATGCGCATTCGCGCTTCGAGTTCCTCGAGCTGCGAGGCGGAGATCACGCGGGTGTCGGCGAGCTGGCGGCTGCGCTCGAACTGGCTGCGGCTCTGTTGCAGCGAGGCCTGCGCCACGGCCAGCTCGGCGGCGATTTCCTTGCTGTCGAGTTCCACGAGCACCTGGCCGGCGGCCACGTCCTGGCCCTCGGCGAAGCGGATGCGGCTGACGACGCTCGCGATCCGGGAGGTGACCTCGATCGACTCGACGGCGCGGGCCGTGCCGAGTGCCGTGAAGCGGTCCTCGAAGGCGCGCGGCGCGACGGTGGTGGCGAGCACGGTGACCGCGCTGCCGCCGCCGCGGGCCCCCGGGGGGCCAGGCGGGCCTGGTGTGCCGGGCCGGGCGCCGCTCCCGGCCGCGGATTCACCGCCGCCACAGGCGGCGAGCAAGGGCAGCAGCGCTGCCAGCGCCACGGCCTGGAGTCGGCGGGCGGGAAAAGGGTTCTGCACAGGCATTCCTGGGCTGGTCGTCGAAGTGGGTCGCACGGCGGGTCACCGCCGGGTTCGAGGCTACTCTAGCAAATGGACCGCCCCCTGCGGCATGGCGTCGCGGCCGTCGCCCCCGGGATCCAGGGGCCGACAGGGGCCGTTCAATGGCCGATGAGCGGCCGGGTGAGGTTCTCGCCGCCCGTGGCCGTGACCAGCACGTCGTCCTCGATGCGGATGCCGCCGTAGCGGCGCAGCCCCTCGACCCGGCCCCAGTCGACCTGCGCACCGGCAGGGTCTGCGCGCAGCCGCTCGAGCAGGCTGTCGATGAAATAGATGCCGGGCTCGATGGTGACGACCTGCCCGGGTTCCAGGCTGCGCAGGAAACGCAGCCGCGGGAAATCCGCAGGAGGTTGCAGCGCCGTGCCGGCGGCATCGGCGAGGTGCCCGCCGACGTCGTGCACCTGCAGGCCGAGCAGGTGCCCGAGCCCGTGCGGGAAGAAGGCGAAGGTGATTTCCGCAGCGATCATGTCCGCCGGTTCCATGCGCACGAGACCCCAGCGCTGCAGCAGGCCGGCGAGCATGACGTGGGTTTGCCGGTGCAGGTCGGGGAAGGGCAGGCCCGGGCGCACGGCGGCGCACAGGTCCTGCTGCATCCGGTCCATGTCGGCCACCATGGCGGCGAACTCGTCGTCACGGAAGGCGTAGCTGCGCGTGATGTCGCAGGCATAGCCCCGGCTGGCGCAGCCGGCATCGATGAGCAGGCTGTGCAGGTCGCGTGGCCGGCGGGCGCTGCGGTCGCGGTGCTGGTAGTGAAGGGTGGCGGCGTGCTCGTTCAGCGCCACGATGGCCCCGTAGGGCAATTCGGCTTCGGTCTGCCGGCAGCCGCCGAGAAACGCGGCGAGGATGTCGTATTCGCTGGCGCCGGCGCGGAATGCGGCCAGCGCGGCGTGGTGCCCGGGCGCGGCGATGGCGGCTGCCGCCCGGATGCAGGCCACCTCCCAGTCCGTCTTGCAGGCGCGGGTGTAGTGCAGGTGGTCGACGACGGCAGCGGGGTTGCGCGGCGCGGCCGGCAGCAGGCCATCCCACTGCCGCGGCGGGCCGAGAATGGCCGTGCGCCGGGCCGGGCCAGGCAGGTGGGCATCGATCGCCCCGGCATCGCCGATCACGCGCAGGTCGAACTGCCCGGCGATGGCCGCGGCGGGCAGTGCCGGCGGCTGGTGCCAGTAGTCGGCCGGCTGCAGCACCACGAGCACCGGCCGGCGCCCGATCTCGAAGACGAGGCTCGAGCCCGGGTGCTCGAGCAGCGGCACCCACTGGCGGAAGAACGGGTTGGCCACGAACGGCACGGCCTGGTCGTCCTGGAAGTGGTATTCCGGGACGCCGCTGCCGATGACCAGGGCGTCGAAGCCGCCCTGGTCGGCAGCCTCGGCGTAGCGGCGCGTCATCTCCGCGACGTGCGCCGGATAGAGCGCTTCGGCTTCAGTCACCGGCTGGCCGCCGCCTGCAGGCGGTCGACAGGGGTGGGGAAATGCTTATAGTGCGCGGCATCGCCCGGCATCATACCCCGCCATGACCCCCGAAACCGTCCTCACCGGCATCACCACCACGGGCACGCCGCACCTCGGCAACTACGTGGGCGCCATTCGTCCGGCCGTGGCGGCTAGCCGGCGCCGCGACGTGCAGTCGTACTACTTCCTGGCCGACCTGCACGCCCTGGTCAAGAACCAGGATCCCGATGCCGTGCACCGCTCCAGCCTCGAGGTGGCGGCCACCTGGCTCGCGCTCGGTCTGGATACCGAGCGGGCGGTGTTCTACCGGCAGTCCGACATCCCGGAAATTCCCGAGCTGACCTGGATTCTCACGGCGATGACCGCCAAGGGCCTGATGAACCGCGCCCACGCCTACAAGGCGGCGGTGCAGGCGAACGAGGAGGCTGGTTCCGCCGACCCGGACCGCGGCATCACCATGGCGCTGTTCTGCTACCCGATCCTGATGGCTGCCGACATCCTGCTGTTCAAGGCGCAGCGCGTGCCGGTCGGCCAGGACCAGAAGCAGCATGTCGAGATGGCGCGCGACATCGCACAGCGCTTCAACCATCATTTCGGCGAGCACTTCGTGCTGCCCGAGGCCGACATCGGCGAGGCCACCGCCGTGCTGCTCGGCCTCGACGGCCGCAAGATGAGCAAGAGCTACGACAACACCATCCCGCTGTTCGCACCGGCCAGGCAGCTGCGCAAGCTGATCATGCGCATCAAGACGAACTCGCTCGAACCCGGCCAGCCGAAGGACACGGAAGGCTCGACGCTGTTCGAGATCTACCGGGCGTTTGCCACTCCGGCCGAGGTGACGGCGATGCGCGAGCGCTTCGCCGCGGGCATCGGCTGGGGCGCGCTCAAGGACGAGCTGTTCGAGTACCTCGACGCCCAATTGCGTGGCCCGCGCGCCGAGTACGAACGGCTGGTGGCTGCTCCGGACCATGTGGAAGCCGTGCTGCGGCGGGGCGCCGAACGGGCCCGGACACTGGCCGCGCCGTTCCTGGCGGAAATCCGCCGGGCGGTCGGGATCCGGCCGCTCGGCTAGGCGGTCGCAACGGGGTCCGAAAAAAATTCCTGCCCGGCGGGCTCGCAGCAATATATTTCGCGCTGCGAAATCGCTATATTGGCGAGGTTTTACAACCCAACAGGGGGCTGTCATGCGGATGTCGAAGTTGTTGGCGGTTTTCGGTGCGGCGCTGTTCGTGCTGGTCGGCTGCGGTGGTGGCGGTCAGTCGGGGAGTGCCGAGAAGGCTGCCGAAGCCATGGATCAGGCTGCCGAATCTGCCGGCCAGGCGGCGGAGTCTGCTGGTGAGGCGGTCGAGGCGGCTGGTGATGCGGCTGCCGAGGCGGCAGGTGCCGCTGCGGATGCGGCTGCCGGTGCGGCTGATGCCGCTGCAGGTGCTGCTGCCGATGCTGCCGACGCAGCGGGTGCGGCTGCCGATGCGGCGGCTGGTGCAGTGGCTCCTGCCGAGCAGGCGCCCGCCCAGCAGTAAGCCGGAACGTTTCCGGGCCGGGCACGGCCCCCGCCGGGGGTCGCGTACCGGATGCGTGCGTTCACGACAGGGGCTGGATCCGCAAGGGTCCGGCCCCGTTCGTTTGGGGTGACGCCTTCGCTCAGCTGCGCGCCTGCCGCGCCAGCACAGGCGCCAGGAATTGCCCGGTGTAGGACTGTGTCTGGCGCGCCACGGTCTCCGGCGTGCCCTCGGCGATGATCAGCCCACCCCCGTCGCCACCCTCGGGGCCGAGGTCGACGATCCAGTCGGCGCTCTTGATCACATCCAGGTTGTGCTCGATGACGATCACGGTGTTGCCCTGGTCGCGCAGGCGCAGCAGCACACCGAGGAGCTGCTCGACGTCGTGGAAGTGCAGCCCCGTGGTAGGTTCATCGAGAATGTAGAGCGTGCGGCCGGTGGCGCGCTTGCTGAGTTCCCGCGAGAGTTTCACGCGCTGGGCCTCGCCCCCGGAGAGCGTGGTGGCGTTCTGGCCGAGCCGCAGGTAGCCGAGACCCACGTCGGCGAGCGTCTGCAGGCGGGCGGCCACGGCCGGCACGTTGGCGAAGAAGCCGAGCGCCTCCTCGACCGTCATGTCGAGCGCCGCATCGATGCTGCGGCCCTTGTAGCGCACCTCCAGCGTCTCCCGGTTGTACCGCCGGCCCTGGCAGACGTCGCAGGGGACGTAGATGTCGGGCAGGAAATGCATCTCCACCCGCAACACACCGTCGCCCTGGCAGGCCTCGCAGCGCCCGCCCTTGACGTTGAAACTGAAGCGCCCGGCGTCATAGCCGCGCGAGCGGGCTTCCTGGGTGGCGGCATACAGCGTGCGCATCGGCGTGAACAGCCCGGTGTAGGTGGCCGGATTCGAGCGCGGCGTGCGGCCGATGGGGCTCTGGTCGATGTCGATGATGCGGTCGAAGTGCTCGAGCCCTTCGATGTCGTCGCAGGGCGCCGGATCGTGGCTGGTGCCGTTGAGCCGTTCGGCAGCGCGCCGGAACAGCGTGTCGTTCACCAGCGTCGACTTGCCGGAGCCTGAGACGCCCGTGACGCAGGTCATGAGGCCGACCGGGAAACGCGCCGTGACCAGGCGCAGGTTGTTGCCGCGTGCGCCACGCACGGTGAGCCAGAGCTGGTCGTCGGGCTGCTGGCGCCGGACAGGCACGGCGATGGCCCGGCGGCCCGACAGGTACTGGCCGGTGATGGATGCTTCACTCGCCATCACCTCGCGCGGACTGCCCTGTGCCACGATCCGCCCGCCGTGGGCACCGGCGCCGGGACCGAGGTCGACCACGTGGTCGGCACCGAGGATCGCCTCCTCGTCGTGTTCCACCACGATCACCGTGTTGCCGGCATCGCGCAGACGGGTGAGCGTGCCGAGCAGGCGCCGGTTATCGCGCTGGTGCAGGCCGATCGAGGGCTCGTCCAGGATGTACATGACGCCGACCAGCCCGGAACCGATCTGGCTCGCCAGGCGGATGCGCTGGGCTTCGCCGCCCGAGAGCGTCTCGGCGCTGCGGTCGAGTGTCAGGTACTCCAGGCCGACGTCGGCGAGGAAGCGTACGCGTTCGCCGATTTCGCGCACGATGCGGGCCGCGACTTCGCCGCGCCAGCCGGGCCGCTCGAGTGTGTTGAAGAAATCCAGCGCTCGGCCGATCGGCAGCGCCGTGAGTTCCGGCAGCGGGCGGCCGGCCACCAGCACGTGGCGCGCGGTGCGGTTCAGGCGCGTGCCGCCGCACTCCGGGCAGGGCTGGACGCCGAGGTACTTCGCCAGTTCGTCGCGGACCACGCTCGACTCGGTTTCCCGATAACGCCGCTCCAGGTTCGGCAGGATGCCCTCGAAGGCGTGGCGGCGCGTGAAGGTGGTGCCGCGCGCGCTCTGGTAGCGGAACTGGAGCTCCTCGCCGTCGCTGCCCTGGAGGAGGATGCGCTGGATGCGCGCCGGCAGTTCCTCGAAGGGTTGCTCCACGTCGAAGCGGTAATGGGCCGCGAGCGCCTGCATCATCTGGAAGTAGTAGGAGTTGCGCCGGTCCCAGCCGCGGATGGCGCCGCCGGCCACCGAGAGCTGGCGGTGGCGCACGACGCGGTCCGGGTCGAAGAACTGGCGCACCCCCAGGCCGTCGCAGGCCGGGCAGGCGCCGGCCGGGTTATTGAAGGAGAACAGCCGCGGCTCGATCTCCGCCACGCTGTAGTCGCACACCGGGCAGGCGAGGCGGCTGGAGTGCAGCGTCTCGGCCGCTCCGGGCTGGTCCATGAGCACGGTTTTCACCACGCCGTCGGCAAGACCCAGTGCCGTCTCGAAGGACTCGGCGAGGCGCGTGGCAGCGTCGGGCCTGACCTTCAGCCGGTCGATCACGACCTCGATGCTGTGCTTGCGGCGCAGGTCGAGCTTCGGTGCGGCGTCGAGCTCGGTGACCGCCCCGTCGATGCGTGCCCGCACGAAACCGCGTGAACGCAGGTCGGCAATCACCTGGACGTGCTCGCCCTTGCGGTCCTGTACCACGGGGGCGAGCAGCATCACGCGCGTGCCCTCGGGCAGGGCCAGCACCTGGTCGACCATCTGGCTCACCGTCTGTGCGGCGAGTTCGTGGCCATGGTCGGGGCAGCGTGCGGTGCCGGCGCGCGCGTAGAGCAGGCGCAGATAGTCGTAGATCTCCGTGACCGTGCCGACGGTCGAGCGCGGGTTGTGGGACGTCGACTTCTGCTCGATCGAGATGGCGGGGGAGAGTCCCTCGATGTGGTCGACGTCGGGCTTCTCCATCATCGAGAGGAACTGGCGCGCGTAGGCCGACAGCGACTCGACGTAGCGGCGCTGGCCTTCGGCGTACAGGGTGTCGAAGGCGAGCGATGACTTGCCCGAGCCCGACAGGCCCGTGATCACGATGAGCCGGTCGCGGGGCAGGTCGAGGTCGATATTCTTCAGGTTGTGCGTGCGGGCGCCGCGGATGCTGACGGTGTCGGTCATGGGCAATCGAGCTGGCGAAACACCCAACTATAGGGCCGGCGCCGACCACGTCCATGGGGGCCGGTGTAACGCGACGGATGCGCCCGATTTGCAGGTGTCTTTTCCTGGACCGGGCCATAGAATAGGTGCCCCGGATGTACGGCGGGCCGGGCTGTTTCGCTTATTTTCCAATTAAAACATGTAGTTAAGAGGGCTCTCCCATGGCGAGAGGCGTCAACAAGGTCATCCTGATCGGCAACCTGGGTCAGGATCCGGACACCAAGTACATGCCGAGCGGTTCGGCGGTGACGAATCTGCGCATCGCCACCACGGAATCCTTCAAGGACCGCGAAACCGGCCAGCAGCAGGAGCGCACCGAGTGGCACAGCGTGGCCATGTTCGGGAAGCTGGCGGAGATCGCCGGGGAGTACCTGCGCAAGGGTTCGCAGGTGTATATCGAGGGGCGGCTGCGGACCCGCAAGTGGCAGGACAAGCAGGGCCAGGACCGTTATTCGACCGAGATCGTCGCCGACCAGATGCAGATGCTCGGCGGGCGCGGTGGTGGGATGGCTGCCGGCGGCGAGGCGGGCAGCAGCGGTGGCGCAGAACGGCCGCCGGCGCGGGGCCGGGCCGCCGAGCCGGCAGCCGAGCTCGACGACGACATCCCGTTCTGACCGGGTAGCGCTGCGCGCCGGTTCCGACCTGACCGCTCTCCTCCCGCATGCCAGGCAAGCTCTACATCCGGACCTTCGGTTGCCAGATGAACGAGTACGACACCGCGAGGCTGGTGGACGTACTGCGCTCAACCCACGACCTGACGCCCACCGGTGACCCGGCCGAGGCGGACGTGCTGCTGCTGAACACCTGCTCGGTGCGCGAGAAGGCGCAGGAGAAGGTGTTCTCCCAGCTCGGCGTCTGGCGTGAGATCAAGCGCGAACGGCCCGGTGTCGTGATCGGCGTCGGCGGCTGCGTGGCGAGCCAGGAAGGCGCGGCGATCCTCGAGCGGGCGCCCTACGTCGACCTGGTGTTCGGCCCGCAGACCCTGCACCGCTTGCCGGCCATGCTCGACGAGCTGCGCCACCGCGGCCTGCCCCAGGTCGACACGAGCTTTCCGGAGATCGAGAAGTTCGACTGCCTGCCCGAGCCGCGCGCCGATGGCCCGGCAGCGTTCGTCTCCGTGATGGAGGGCTGCAGCCGCCGCTGCAGCTTCTGCGTGGTGCCCTATACCCGCGGGCGCGAGGTCAGCCGTCCCGTGGCCGACGTGCTCGACGAAGTCACTGCGCTGGCCGGCCAGGGCGTGCTCGAGGTGAATCTCCTCGGCCAGAACGTCAACGCCTACCGTGGGCCGGACAGTGACGGGCGCAAGGCAGACCTGGCCACGCTGATCCGCCGCGTGGCCGCGGTGCCCGGCATCGAGCGTATCCGCTTCACCACCTCGCATCCGCTGAACTTCGGCGAGGCGCTCGTGCGCGCCTACGCCGAGGTGCCCGCACTCGCCACCTTCCTGCACCTGCCCGTGCAAAGCGGTTCGGACACGGTGCTGGCGCGCATGCGCCGCGGCTACACGGCGCAGGACTACCGCGAGAAGATCGCCGCGCTGCGTGCCGTGCGCCCGGGCATCAGCGTGTCGACGGACTTCATCGTCGGCTTCCCGGGCGAGACGGAGGCTGATTTCGCGGCCACGATGCAACTCGTCGCCGACGTCGGCTTCGACCAGTCCTTCAGCTTCATCTACAGCCCCCGCCCGGGCACGCCGGCCGCCGACTACGCGGACCAGGTGCCCGCGGACGTGAAACACCGGCGCCTGGAGATCCTGCAGCGCGCGGTGAACGCGCAGGCGCAGGCCATCAGCCGCGCCATGGTGGGGACCACCCAGCGCGTGCTGGTCGCTGGCCCCTCGAAGAAGGATCCGCGCCAGCTGGCCGGGCGCACCGAGAACAACCGCTGGGTGAACTTCGACGGCGAGGCAGGCCTGATCGGTCGCTTCGCGGACATCCTGATCACCGAGGCGCTGCCCAACTCGCTGCGCGGCCGCGGCCCGACTGCCGCGGCTGCCTGAGCCCGCCGGGTGGCCCATCCGACCGAAACCGAGGACCTGCTGCTCGAGCCCGCGGACAACCGCGTGCTCGCCAATCTCTGCGGACAGCGCGACGAGCACCTGCGCCAGATCGAGCAGCGCCTGGGCATCCAGATCAGCAACCGCGGCAACCACTTTCGCGTCATCGGGCCCGCCGAGGCCACCCGCACGGCCGCCCGCGTGCTGCGCGAGCTGTTCAGGCTCGCCGGCACCGAGCCGCTCGATCCGCACCGCATCCACGTCTACCTCCAGGACTCCGCCGTGAACGAACAGTCAGTCCGGCCGGACGATGCCACCGAAGCGGGCGAACCCGACGCCGTCCGCACCCGGCGCGCCCACGTGCGCCCGCGCGGTGCCAACCAGCGTGCCTACCTCGCCAGCATCCGTGACAACGACCTGTGCTTCGGCGTCGGGCCGGCTGGAACCGGCAAGACCTACCTGGCGGTCGCCAGCGCCGTGGAGGCGATGGAGCAGGAGCGTGTCAGGCGCATCGTGCTGGTGCGTCCGGCGGTGGAGGCGGGCGAGCGGCTCGGATTCCTGCCGGGCGATCTCGCGCAGAAGGTGGACCCCTACCTGCGACCCATGTACGACGCGCTCTACGAGATGATCGGCTTCGACCGGGTGGCGCGGCTCGTGGAACGCAACATCATCGAAGTGGCGCCGCTTGCCTACATGCGCGGGCGCTCGCTCAACGAAAGCTTCATCATTCTCGACGAGGCGCAGAACACCAGCGTCGAGCAGATGAAGATGTTCCTCACCCGCATGGGCTTCGGCTCGCGGGTGGTGGTTACCGGCGACATCACCCAGGTCGACCTGCCGCGCCGCCAGATGTCCGGGTTGCGCCACGTGATGCAGGTGCTCCAGGGCGTGCCCGGGGTGAGCTTCACCTTCTTCACGCCGCGCGACGTGGTGCGCCACGCACTGGTACAGCGCATCGTCGAGGCCTACGAGGCGAGCGAGCGCACCACCGATGACGAGGCCGGCGAGGGCGCCGGCGGCAATGGCACGGAACTCCCGCCGGGCACCGCCTGAGGACAGCGCTACGCCGCTGATCCGCGTGCAGCGCGCGACCCGTACGGGCCGCGCGCCGGCGCCGGCGTTGTTCGCGCGCTGGGCCTGTGCCGCAGGGGCGCCGCCGGGGGTTGCGCTCACCGTGCGACTCGTCGGCAGCCGCGAGAGCCGGCGTCTCAACGCAGCCTTCCGCGGCAAGGATGCGGCCACCAACGTGCTCGCCTTTCCGGCTGGCCCGGTGTCCGGGGCGGACGAGCCCGAGCTCGGCGATCTCGTCATCTGCCTGCCGGTGGTGGCAGGCGAGGCGCGCGCGCAGGGCAAGCGCCTGCACGACCACCTCGCGCACCTCGTCGTGCACGGCACCCTGCACCTGCTCGGCCACGATCACGATCGGCCGGCAAAAGCCCGTAAAATGGAGGCCGCGGAAGTGCGGATACTGCAGGGTCTCGGGATCGCGGACCCCTACCGGGTCCGCAGCCCGGCGCCAGGCCGGGCACGACAGCACAGGCAGACATGAACAACGACGAAACCGCGCACGAAGACGAAGAACCGACCCTGTACGGGCGCCTGCGCCGGCTGATGCGAGGTGAACCGGCGACGCGCCAGGACATCATCGATTTCCTGCGCGAGGGCCGCTGGAACTCCGTGCTCGATCCCGACGAGGTCGCCATGCTCCAGGGCGTGCTGGAGGTGGCCGAGACGCAGGTGCGCGACGTGATGGTGCCGCGTTCGCAGATGGTGGTACTCGAGCGCGATGCCCCCACGGCCGAGACGCTGCGGGCCATCGTCGAGAGCGGGCACTCCCGCTACCCGGTGATCGGCGAGGACCGCGACGACGTCGTCGGTGTGCTGCTCGCCAAGGACCTGCTGCGGCACTTCGTGCTGGCGCCGGAGGAGCCGTTCGACCTCGGCCGGTTCATCCGGCCGGCGATCGTGATTCCCGAGAGCAAGCGCCTCAACACGCTGCTCAAGGAGTTCCGCATCACCCGCAATCACCTCGCGATCGTGGTCGACGAGTATGGCGCCACCGCAGGACTTCTCACCATCGAGGACGTCCTCGAGGAGATCGTCGGCGAGATCGGCGACGAGTACGACGCGCAGGAGGCCGCACCCATCCAGCCGCTCGACGACCGGCGCTACCAGGTGCTGGCGCTGGCCCGGATGGAGGATTTCAATCAGTACTTCGGCTGCGAACTGAGCGACGAGGACTACGACACGGTGGGTGGCCTGGTGATGTACGAGCTCGGACGCCTGCCCCGGCGTGGCGAGACGCTCGCCTTTGCGGGCTTCCGCTTCAAGGTCATGCAGGCCGATCGCCGGCGGTTGCACATGCTCGAAGTGACCCGCGAGCCGGCACCGGCAGCCGGCTAGGGCACGCACTGCGATGCGCCTGCCCGCGGCGAGCGATGCGCCTGGCCGCCTGGCCGCTGCCGCCGCCGGGGCGGTGCTGCCGCTCGCCTTCGCCCCGTTCGGGTGGTATCCCGTCGCACTCGTTTCGCTCGCCGTCCTGTTCGTTACCTGGGCCTGCCGGCCCCGTGAAGCGGCCTGGCGGGGCTTCGCCTACGGCGCGGCCGCTTTCGTGACCGGCACCTGGTGGCTGTACATCAGCGTGCGCCTGGTCGGCGGCACGCCGCTGCCGGTCGCCTGGCTCCTGCTCGGCGGCCTGGTCGCGATCATGGCGGCACACCTGGCGGCGGCCGGCTGGCTCACGGCCCGGCTGCGATCGCGGTCGGTCGCGATGGCGAACCTGCTGCTCGCGCCGGGCGCCTGGCTGCTCGCCGAGTGGCTGCGTGGTTGGATCCTGACCGGCTTTCCCTGGCTCAGCATCGGTTACGGGCAGATCGACGGACCGCTCGCGGCCTGGGCCCCGCTCGGCGGCGTCTACGGCGTGAGCCTCGTGACGGCAGTGCTCGCCGGTGCGCTGGTGACGCTGTGGCGGGGCAGCCGGCGTGAGCGTCTTGCTGCCGCTGCCGTGGCTCTTGCGATCGGCGCTGCGACTGCCGGCCTCGATCGCGTGCGCTGGGTCGAGCCCGCCGGACAGCCGCTGCAGGTCAGCCTGGTGCAGGGCGCCGTGCCGCAGTTGCTGAAGTGGGCACCGGGCGAACGCCGCGCCACCATGGACCGCTACCAGGCGATGACCACCTCGCTCGGTGGCGATCTCGTCGTCTGGCCGGAGGCGGCCGTGCCTGCGCCCGATGACCTCGTTGCCGGCTACCTCGACGGCCTGCGCTCGCTTGCCCGCGAGCGCGGTTTCCAGCTCCTGGTCGGGATCCTCACCCACGATGCCGCGCGCGACGAGTACCGCAACTCGCTGCTGGCGCTCGGCGCGCAGGCCGGCGCCTACCACAAGCGCCACCTCGTGCCCTTCGGCGAGTTCTTTCCCGTGCCCGACGCGATCCGGCGCTGGATGCGGATGATGAACCTGCCCTACGCCGATCTTGCCCGCGGGGGCCGCGTACAGCCGCCGCTGATGGTGCGCGACGTGGCGCTCGCTCCGACCATCTGCTACGAGGACGCCTATGGTGCCGAGCAGCTCGGCTTCCTGCCGGCAGCCGGCCTGCTGGTGAATGTCAGCAACGACGCCTGGTTCGGCGATACGCTGGCCCCGCACCAGCACCTGCAGATCGCGCGCATGCGCGCGCTGGAGACCGGCCGCTGGATGGCGCGCAGCACCAACACCGGCATCACCGCCTTCATCGACGAGCGCGGCCGGATACAGGCACAGGCGCCGACGTTCGAGTCGTTCGTACTCAGCGGGCGCGTGCAGCCATTCGCGGGTGCCACGCCCTACGTGAGCACCGGCAACCTGCCGGTCCTCCTCGTCGCATTGCTGGCCATCGTGGTTGCCGCCGCGCCAGGCATCAGCCGGCGTCGCTGACGGCGGTGGCGCGGGGGCGGCTGGTGTATCCTTGCCGCCTTCCCGACAGGGGCGAGCAGCGCAGCGTGAGTGACATACCCTACCGGCCCGCGGAGGTCGAGACCGAGGCCCAGCAGTACTGGGACCGTCACCAGTGCTTTCGCGCTCAGGAAGATCCCGCGAGGGAGAAGTACTACTGCCTGTCCATGTTCCCGTATCCGAGCGGGCGGCTGCACATGGGCCACGTGCGCAACTACACCATCGGCGACGTGCTGTCGCGCTTCCAGCGCATGCGAGGCAGGAACGTCCTGCAGCCGATGGGCTGGGACGCCTTCGGGCTGCCGGCCGAGAATGCCGCCATGGCGAACGGGGTGCCGCCGGCCCGGTGGACCTACGACAACATCGATTACATGCGCCGGCAGCTGAAGTCGCTCGGGCTCGCCATCGACTGGAGCCGTGAGGTCGCGACCTGCCGCCCCGACTACTACCGGTGGAACCAGTGGCTGTTCCTGCGCATGCGCGAACGGGGCATCGCCTACAAGACCACCGGGCTCGTCAACTGGGACCCCGTCGACCAGACCGTGCTCGCCAACGAGCAGGTGATCGACGGTCGCGGCTGGCGCACCGGCGCGCTGGTGGAAAAGCGCGAGATCCCGATGTACTACCTGCGCATCACGGCCTATGCCGAGGAACTGCTCGCGGCACTCGACGGGCTCGACGGCTGGCCGGAGCGCGTGCGCACGATGCAGGCGAACTGGATCGGGCGTTCCCGGGGGCTGGAGATCGACTTTGCGGTCGAAGACCGCGACGACCGACTGACGGTGTTCACCACCCGGCCCGACACGCTCTTCGGCGTGACCTACATGGCGATCGCGCCCGAGCACCCGCTGGCGCTCGCGGCGGCGGGCGACAACCTGGAACTGCGTGTCTTCATCGACGAATGCCGCCACCAGGGGATCACGGAAGCCGCGCTCGAAACGGCCGAGAAGCGCGGCATGCCGACAGGCCTGCACGCGATCCACCCGCTGACCGGGCGGCGCGTGCCGATCTGGGTGGCGAACTTCGTGCTGATGGGCTACGGCACCGGCGCGGTGATGTCCGTGCCGGCGCACGACCAGCGTGACTGGGAGTTCGCACGGCGCTATGGCCTGCCGGTGCACGAGGTGATCCGGCCCGCGGACGGGACGCTGCCCGATCTCGAGCAGGGCGCGTTCACCACCCAGGGCGTGCTGATCAACTCCGGTCCCTTCGACGGCATGGATTTCGCGGCGGCCTTCGAGGCGATCGCGACGCACCTGGAGGGGCGGGCCGCGGCTCGGCAGCGCACGCACTGGCGGCTGCGTGACTGGGGTATTTCGCGGCAGCGCTACTGGGGATGTCCGATCCCGCTGGTGCACTGCCCGAGTTGCGGCGAGGTGCCGGTGCCCGACGCCGACCTGCCGGTGTGCCTGCCGGAGGACGTGGTGCCCGACGGCAGCGGCAATCCGCTGGCGAAGCTCGCAGCCTTCCGTGAGTGCCGCTGCCCGCAGTGCGGGCAGCCGGCGCGCCGCGAGACCGACACCATGGACACCTTCGTCGATTCGTCCTGGTACTTCCTGCGTTACGCCAGTGCGGACCAGGACCGGCGCATGATCGACGAGCGGGTGGCGTACTGGTTGCCAGTCGACCAGTACATCGGCGGCATCGAGCACGCCATCCTCCACCTGCTGTACTCGCGGTTCTGGACGCGCGTGATGCGCGATATCGGCCTGGTCGCGCTCGACGAGCCGTTCACCAACCTGCTGACGCAGGGCATGGTGCTCAACGAGATCTATTTTCGCCGCCCGTCTTCCGGACGCATCGAGTACTTCAACCCGGCCGATGTGCGGGTGGAGACCGACGACAAGGGCCGGCGCATCGCCGCCACGCTCGCCGCCGACGGCCAGCCGGTGGAATCGGGCGGCATCGGCACGATGTCGAAGTCCAAGGGCAACGGCGTGGACCCCAACCGCCTGGTCGAGCAGTTCGGCGCCGACACGGCGCGCCTGTTCATCATGTTCGCGGCGCCGCCGGAGCAATCGCTCGAGTGGTCCGAGGAAGGCGTGCAGGGCGCGTCGCGCTTCCTCCGGCGGTTGTGGCGCGCCGTTCACCAGCATGCTGCTGGCGGCCCGGCCGGGGAGGTCGCGTGCGATGCCTTCGACGCGCGGCAGAAGGCCCTGCGCCGCACGCTGCACCAGACCATCGCCAAGGTGACCGACGACGTCGGCCGCCGCTTCACGTTCAACACGGCCATTGCCGCCGTCATGGAGCTGCTGAACGAACTGGCACGCTTCCAGCCAGCCTCGACTGCCGACCGTGCCGTCGCGCAGGAGGTGCTCGAAACGGCCGTGCTGATGCTCTCGCCGATGGTGCCGCACATCTGCCACCGCCTATGGCAGGTCCTGGGACACACGCGGGCGATCGTGGACGAGCACTGGCCCATCGTCGACCCGGGCGCTCTCGCCACCGATGCCGTCGAGATCGTCGTGCAGGTGAACGGCAAGGTGCGCGGTCGCATCTCGGTGCCGGCCGGTGCCGGCGACGATGCCGTGCGTGTCGCCGCCCTCGCCGACGCCAACGTCGCGCGGCACATGGACGGCCGGCCTGCACGCCGCGTGATCGTCGTGCCCGGCAAACTCGTCAACGTGGTGATCTAGCGTGGCCGCTCGCCGCTGGATCTGGGTGTTGCCCGGCATGCTGCTGGCCGGTGGCTGCGGCTTTCACCTGCGCGGCGACGTGCGCTATCCGCCTGCCATGGCCGTGACCCACATCGCTTCGGCCGATTCCTACACGCCCTTTCATCGCCAGCTGCGAGCCGCCCTGCGGGACGGCGGCGTGCGGGTGACCGCCGATGCGACGGCAGCCGGCGCCGTCGTGCGCATCCTGCAGGACGAGACCGGCCAGCGCGTGGTGTCCGTGTCGGCGCGCAACACGCCGACCGAGTACCAGGTTTACTACGTGGTCCGCTACGCGCTGGAGATCGGCGGGCGCACCGCCCTGCCGGCGCAGACGCTGTCGCTGACGCGCGACTACAGCTACGACGAGCGCCAGGTCCTCGGCAAGGCCGCCGAATCCGACGACCTGCGCGATGCCCTCGCCGCCGACCTCGTCGGCCTCGTGACCCGGCGCCTGAGTTCGGTGGAGTAGCGGATTCCTAGAGCTTGGTGGGATTCGGCGCGTCGCCGTAGACGACTTTCGGGTCGAAGACCTTGTCGGTGGTGGTGAAGCGCAGCGGCAGCGGACCGGCGGGTGCGGCAGCGGCTTCCGGCCCGACGGGAATCGCGCGGTAGAAGCAGGAACGGTAGCCCACGTGGCAGTTGGCCCCGCCGGCGGTGTCGACCCGCAGCCATACGCAGTCCTGGTCGTCGTCGACCAGCAGCTGGCGCACCGACTGGATCAGGCCGCTGGTGCCGCCCTTGTGCCAGAGGGTCTGCCGGCTGCGGCTGAAGTAGTGCGCTTCCCCGGTCTCGATGGTGCGGGCCAGCGCTTCGCGGTTCATGTAGCCGACCATCAGCAGCTCGCCGGTGGCGAAGTCCGTGGTGATGGCCGGGATCAGCCCGTGCTCGTCGAACCGGGGCGCGAGTTCGGCGCCTTCCTCCACCTGCTCGATGCTGCGGCGGGCTGCGAAGATCTTGCTGCTGTCCACGGAAACCTCGCCTCGACGTTGAACGAGCGGCCCGCTGGCCGGTCGCGGCTGTATTATACGCGGCTGGCTTCCGCCGCCTCCCGCCCATGGCCCTGCAGCTCTACAACACGCTGACCCGCCGCAAGGAAGAGTTCGTGCCCGCCGACCCGGCGCGCGTGACGATGTATGTCTGCGGGCCGACGGTGTACAGCCACCCGCACATCGGCAACGCGCGGCCGGCGGTGGTCTTCGACGTGCTGGCGCGCCTGCTGCGCCGCCGTTACCGCCTGGTCTACGCCCGCAACGTCACGGACGTCGACGACAAGATCAACAAGGCCGCCCGTGACGCCGGGGTGCCGATCAGCGAGATTTCAGCGCGTTTTGCTGCCGTGTACCGTGACGACATGGCAGCGCTCGGGGTGCGCCCGCCCGACGTGGAGCCCTGTGCCACGGCGCACATCGCCGACATGATCGCGATGATCGGGAGACTCCTGCAGGCCGGTCATGCCTACGTGGCCGAGGGGCACGTGTTGTTCCGCGTGCGTTCATTCCCGGCCTACGGCAGCCTGTCGCGCCGCGACCAGCGCGAGTTGCTCGCCGGAGCACGGGTCGAGGTGGCGCCGTACAAGGAAGATGCCGGCGATTTCGTCCTGTGGAAGCCCTCGCCGCCGGATCTCCCCGGCTGGGACAGCCCCTGGGGTCGCGGCCGTCCTGGCTGGCACATCGAGTGCTCGGCGATGTCGGCCCGACATCTCGGCGAGACGCTCGACATCCACGGCGGTGGCAACGACCTGATCTTCCCGCACCACGAGAACGAGATCGCCCAGAGTACCTGCGCGCACGGGGGCGTGCCGTTCTGCCGCTACTGGCTGCACAACGGTTTCGTCAACGTCGACCACGCCAAGATGTCCAAGTCGATCGGCAATATCGTCCTGGTGCGTGACCTGCTTGCGCAGGCTCCGGGCGAGGCGGTGCGCCTGGCCCTGCTCTCGGCGCACTACCGCCAGCCGCTCGACTGGACCGAGGACGTGCTGACCGAAGCCCGACGCAAGCTCGACCGCCTCTACGGCACCTTGCGTGACATCGCCGGCTGGCAGGAATCCTGGCAGGCGACCGACCCGGATCCGGACTTCGTCGCGGCACTCGATGATGACCTGAACACCCCGAAGGCACTGGCAGTGCTGTTCGATCTGGCCCGCGATGCCAACCGCGCCACCGACCCGGGCGAGCGCACCCGCCTCGCGGCCCGGTTGCGCGCGAGCGCCGAACTGCTCGGCGTGCTCACCACCGATCCCGAGTCCTGGTTCAAGGCCGAGACGCCGGCTGCGCTCGCCGCCGAGGACGTCGAGCGGCTGCTGGCCGAGCGGCGCGCGGCACGCACGCGCCGCGATTTCGCGACTGCCGACCGCATCCGGGCGCAGCTCACTGCCGCGGGCATCGCCATCGAGGATGGTCCCGAGGGTACGCGCTGGCGGCGCGTCGGCTAGCGCGGAGCGCGGCGTCATGACCGAAGTCGAGCAGGCCGAGCGCGAGCTGATCGAGGAGTTCCGGTTCTTCGACAACTGGATGGACCGCTACCAGTACCTGATCGACCTCGGCCGCCAGTTGCCACCGCTGCCGGAGGAGTACCGCACCGAGCCGTATCGCCTGCACGGCTGCCAGTCGCAGGTGTGGCTGAAGACGACCCGGCGTGGCGATCGGCTCGAGTTCCAGGCGATCAGCGATTCGGCGATCGTCTCCGGACTGATCGCGCTGCTGATGCGCGTGTACAACGGCCGGCGGGTGAGCGAGATCACGCCGGCCGCCCCGGCGTTCATCAAGGCGATCGGCCTCGACGAGCACCTCTCACCGACCCGCAGCAACGGCCTGCGCGCCATGCTGCAGGCGATTCACCGGGCGGCTGCGGCGGCTCCCGACACCGCCTGAGATGGCAGGGGCAGCACCAGGTCCATCGCGGCGCCCGTCCTTGGCGGCGCGTGCCGGCATGGCGCTCGTCACGGGCTATCAACGCGCGATCTCGCCGTTCCTCGGCAGCCGCTGCCGCTTCCTGCCAACCTGCTCGGCCTATACCCACGAGGCGATCGCCCGCTTCGGCCTGGTGCGCGGCACCTGGCTCGGCCTGTGCCGGATCGGTCGCTGTCATCCGCTGTGCGCGGGTGGTGCCGACCCGGTGCCCGAGCACTTCACCTGGTGGCGCACGCGGCGGCCGGACGCCGGCGCGTAGAAACGGGTGTGCTATAGTCCCTGCCGTGACGCCCGGTGCGGACGGGATGCCGCTTGAGCCGTCACGCGGAGATGGACAAGAGACTCCTCGACATCATCTGTTGCCCGGCCACGCGCCTGCCGCTCGAACTGCTCGATGCCGGGCGGTTGTCCTCGCTCAATGACGCCATCGCTGCCGGGCAGGTGCGCAACCACGGCAATCAGCCGGTGGCCGAAGCCCTCGACGAAGCACTCGTGACCCGTGACGGCAAACTGGCCTACCCGGTTCGCGACGGCATCCCGGTCCTGCTCGAGGACGAATGCATCGACCTGAGGCGGCTGTCCGGATGAGGCGGCAATCGCCGCGCCGTTCCGGTTCGCAGGCAGCACCCCCTGCATGAAACTTCCCGCGCACAAGCTGGCGGCGCAGGTGGCTCGAGGCCTGGCGCCACTCTACGTGCTGGCCGGCGATGAGCCCCTCCTGGTCGACGAGGCGCTGGCGGTGATTCGCTCCAGCGCCCTTCAGGGCGGCGGTTGCGAGCGCGAGTCGCACGTCGCCGAACGCGGCTTCGACTGGGACGCCTTTGCCGGCGGATTGCAGCACCTGTCGCTCTTTGCCAGCCGGCGTCTGGTGGAACTGCGCCTGCCGACGGGCAAGCCCGGTGACGCAGGCGCCCGTTTCCTGACGGAACTCGCTGCGCAGCCGGACACGGGCAACGTGATCGTGGTCCTGCTGCCGGCACTCGATGGCACCACGGCACGCTCGAAGTGGGCGAGCGCACTCGCCGAGGCCGCGGTGTGGGTGGAGCCGCGCGCGCCGCGGCGCGAGGACCTGCCAGCCTGGCTGGCCGGGCGATGCCGCCAGGCGGGACTTACGGTGGACGAGGGTGCGCTCGACGTGCTGGCGGCCCGGGTGGAGGGCAACCTGCTTGCGGCACGGCAGGAGATCGACAAGCTCGCCCTGCTCGCGCCGGCCGGGACCGTGACGGCCGAGACCATGCGCCAGCTGGTTGCCGACGGCGCTCGCTTCGACGTCTTCCAGTTGACCGATGCCGCACTCACCGGCGACCTGCCGCGAGCGCTGCGCGTGCTCGGCGGCCTGCAGCGTGAAGGCGAACCCGAGGTCCTCGTGCTCTGGAGCCTGGTGCGCGAGGTACTGACGCTCGCCGACGTGGTGGCACGCGTGGAGCAGGGTGCGGGCATCGACAGGGCCCTCGAGGGCGCGCGAGTCTGGCGCACGCGCCAGGACGCCATGCGCCGGGCTGCCCAGGGCCGGACCTCGCGCGAGGCTGCCTGGCTGGTGCGTAGTGCCGCCCGTGCCGAGCAGGTGGTCAAGGGTGCCCGCCCCGGCGGTGAGCCCTGGAAGGCCCTGACGGAACTCGTGCTGGCGATCGCCGGGGCGCGACCACGACTGGCGGAGATCGCGTGACGGCGACAGGCCAGAGGCTGCCGGCACCGGTTGGCGTCCTCGGCGGCACGTTCGATCCGGTGCATCACGGCCACTTGCGTTGTGCCTTCGAGGTGCTGGTCGCCTGCGGGCTCGAGAGCGTGCGTCTCGTGCCGGCCGCGCGCCCGCCCCACCGCCACCCGCCGGTGGCTGGCGCCGAAACGCGGGTTCGTCTCCTGTGCGCGGCGTGTGCCGGGGAGCCCCGGTTCCAGGTCGACGAGCGTGAGCTGCGTCGCACCGGACCCTCCTACACCGTGGACACGCTGGCATCGCTGCGGGAGGAGGTCGGCACGCGGCCGATCTGCCTGCTGATCGGCATGGACGCCTTTCTCGGCCTGCCGGGCTGGCATCGCTGGCGTGATCTCACCGGTCTCGCTCATCTGGTGGTCATGCACCGGCCGGGGGCCTTTCTGGCACCCGGCGAGGCGCTGGCACAGATGCTGGCCACGTGCCGCAGCGAGGATGTGGAGGATCTCAGGCGCACTCCGTCAGGCGTGGTGCGATTGCAGGCGGTGACGCCACTCGACATCTCGTCCACGGCGATCCGCGCACTGCTCGCGGAGGGCGGCGACCCGCGCTACCTGGTCCCGGATGCGGTCCGCGACCAGCTCTTGAAGGAAGGTTGTTACCGACAGAAGGCGGAGGTTCAGGTGCGTGCATAGCAAGAAACTGGCGGTTCTGGCGGCGGCGGTCCTCGACGAAACGAAGGCGCGCGATGTGCGGGTGATCGATGTGCGCAAGCTGACGACGGTCACGGACTACATGGTGATCGCCAGCGGTACGTCGGACCGGCACGTGCGCTCGATGGCCGATCGCGTGATCGAGCGTTCGACGGCGGCGGGCTGCAAGCCGCGGGGCACGGAGGGGGCAGAAGCGGGCGAGTGGGTGCTGGTGGACCTGCAGGACGTGGTGGTGCACGTGATGCTGGCCCGCGTGCGCGACCTCTACAAGCTCGAGAACCTCTGGGAGCTGCAGGCGCCCGCGGCCGAGACCGCCACCTAGCAGCCCCAGGCGGGAGCGCCAGGCAGGAGCGCCAGGCAGGAGCGACCTCTTCGCGACCCTTTCGTTTGACCTCACCGCCCGGCTGTCGCCGGTGACTCCCCGGCGGGACGCTCCCTGCGGGCATCCTGCCCTGCGGTCGCTCGGGTCTCGCAGGCGCTCGGCATCCTGCCTCGCTGGCTCGACACGCCCGCCGGGGAGCCACCGGCGACAGCCTGATCGAAGGTCGTCACGCGCCGGTCGCGATCTCTTCGCTGGCTCGACACGCCCGCCGCCCGTCAATCGCCCGGCGCCGCGGCACGTCAGCGGACACGCCGTTTGCCCCATCGCTGCGCAGGATGCCGAGGCCAGCCAGCGCGGGTATGCTGGCGGCATATGAAGCTTTCGGGTCCCTTCCATGCAGATCACCGTCGCAGCCGTCGGCACGCGGCTGGAGCCCTGGGTTTACGACGCCTTTGATGCCTACCGCCAGCGCCTGCCCAGGCACCTGAACCTCGCGGTCGAGGAAGTGCCCGTCACCCGGCGCACCTCAGCCGTCCCGGCGGCGGCCGCCATGGATGAGGAGGGCGAGCGCCTCCTGCGCCACGTGCGGCCCGGGGCGCTCACGCTCGCCCTCGACGAGCGTGGCCAGCAGTGGTCCTCGCGCGAGCTCGCCGCCGAGGTCGAGGGCTGGCTCGCCCGTCATCCCCATGTGGCCATCCTCATCGGGGGCCCCGACGGACTGGCGCCGGCCTGTCGCGAGCGCGCCAACCGGCTGTGGTCGTTGTCGCGGCTGACGTTCCCTCACGCTCTCGTGCGGGTCCTGCTCGCCGAGCAGCTGTATCGCGCCTGGACCATCCTCCAGGGCCATCCCTACCACCGCGACTGAGTCATGAAGTCACCGCTTGATCCGCATGTCCACCTCGCGTCGGCTTCGCCGCGGCGGCGCGATCTCCTTGCCCAGCTCGGCCTGCGCTGGGTGCTCGTCCCTGCCGTCGTCGACGAAAGCCGCCACCCGGGCGAACCGGCAGCCGACTACGTGCGCCGCCTGGCGCTCGCCAAGGCGAGGGTTGCCCACGGGCAGCTGCCGCCGGCGGCATCGGCACCGGTGATCGCGGCCGATACCACGGTGGTGGTCGGCGACGAGGTGCTCGGCAAGCCTGCGGGTGAGGCCGATGCGCTGCGAATGCTCCGACTGCTCTCCGGACGCGCCCACCAGGTCTTCAGTGCCGTGGCCGTGGTTTCCGCCAGGGGTGAGTCCGTGGCGGTGTCGGCGAGCCAGGTGGTGTTCCGGACTATCGGCGAGGCGGAAGCTGCAGCGTACTGGCGCAGTGGGGAGCCCGCCGACAAGGCCGGCAGCTACGCCATCCAGGGGCTCGGCGCCATCTTCGTGCGCAAGCTGAGCGGCTCGTACTCCGGTGTCATGGGCCTGCCGCTGTTCGAGACCGCCCGGCTGCTGGCCGATCACGGCGTGCGGGTGCTCGGCGGCGAGGCGGCAGCGTGAGCGCGGAAATCCTCATCAACGTCACGGCCCGCGAAGTGCGCGCGGCAGTGGTCGAGAGCGGGGTGCTCCAGGAGGTGCTGATCGAGCGCGCCTCGCGGCGCGCGCTGCTGGGCAACATCTACAAGGGCAGGGTGTCGCGCGTGCTGCCGGGCATGCAGGCCGCGTTCGTCGAGATCGGCCTGGAGCGAACCGCGTTCCTGCATACGTCCGACATCGCCCCGCCGCCCGGAGCTCCCGCCGAGCTGAAGGGCCGCGCATCGGCCATCCGCGACCTGCTGCGCGAGGGCGACGAGATCCTCGTGCAGGTGCTGAAGGATCCGATCGGCACCAAGGGCGCACGGCTCACGACGTTCATCACCGTGCCGTCGCGATACCTGGTGCTGTTGCCCCGCAGCGGTGGGATCGGCATCTCCTCGCGCATCGAGAGCGAGACTGAACGCGAGCGGCTGAAACAGGCGACGGGTGAGGTGCTCGCGGCCGCTCCCGGCCACGGGGTCATCGTGCGCACTGCCGCCGAGGGCGCGCCGCTGGAGGCCCTGCGGGCGGACATGGACTACCTGGTGCGCCTGTGGGAGCGCATCGAGCGCAGCGCCCGGGAGGCCCGGCCGGGCAGCCTGGTGCACGCCGACCTGCCGCTCGCGGTGCGCGTGGCGCGTGACATCGTCCATGCCGGGGTGGAGCGCGTGCGGGTCGACTCCGCCGACGCCTTTGCGCGGCTGCGGGAGTTCGCCGCCGAGTTCATGCCCGGGCTCGGCACCAGCATCGAGCTGTACGCCGACAGCCGCCCGATCCTCGACCTCTACGGTGTCGAGGACGAGGTGCAGAAGGCGCTGCAGGACAAGGTCCCGCTCAAGTCCGGCGGCTACATCGTCATCGAACAGACGGAGGCGATGACCACGGTCGACGTCAACACCGGCGGTTACGTCGGCCACCGCAACCTCGAGGAAACCATCTTCCGGACCAACCTCGAAGCCGCCGTTGCCATTGCGCGGCAACTGCGGCTGCGCAACCTCGGCGGGATCATCATCATCGACTTCATCGACATGGAAGAACCCGAGCACCGAGCCCAGGTGATCGCCGTGCTGCGTGCGGCACTCGACGAGGATCACGCCCATACCGACATCACCCAGGTCTCGCCACTCGGGCTGGTCGAGATGACGCGCAAGCGCACGCGCGAGAGCCTGGAACACGTCATGTGCCAGCCCTGTCCAACCTGCGCCGGGCGCGGCTCGGTCAAGACGCCCGAAACCGTGTGCTACGAGATCTTCCGCGAGATCCTGCGCCAGCACGGGCAATTCGACATCCGCGAGATGGTGGTCCTGGCCCACCAGGACGTGATCGAACTGCTGCTCGACGAGGAGTCCGGCAGCCTCGCCGAGCTCTCCGATCTCACGGGCAAGCCGATCCGGCTGCAGGCGGAGAGCCAGTTTGCGCCGGACCGCTTCGACGTGGTGCTGATCTGACTGCCATGCAAGCCGCTTCACGCCCGTTGCTGCGCTGGCTGCTGTACGCCGCAGCCGGGCTCGTCGTCCTCATGGCGCTCGCCGTCGGTACGCTGCGCCTGCTGCTGCCGCTGGCACCGGACTACCAGGACGACATCCGCGCCTGGGCGAGCGAGGCGACGGGGTACGAGATCCGCTTCGAGGGCATCAGTGCGAGCTGGCCGCTGTCCGGGCCACAGCTGTCATTCTACCAGGTCACGCTGCGGCGGCCTGGCGAGGCGGTCGCCGTGCTGGCAGCGCGCGAGTTCTCCGCCGGACTGAGTCTCTGGCAGCTGGTGCGCGACGGCCGCCTGGCCGTCGGGCGCGTTGCGGTCGGCGGAGTCCGCCTGAAGGTCGAACGCACCGCCGACGGCCGCCTGCTCGTGCAGGACCGGCCGCTGGAGGAATTGCTGCCCGAGCGATCCCGCCAGCGCACACCCGAGATCGACCTTGTCCTCACTGACATCGCGCTGACGTTCCTCGACACGGCCCGCGATCCGAATCCCGTCGCGCTGTCGCTCGACCGACTCGATGCGGAGATCGCACCGGATCGCCTGGCCGGTGAAGCCGTCGTCCTTCTGCCGCAGGCCTTCGGGCGGCGGCTGGACATCGAGGTCGAGGTGTCCGGACCGCTGCCGTCGCCACTCGCCTTGCCGCATGACTGGGTGCTGCGGCTGCACGGACGCGGTCTCGCCCTGGCGCCCCTGTGGCGCTACGCGCTCGGTACACCAGGGCCGGTGCGCAGTGCCGACGGTGATGTGGTCATCGACCTCGAGATACGCGACGGCCGTCTGCATCGTGCCGAGGGCGAGTTCAGCCTCGAGAATGTGACTGTCGCTGCTCGGGAGGCGACGACGACCTACGAACGCGCAGCCGCCCGGGCGAAGTGGCAGAGGCAGGAGCACGGCTGGGTGGCGGAGCTCGGCGATCTGCGCCTGCGGCGCGAGGGCCGTGACTCGCCGTCGGCCGCGCTGAACCTGCGCTTCATGGCGGGTGACAAAGCGACGCCGGAGCGCTGGCAGGCCACTGCGCCCTTCCTGCGGCTCGACGACCTCTTTCCCTTCGTCCGCGCGCTGCTGGCGGGCACGGCGCTCGAAGCCCGGTTGCCGCAGGCGCTGTCGGGCGAACTGCGCGGGGTGACGGCCGAACTGGCGAGCGCGGTGGAAGACCCGGACCGTTTCTCCGTCACGGCCGAATTTGCCGGCCTCGGCATCACCTCCGCAACGGGCGAGACGGCGATCGCGGGCCTGTCTGGGTCGCTCGCCGCCGACGCGGACGGCGGGCGCCTGCAACTCGCGAGCCGTGACGTGCGAGTGGTCCTGGCGCAGTGGTTCCGCGAGCCGCTCGAGGCGGGCGCCGTGACCGGGCTGCTGGTGTGGCGCCGCGGCGCGGAGGGCCTGCGTTTTCTCAGCGACGACGTGCAGATCGAGTCGCCGGTCATCGATATCCGCTCACGCGTCGAACTGGTCGTTCCGGGCGGGGAGGCCTCACCGGTCATCGACCTCAAGGCCAGGGCGAGCGCGACCGAAGCCCGCGAGGTGCTGCGCTATCTGCCGCTACGCCGCTTTCCGCCACCGGTGGTCGAGTGGCTGGAGCGTGCGGTCGTCGCCGGTCGCGTTCCGGCGGCCGAGGTCGAGTTCCGGGGGCCGGTGCGTGCGTTTCCGTACGATGCCGGCGAGGGCGTGTTCCGCGTCGACCTGGACCTGCAGGCTGGCACGCTCGACTTCGCCGACGGCTGGCCCCGGGTCGAGGACATCGAGGCAAAGGTCGTGTTCGACGGCGTGGGCATGTACTCGCGTCGCAACACCGGCCGGCTCGGTGGTCTCTCGGTGCAGGACTTCGACGTGCGCATCCCTGATCTGCGCCGCGGCATCCTGGCCATCTCCGGGCGCCAGCGCTTCGGGCTCGATGCGTTGCTCGGCTTCCTGCGCGCCACACCGGTCGCGACCCGCATCGGGCCGTCGCTGGATCGGGTGACGGCGGGCGGGCCGGTCGATGCGGCCGTCCGGCTCGCCTTGCCGGTGACCCGACCCGCTGCCTACGACCTGCAGGTCCTCCTGGACCCGCGCGGCGCACGGCTGGGCTGGAAGGGACTGCCGCTCGACCTGCGCGACCTGCGTGGGCGCGTCAGGTTGCACAACACGCGTTTCGACGCCACCGGCGTGCGGGCCGTGATGCTCGGCGAGCCGGTCCAGATGGACCTCCGGGCGGAGCCCGCTACCGACGGCCAGGTCACGCATCTGGCGCGATTGCGCGGCACGACACCCGTCGGCCGGCTGGCGGCGACGTTCAAACTGCCCCTGCGCCGTTACCTCGACGGCCGGCTCACCTGGGATGCGACTGTCACGGTGTCGCCGCGCCGCGCCGGGCCATCGGAGCCGATCCGGGTGGCGGTACGCTCGGACCTGCGCGGTGTTGGCAGTGCACTGCCGGCGCCGCTCGCCAAGGCGCCGGCCGTTGCCTGGCCGATGGACCTCGATCTGGTCCTGGCCGGCGACGATGCGATCGAGGTTGCCGGGAAGCTGGCCCTTCCCGCGTCCTTCGATCTGCGCCTGGTCGATGGCCGGGGCGGCTGGACCGTCGAGCGCGGCGCGGTGCGGGCAGGACCCGGCGAGGTTCACCTGCCAGAGCGTCGTGGCATGACGCTCGACGGCGAGGTCGGGATCCTGCCGCTCGACGAGTGGCTGAGTCTCGGTGAAGAAGGTGGCGAGGGAGCCGAAGGCAGCTTCCGCAAGACCTGGCGGCAGATGAACCTGCGCGCGAAGCGCGTGGAGTTTGCCGGCCAGGCCTTCCACGACGTCGAGGCCGCCGTGAAGCGGGGCAACGATGCCTGGGACGTGCAGGTTGCCGGACCGGCCACGGAGGGCCACCTCAGCGTGCCCTTCGACCTGGCGACGCGACCGCTGGTCCTCGACATGAAACGCCTGTGGCTGGTCGAGGATGCTCCCGGTGGCGGGCCGGCACGGACGGATCCGCGCAGGCTGCCGGCGGTGATGGCCAGGGTGGCCGATGCGGCGCTGGGCGACTGGCGTTTCGGCCGGCTGGAGATCGATGTCGAGAAAACCGCCGAGGGGCTGGTGGCCCGGCGTATCGTGACCGCTGCACCCAGTTTCGGAATCAAGGCCAATGCCGCCTGGCAGGTCGGTGGTGGCGGTGACCTGACGCAGGCCACCACGCGGATCGAGGCAACGCTGCAGTCCACCGATTTCCGGCGCACGCTCGAGCAGCTCGGTTTCGGTCCGGTGATGTCCGGCGAGCAGGCCAGTGTGACCGCGGCACTGGAGTGGCCCGGTGGACCGAGATCGACCTTCCTCGAGCAGGCACAGGGGCGCATCGGTGTGGAGATCAGGAACGGCCAGGTGCTCGACATCGAGCCCGGCAGCGGCCGGCTGCTCGGGCTGCTGAGCGTCACGGCCTTGCCGCGCCGCCTCACGCTCGACTTCAGCGACGTGTTCATGAAGGGCTTCGGCTTCGATACCGTCGCCGGACAGTTCCGCGTCGGCACGGGCAGCGCCTACACCTGCAATCTCGGCCTGACGGGTCCTGCCGCCGACATCGGCATCGTCGGGCGCACCGGCTTCGCGGCCCGCGATTACGATCAGTTCGCCGTGGTTCGCCCGCAGGTGTCCAACGTGCTCACCGTCGGGGGTGCCGTCTTGGGTGGCCCGGTGGGCGGTGTTACGATGCTTCTGATCTCGCAGCTGTTCCGCAAACCCCTGAGCACGCTCGGCGAGTCCTACTACCGGGTTTCCGGCGCGTGGGACCAGCCGGCCGTGGTGCGCGTGGAGCGCGCCGAGCTCGATGTCTCGGCATTCGAAGACTGCGAGAAGGAAGTCGAGGCGGCGCTGCGCGCGCAGCCACAGGCTGCCCCTGAAAGCCCGGCCCCGGCCGGCACACGCGGACAGTGACGGACGAACGGCCATGAGCAGGACGAGGTTGGCAGCAATCCAGATGACATCGGCGGGTGACGTCGGCGTCAACCTCGGTGAAGCACGCCGTTTTCTGGAGGAAGCGGCACGTGGCGGCGTCCGGCTTGCCGTGCTGCCGGAAAACTTTGCCTTCATGTCGGCCGAGGAGAGTGCGCGCGGCCACATCGCCGAGGCCGACGGGGCCGGGCCGATCCAGGACTTCCTGGCCCGCACGGCGCGCGACTGCCGGCTGTGGATCGTCGGCGGCACCATTCCACTGTCGAGCGATGATCCCGATCGACCGTATGCCGCCTGCTGCGTGTGGGACGCGCAGGGCCAGCGCGTCGGACGCTACGACAAGATCCACCTGTTCGACGTGCGCGTACCCGACAGCACCGAGGCCTACCGCGAATCGCGACGCACCACGGCGGGAAGCGAGCCGCTGGTGATCGCCACCCCGTTCGGGCGGCTCGGCGTCGCCGTGTGCTACGACCTGCGATTCCCCGAACTGTTCCGCGCCATGCTCGCGCGCGAGGTCGACGTGATTACACTGCCAGCGGCGTTCACGCAGCGCACCGGACAGGCCCACTGGCACACGCTGCTGCGGGCGCGGGCCATCGAGAACCTGTGCTACATGGTGGCGGCGGCGCAGACCGGCGAACATCCGGGCGGACGGCGCACGTTCGGGCACTCGCTGGTGGTCGGCCCCTGGGGTGAGGTGCTCGCCGAGAACGCGGGCGGGCCCGGCGTGGTGGCCGCGACGATGGATGGCGCCTACCTGCAGCGGCTGCGCGACCAGTTTCCCGCGTTGACCCATCGCCGGCTGACGGGCTGAGCGCATCCACAGGAGTCCCGCCATCGTGAGCACCACGAATACCGTCGACATCGCCCGCCGCGCGCTGCTCGCCCCGACCGGACTCGGCGACGGCGATCTCGAGCGTGCCCTGCATGCGCTGCTGCGCGGTGGGGTCGATGCAGCCGATCTGTACTTCGAGGTCTCGCGCCACGAGGCGTGGTCGCTCGAAGACGGCATCGTCAAGGAGGGCAGCCACAGCATCGAACAGGGCGTGGGCGTGCGCGCCCTGGCGGGCGAGAAGACCGGCTTCGCCTACGCCGACGATATCGTCGTGCCGGCGCTGCTGCAGGCTGCCGGTGCCGCCGGCGCCATTGCCCGCTCGGGCCGCCAGGGTGCCGTCCAGGCCTGGTCGGCCAGGCCGGGGCATGCGCTGTACGAGCCGATCGATCCGATCCCGACGCTTGCCGATGACGACAAGGTGGCGCTATTGCAGCGCGTGGACGCCGCCACACGGGCGCTCGATCCGCGCGTCAAGCAGGTGATGGCGAGCCTGGTGGCCGTGCACGAGGTGATCCTGGTGTGCAGCAGTGACGGCGTGCTGGCCGCCGACGTGCGTCCGCTGGTGCGCATGAACGTGTCGGTGATCGTCGAGGACGGTGACCGCCGCGAGCAGGGCTATACGGGTGGCGGCGGGCGGTTCGGCATCGGCCATTTCCTCGAGGACGATCGCGCCTTTGCCTTCGGCCGCGAGGCGGTGCGCCAGGCGCTGGTGGCGCTGGAGGCCGTGCCGGCGCCGGCTGGCGAGATGGTCGTCGTGCTCGGTCCCGGCTGGCCCGGTGTGCTGCTGCACGAGGCGATCGGCCACGGTCTGGAGGGCGACTTCAACCGCAAGGGGACCTCGGCATTCAGCCGTCGGCTCGGCGAGACCGTGGCCTCGGAACTCTGCACCATCGTCGACGACGGCACGCTCCCCCTGCGCCGCGGCTCGCTCAACGTCGACGACGAAGGCATACCGACCCGGCGCACGGTGCTGATCGAGAACGGACGGCTCGCCGGCTACCTGCAGGACAAGCTCAACGCGCGTCTCATGGGCATGCAGCCGACCGGCAACGGCCGGCGGCAGTCCTTCGCGCATCTGCCGCTGCCGCGCATGACCAACACCTACATGCTGCCGGGCGAGCACGCGCCGGAGGAAATCATCGGCTCCGTCGAGCGCGGCATCTACGCCCGCAATTTCGGCGGCGGCCAGGTCGACATCACGTCCGGCAAGTTCGTGTTCTCGGCAAGCGAGGCCTACCTGATCGAGAAAGGCCGGCTCGGCGCGCCCATCCGCGACGCCACGCTGATCGGCGACGGGCCATCGGTGCTGCGCCGCGTGTCGATGGTCGGCAACGACCTGCGGCTCGACGAGGGCGTCGGCACGTGCGGCAAGGACGGCCAGTCGGTGCCGGTGGGCGTCGGCCAGCCGACGCTGCGCATCGAGGGATTGACCGTCGGCGGTACGGCCGGGACCGACTGAGACCGTTCCGCTCTCAGGAGGCGCGCGGGTCGGTATTGGCGAGCACGGTGGCGGTCTGTCGTGCGCGGTACTCGTCGAGCGCCGTGCGAATGCGCTCGTCGCCGAGCGCGAGGATGGCGCCGGCGAGCAGCGCCGCGTTGATGGCGCCGGCCTTGCCGATGGCGAGCGTGCCAACGGGGATTCCCGGCGGCATCTGCACGATCGACAGCAGCGCGTCCATGCCACCGAGGGCGGGGGAAGGCAGCGGTACGCCGAGCACGGGCAGCGAAGTCTTGGCGGCAGCGACCCCCGGCAGGGCCGCAGCAAGGCCCGCACCGGCGATCAGCACCTGCAGGCCGCGCTCACGAGCCGTCTCGCAGTACTGCGCGAGACGATCCGGCGCACGGTGCGCCGAGATCGCGTTGACCTCGTGGGAGATGCCGAGCGCGTCGAGCGTGGCCGCGGCGTGGGACATGAGTTCCCAGTCCGAGCGGGAGCCCATCAGGATGCCGACCAGTGGTTTCATGGCTGTTCTCTTCGCCTCGTCGTCGGGACCGGATCATAGCATCCGTGCGCACCGGTGCCGGCCGGGTCCTCGTGCGACGGCCTGCTAGAATGCCGCGATCGACTCACGCAGGCCAAGGCACGGCATGAATCGCGGGCACCACGAACCGTCCATCGACGACCTCAAGGCGCGGGTAGCCCGTGCCCTGGAACTGGCGCGCGGGCTTGGCGCGAGCCAGGCCGAGGCGAGCGCGAGCTTCGGGACCGGGCTGTCGGTCACCGTGCGCCTGCGCGCGGTGGAGACCCTCGAGTTCCACCGCGACCAGGGCCTCGGGATCACGGTGTACTTCGGCGGGCGCAAGGGCAGCGCCAGCACCTCGGATCTCGGTGCCGCGGCAATCGGGGAGAGCGTGCGCAAGGCCTGCACGCTGGCGCGCTACGCGGCCGAGGACGCCTGTGCCGGACTCGCGGATGCCGATCGCCTGGCCCGTACGGTCCCCGATCTCGCCCTGTGGCATCCCTGGTCGCTCGACGCCGACGAAGCCATCGAAGCAGCCACGCGCTGCGAGGCGGCGGCGCTCGACAGCGATCCGCGCATCACCAACTCCGAAGGTGCGAGCCTCTCGAGCCACGAGGGGTGCCGCGTCTACGGCAACAGCCACGGCTTCCTCGAAGGTTACCGTGACACGCACCACAGCCTCGCCTGCGCCGTCATCGCCAGCCAGGGCGAACAGATGGAGCGCGACATGGACTACACCCAGGCGCGCGATCCGGTGGATCTGCATGCCGGCGAGGCCGTCGGCCGCCAGGCGGCACGACGCGCCGCAGCCCGCCTCGGCGCCGTCAAGCTCGACACCCGCCAGGCACCGGTACTGTTCCCGCCGCGCCTCGCCCGGGGGCTCGTCGGGCACCTGGTCGGGGCCGTCAGCGGCGGCGCCCTGTACCGACGGTCCTCCTTCCTGCTCGACAGCCTCGGCACCGCAGTGATGGCCGACTGCGTCACCATCGACGAGCAGCCGCACATCGCCAAGGGTCTCGCCAGCGCGCCATTCGACGACGAGGGCGTGGCCACCACCGGCCGGCGCCTGGTGAGCGCCGGTGTCCTGCAGGGCTACGTGCTCGGCAGTTACTCGGCGCGCAAGCTCGGCATGGCCAGCACCGGCAACGCCGGCGGCATCCACAACCTCGTCGTGCACGATACGGGCCAGGGCGAGGCCGACCTGCTCGCGGCGCTCGATACCGGACTGCTCCTGACGGAGCTCATGGGCAGCGGCGTGAACCCGGTGACGGGCGATTACTCGCGTGGAGCGGCCGGGTTCTGGGTGGAGCGCGGCGAGATCCGTTTCCCGGTGAGCGAGATCACCATTGCCGGCAACCTGCGCAACATGTACCGCGGCATCCTCGCCGTGGGCAACGATGTGGAATATGCGGGCGCGATCCGCACCGGATCGATCCTGGTGCGGGAGATGACCATCGCCGGCGCCTGATCAGCCGGTTCCCGTGAGCAGCTCCAGCGCCTGGCGGTACTTCTCGCTGGTGCGCCTGACGACCTCCTCGGGCAGGTCGGGGCCCGGAGCCTTCTTGTTCCAGTCGAGCGTCTCGAGGTAATCGCGCACGTACTGCTTGTCGAAGCTCGGCGGGCTGATCCCGGTGCGGTAGCCGCTCGCCGGCCAGAAGCGCGAGGAGTCGGGCGTCAGCACCTCGTCGATCAGGTACAGCCCCCCGTCGGTGTCGAGGCCGAACTCGAACTTGGTGTCGGCGATGATGATGCCGCGGCTGCGGGCATGCTCGGCGCCCCGCGCATAGATCGCCAGCGCCAGGTCGCGCACCCGGCGGGCCAGATCGGTGCCGACCAGCGATTCCATCCGCGCGAAGCTGATGTTCTCGTCGTGCTCGCCGAGCGCCGCCTTGGTGGCGGGCGTGAAGATCGGTTCCGGCAGCTGCGCGGCGAGCGCCAGTCCCGCGGGCAGCGGGATGCCGCAGACGGCGCCGGTGGCGCGGTAGTCCTTCCAGCCGGAGCCGATGAGGTAACCGCGTACGACGGCCTCCACGGGCAACGGCTGGAGCCTGCGTGCCACCACCGAGCGGCGGGCGACGATGGCCGCTTCGGCAGGATTTGCGACCACGTCCTCGGGACGCCGGTCCGTCAGGTGATTCGGCACGATCGGGCGCATGCGCTCGAACCAGAAGTTCGACAACTGCGTCAGCACTTCGCCCTTGCCGGGAATCGGGTTCGGCAGGATGACATCGAACGCCGACAGCCGGTCGGTCGTGACGATGAGCAGGTGCCGCGCATCGACTTCGTAGATGTCGCGCACCTTGCCCTGGCTGAGCCGCTTCAGGCCCGTGAGGTGCGACTCGTAGAGGGCGGCATCGGCACCGCTGGCGTTCATCGGCATGGTCCTGGTGGCGGGGTTGCGAAGGGGCGGTATTGTAAGCTGGCGCCCGGTGCCGGATAAGGCAGGCGAGACCCGGGCGATGGCGTGGATCGGCAAGGTGGCAGGAGCCGTGCTCGGCTATGCGGCGGCGCGTTGGCCGGGTGCGGTAATCGGCGCCATTCTGGGGCACCAGTTCGACCGCGGCATGGCCGTGCGGCCGGGGACGGGTGCCCCCGGCGGCACCTCCGCGGTGGAACGCCAGCGGGTATTCTTCGAGACCACCTTCATGGTGATGGGTCACCTCGCCAAGGTCGACGGCCGGGTGTCGGAAGCGGAGATCGACGCCGCGCGTGCAGTCATGCAGCGCATGCGCCTCGACGAGGGGCAGACCCGCCTCGCCATGGAGTTCTTCAACACCGGCAAGCGTGCGGACTGGCCGCTGCTGGAACAGGTCGGGCGGCTGCGCAGCGCTTGCGGCCGGCACCCGCAACTGCTGCGCCTGTTCCTGGAGATCGAGGTCGACCTGGCGCTGGCGAAGGGCAGCGTCAGCGCAGCGGAGCGCGAGCTGCTGGGACGCATCGCCGACGCGCTCGGGATGAACCGCCTCGTGATCATGCATCTGGAGGCTATCCTGCGCGCGCGGCGTGCTCACGGCGCCGCAGCCACCCCGCCTTCCAGCGAGGTGAAGCTCGCCGATGCCTACGAGGTGCTCGGTGTGGACGCGCGCGCCAGCGATCGTGAGGTCAAGACGGCCTACCGCCGCCTCATGAACCAGCACCACCCGGACAAGCAGGCGGCGCGGGGACTGCCCGAGTCCATGCTCGGGATCGCGCACGAGCGCACGCGCGAGATCCGGGCAGCCTACGAGCTGGTGCGCGAGGCGCGGGGCATGCGCTAGCGGCGTGCTACCATCACGGCGGCTTCATCACAGGACGACGGACGTGGCCCGACTCCCAGCCCTGATCGCTCCTTCCATCCTGTCGGCCGATTTCGCCCGGCTCGGTGCCGAGGTGGACGCCGTGCTGGCGGCGGGCGCGGACCTGATCCATTTCGACGTGATGGACAACCATTACGTGCCGAACCTGACTGTCGGCCCGCTGGTCTGCGAGGCGCTTCGACGCCACGGCGTCAAGGCACCGATCGACGTGCACCTGATGATCCGGCCCGTGGACCGGCTGGTGGAGGATTTCGCCGCGGCCGGGGCGAGCTGGATCAGCTTCCATCCCGAGGCGAGCGACCACGTGGATCGCACCATCGACCTCATCCGCCGTCACGACTGCAAGGCCGGCCTGGTGCTGAACCCGGCCACGCCCATCAGCTGGCTGGACTACACCCTGGAGAAGCTCGATTTCGTGCTGGTGATGTCGGTGAACCCGGGGTTCGGCGGCCAGGCCTTCATCCCGAGCGCGCTGCCCAAGATCCGCCAGATCCGCAAGCGCATCGATGCCCTGCGCCGCGAGGTGCGCATCGAGGTCGACGGCGGGATCAAGGCGGACAACATCCGCGATGTCGCCGAAGCCGGTGCCGATACGTTCGTGGCGGGCTCTGCCATCTTCGGCAGCGGCGACTACCCGGCCACCATGCTGGCGCTGAGGCGGGAGCTGGCGGCCGCCGCACAGGCGGCGACCGCCTGATCGTCCCGGTTACTGCCCGCCGGCGGCAGCCGCCGCGGGTTCGGGCACCGCGCGGATGCGCGGCTGGGGCCGGACGTTGTATACGACGATGGTCTTGCCGCTGGCCGACACCAGGCCCTCGTCCTCGAGCACCTTGAGCACGCGTCCAGCCATCTCGCGGGAGCATCCGACCAGGCGCGACAGCTCCTGGCGGCTGACCTTGATCTGCATGCCCTGCGGATGGGTCATGGCATCGGGCTCGTTGCACAGGTCGCGGATCGCATGGGCGACACGGCCCGTGACGTCCACGAAGGCCAGATCGGAGAGCTTGCGGTTGGTTCGGGTCAGACGCGTGGCCATCTGCGTGGCCAGCTCGAAGACCAGTCCCGGGCTCTCGCTGGCGATCTGGCGGAAGCGCTGGTAGGTCATCTCGGCGATCTCCGAGGAGACGCGGGTGCGGACCCAGGCGCTGCGGCTCGGCTGTTCGTTGAACAGGCCCATTTCGCCGAAGAACTGGCCGCGGTTGAGGTAGGCCAGCACCATCTCGTTGCCGTCCTCATCCTCGATCATCACTTCCACGGACCCGCTGCAGATGTAATACAGCGTGTCGGGTGTGTCGCCGGCGTGGACCATCACCGTCTTGCCCGGGACCGTGCGCACGCGGCAGTAGGTCAGGAACCTGCTGATCGCCGGGATCGCGCTCAGCCCTTTTCCGTTCGTAGACATCGTTCACCCTCCCCTCGGGGACAACAACTCAGGAACAACCCAACTCGACAACATCCGGAATCTACACTCGCCGCGAGATGCGTGACCGGGCGATATGTTCAATTGCCTTGCAGTGTAAGGGGCAAGGCGCAGAAGTATGTCAAGTCTGTTTGTGGATTTGTGAGCCAGGTCACAGGGCCGCGCGCGCTGCGTCGGCCGCCCGGGAGCGGCGGCACCCGGCGCAGTCGTGCCGGGTGCGGATTTGCCCGCCCGGTGGGGTCCGGTTAGAGTGGCGCGCCTCGAACCGGTCCCGGGACGAACACCGGGACGTCGGCAGGCATTCCGGACGGGGAGGATCATCGATGAACAAGGTATTGCCGGCGATGGCCGGCCTGGCGGCGCTCGTCTGGCAGGGCGCCGTCCTGGCGCATGGTGAAAAGGGTGCTGCGGCACCCGCGGGCTGGTCGGGGAGCGTGGCGGCCGGCTACGTCGCCGTCAACGGCAACTCCGACAGCACGAACGCCAATTTCAAGGGCGAAGTCTTCCATGATCGGGGCCGCTGGCATCACAGCGCGCTCGCCACTGCGCTCGGGGCCAGCCAGGACGACGAAACCAGCGCGGAGGCCTACAAGGGCCAGATCAAGACCAGGTACGACCTCGCCGAGAAGTTCTATACGTTCGGCCTGGCGGAGTACAACAAGGACCGCTTCAGCGCCTACGACCACCAGATCTACGAGGTGGCCGGCCTCGGCTGGCGGGTGTTCCGCTCGGCCACGCAGGAACTGAACCTGGAACTCGGCGTTGGTGCCACGCAGTCGAAGCTGCGCCAGCCCGAGCCTCCGAATCCGCCGCTGAGTTCCTCCGAGCGCGACGTGAACGAGATGGTGGCCCGTGCGGGCGGCGACTATCACTGGCACATCAGCCCGACGGCGTTGTTCAGCCAGACGCTGGCGACCAGCATGGGCTCGGACAACACCTACATCGAGTCCCTGACGGAGCTCAAGGTGGCCGTGGTCGGCAACATCGGCCTGGTGCTGGGCTACCTCGTGAAGCACAACACGGATGTCCTGCCCGGAATCGACAAGACCGACACGCAGACCTCGATTTCCCTGGAATACAAGTTCTGACAAGGGCTTGGCGTGCCGTCCGGGGCCCTGGCAGGTGCCGGCAGGTACCTGGATTCGCGTTGAAAATGGCCCGGCGGGTCTATAAAATCGCCGCCCTTGTGCCCGCGGTCGGCGCGGGTCGGACACTCAAAGCAGCACCCATGAGAACGATTTCTGCCAAGCCCGACGAGGTCAAGCGCGGCTGGTACCTGGTGAACGCCGAGGGCAAGACGCTCGGGCGCCTCGCCACGGAACTGGCCCGCCGCCTGCGCGGCAAGCACAAGCCCATCTATACGCCGCACGTGGATACCGGCGACTACATCGTCGTGGTCAATGCCGCGCACATCCGCGTGACGGGCAACAAGCTCAAGAACAAGACCTACCACCGCTATACCGGGTACGTCGGCCATCTCAAGACCGAGAGCCTGGAGAAACTCCTGGCCCGGGCCCCCGACCGCGCCCTGCGCATCGCCGTCAAGGGGATGCTGCCCAAGAACAGCCTCGGTGCCGCCATGTTGCGCAAGCTCAAGGTGTTTCCGGGTGCCACGCACGACCACGCCGCCCAGCAGCCGCAGCCGCTGGACATCTGATCAGACACGACAGGCAGACGGACATGGCAACTCAGGCTTACTACGGGACCGGCCGGCGCAAGAGCTCGACGGCGCGCGTCTATCTGCGGCCCGGCAAGGGCACGATCACCATCAACGACCGCTCGCTCGACGAGTTCTTCGGTCGCAAGACGGCGCGCATGATCGTGCGCCAGCCGCTGGAGCTGACCGAACTCACCACCCGCTTCGACGTCGAGGTATCGGTCGAGGGTGGCGGCACCACCGGCCAGGCGGGCGCGATCCGCCACGGCCTGACCCGGGCGCTGATGGCCTACGACGAGACCCTGCGCAGCCCCCTGCGCCGGGCCGGGTTCGTGACCCGGGATGCCCGCGAGGTGGAACGCAAGAAGGTCGGCGTGCGCAAGGCCCGCCGCGCCACACAGTACTCGAAGCGTTGATCCGCTGCCGGCGGTGCCGGCGGTCCACGACCGATCAGTGGGGGATCGTCTAGTGGTAGGACAGCGGACTCTGACTCCGTTAACCTAGGTTCGAATCCTAGTCCCCCAGCCAGATCCGACGATGCGAGGCCCGCCCCACGGCGGGCCTCGGCGTTTCAGCGCCGGTCGAGCCGCTTCACGCCGGAGTCGTCGGCGATCAGGATCACGTCGGCGGGGCGCTGCGCGAAGATGCCGACCGTCACCACGCCGGGGATCTGGTTGAAGCGAGACTCCACGTCCGGCGGGTTGGTGATCGACAGGTTGTGGACGTCGATGATGGCGTTGCCGTTGTCCGTGACGAAACCCTTGCGCAGGATGGGCTGGCCGCGGGCACGCACCATCTGGCGTGACACATAGGACTGGGCCATCGGGATGACCTCCACGGGCAGGGGGAAGCGGCCGAGGACCGCGACCCACTTGCTGTCGTCGATGATGCAGACGAAGCGGCGGGAGGCAGCGGCGAGGACCTTTTCCCGGGTCAGCGCACCGCCACCGCCCTTGATCAGGTGGAAGTGCTTGTTGGCTTCGTCGGCGCCGTCGACGTAGAGGTCGAGGTCACCGGTTTCGGCGAGGTCGGATACCTCGAAACCCGCCGCCCGCAGGCGTTGCTCGGTCTCGCGCGAACTGGCCACGACGGCACTGATGCGTCCGCGCAACGGTACCAGTTCGTCGATGAAGCAGTTGACGGTGGAGCCGGTCCCCACGCCGAGGCGGATGCCCGGCTCGACGAAAGCAGCCGCGGCTTTCGCCGCCTGGCGTTTCTTCTCGGCCTGGTCCATGCGTCGCTCCGTCTCGCCGTGCTGCCTGTCGGGCCCCTGCAGTATAGCGTCCGTGCGGTTCGCGGCTCGCCCGATGCCGGCAGCGTTGCAGACCCCGGATAGAAATGTGCCCGCCGGAGGCGGGCACATTCGACTGTCACTTCCTGTTTCAGGAAGCCGCGGGAACCGTTGCCGGTTCCCGCGTTCCAGCTGTCTCCAGCTACTTCTTCTTCTTGGCCTTCTTCTTGGCCTTCTTCTTCGTAGCCTTCTTCTTCGAAGCAGTCTTCTTAGCCATGATGGTCTCCATGTCGGGGTTAACCGCGGTTGAGTATATACAACCGAAATCAAAATTCCAGTGATTACAGTGATGGGCTCCACAGATTTCCTGCGACGCCATCCGGAGGGGAGTGCGCGTCGTCACGATGCGACGGGTCGCATCGTGATCGAGGATGACTTCTCACGCGCGTGAGTGACCGGCGCGGATCGGCAGTGCACGCATGTCCGGAGTCAGAAGTGCAACGTGCGACTCTCGGTCACGGCGGCGTGCAGCGGTACGTCCCAGTGGCGCACCGGTACGGCCGGCACCTGCTGGAAATCGTAGGCGAGGCCGATGAATTGCGGCTTTCGCCATGACCCGCGCCGGCGCGTGAAGGCGAGGCTGCGGTCGTAGTAACCGCCACCCATGCCGAGCCGGTGGCCTTCTGCGTCGAAGGCGACCAGCGGTGCGAGCACGACGTCGAGCTGCGTGGCGCGCAGCCACCCGGTGTGCGCGGCCCGCGGTTCGGGGATCCCGAAACGGTTGGCGACCAGTGGCTCGCCGGGCGACCAGGGCGCAAAGACCAGGTGGCCGTGATGCAGGATGGGGAGGTAGATGCGCCGCCCGCGGGCCAGTGCCGACGCGATGATCGGCGCGCAATCCACCTCGCCACCGACCGCCAGGTAACAGGCGATGCGCTGGCTCCGCGCCAGCGCCGGCAGGGACCAGGCGCATCGGGCGATGGCGAGCGAGCGGCGGGCGATCTCCGCTGCCGGCAGCGCGGCGCGGCGGCTGCGGATGGCGGCGCCGGGCCGCGTCATGGGTCCACCGGATGGTGGTGGGCCGGCAAGGATGGCGCTCCCGCCTGTGCCGTATCGAGCCGTCGCTCTCGGACCCGAGCGAAAGGTGGGATCGGCCGTGGCAGAGCAGGCTGCCCGCTCGAGGCGGTATTGCACAAAGCTGCCGACAGGCCTTGATCCCTGCAGTGCATTTAAGGGTCGAAGGCAGTCAACTCTTCTCGAACACCGCAGGAGACGCCACGGTCGATTATACGACCGTGGCCGGGGAAAAATGCGACCGATGGCGTGCTTTGCCGCGCCGGGCAGATCAGATTTCGAGCTGCTGGCCGGCGCCGGCGTGCAGGACGCCTTCGACACGCTCGCGCATGGCGCGGACCTTCGCCTTGGCCCTGGTTTCCAGCACCTCGCCACGATCGCGCGAGCGGATCAGGTCGTTGGCGATGTTCAGCGCCGCCATCACTGCGATACGCTCCAGCCCCACGACCCGCCCGCTATCGCGGATCTCGCGCATCCGGTTGTTCAGCAACTCGGCGGAATCGAGCAGCGCAGCGCGTTCCTCCGGGGGGCAGGCGACCTGGTACTCCTTCTCCAGGATGCGGATGTTGACGCGCGCGGCTTCGCTCATGCTCCGTGCTCCATGCCCTTCAGGCGCCCGATCATTGCTTCCACCCGTGCCCGGACCTGCTCGTTTTTCTGCAGCAGGTTCGCCCGCTCGGCGATCAGGGCGTCCTGGCGCTGGCGCAGGGAGCGGTTCTCCTCCTTCAGCTGGCCGCAGACGACGACGAGGTCGTCGAGGCGTTTGCCGAGCCGCTCGAGCTCGTCGCCAAAGGATTTTTCGCTGCCATCCGACATGGGGCGAATATAGTTCCCGGTCCGGCCATGGTCAATTGCACGGCTGCGGCGACCGGATGCTAGGATAGTCGCGTTTCATGGACGTCGCGCCCGTGCCCAGCTTCGAACTCGTGGACCATGCCCTGCGCCAGCTTGGCGCCGGTGACGGCGCGACGGAGGCTCACGGCAGTTTCTGCGGTCTGGTGTGCATCCTCGGCGAACGGGCGGGCACCGTGTGGGTCGCCGGCCTGCTGGCATCGGCGCCGGCCGGGTCGGGTCCGGAGTCGGCCGATGCGCGACTGCTCGGCGAACTCGCCGTGGCCACCCGTGCCGCCCTCGATGCCGGCGACATGAGTTTCCTGCCGCTGTTGCCGCCCGACGACCAGCCGCTCGCGATCCGGGCCGAGGCACTGGCCGGCTGGTGTGCAGGCTTCATGCATGGCCTCGGGGAAGCCGCCGGCGGGCAGGCGGCCCACGAGGTGCTCGGGGCCGACACGCCGCGCGAGATCATGACGGACTTCGCCGAGATCACCCGTCTGCGGCTCGGTGCCGACGAGAGCGATGCACAGGCCGAGGCTGCCTACACCGAACTCGTCGAGTTCGTGCGTGTCAGCGCCCAGTTGCTGTTCGACGAGTTGTACGAGCTGCGCCGCGCGCTGGCCGCCGGGCGCGTGCACTGATCAGCCGCGCGTGAACCCGGCTGAATTCGGCAAGCGGCGTCGCCAGTTGATGCGCATGATCGGGCGTGGCGGCGTCGGCGTATTGCCGGCTTCGCCAGCCAAGCTGCGCAGCCGCGACATCGAGTACCCCTACCGCCAGGACAGCGACTTCTACTACATCACGGGCTTCGTCGAGCCGGAGGCCATCGCCGTGCTGGCACCGGGCCGTCCGGGGGGTGAGTACATCCTGTTCTGCCGCGAGCGCGATCCCCAGCGCGAGGCCTGGGACGGTGCACGCGCAGGGCCGGAGCAGGCCGTGACTGCCTACGGTGCCGACGATGCCTTCCCGATCGGCGATGTCGAGGACATCCTGCCCGGCATCATCGAGCAGGCCGAACGGGTCTACTACACGATCGGTGCCCATCCGGAGTTCGATGCCCGGCTCATCGGCTGGGTGACGGCGCTGCGCAACCGTGGCAGCCCGGGAACCCACACGCCGGACGAATTCATCGCGCTCGATCACCTGCTGCACGACCTGCGGCTGTACAAGAGCCGGGCCGAGGTGTCGGCCATGCGCCGGGCGGCTGCCGTGGCGGTCGGTGCGCATCGGCGCGCCATGGCCTTCTGCCGGCCGGGCCTCTACGAGTACGAGATCGAGGCCGAATTCCTCCACGAGTTCCGCCGCCACGGGATGCGCCCGTCGTACCTGCCGATCGTCGGCTCCGGCCCGAATGCCTGTGTACTGCATTACACGACCAACGGGCGGCAGATGCGCGAGGGCGACCTGCTGCTGGTCGACGCCGGGTGTGAACACGATTTCTATGCCTCCGACGTCACGCGCACCTATCCGGTGGGCGGCAGCTTCAGCGCCGCGCAACGGGCGATCTACGAGATCGTCCTGGAGGCGCATGCCGCTGCGCTCGCCGCCGTCCTGCCGGGCAACCACTGGGACGAGCCGCACGAGGCGGCCGTCGGCGTCATTGCCCGCGGGCTGCGCCGCCTCGGGCTGCTCGAGGGCAGCGTGGCCGCGATCAGGCGCAGCGGTTCCTACCGCCAGTTCTTCATGCACCGCACGGGGCACTGGCTCGGGATGGACGTGCACGACGTCGGCGACTACAAGGTGGGCGAGCAGTGGCGGGTGCTCGAGCCCGGCATGGCGCTCACCGTGGAGCCGGGCATCTACATACCGCCGGGGACCCGGGGGATACCCGCGCGCTGGCAGGGGATTGGCGTGCGCATCGAGGACGATGTACTGATCACGCGCGATGGCCACGAGGTCCTGACACAGGCGCTCGCCCGCGATCCCGACGAAGTCGAAGCCCTGGTTGGTACCGCCGCCTGATCCGGCGGTCGTGGCCCCCTTCGCTCTCTGGCAGACTATGGGGGCATGTCCAGGTTCAAGGTGGTGATGTTGGCGGCGGTGCTCGCAGCCCTCGGGCTCGGGCTGTTCGCCTACAAGGTGCGCTTCCTCGGCTATCCCGTGTGGCCGGATGCCCAGGCGCAGATCTGGACCGTGGAGGTCAGGCTCGCCTTCGATGCCGCGCCGGGGCCGGTGAAGGCGAGCCTCTTCATCCCGGGCCTCACCCCGGGGTTCGCCATCCTCGACGAGAACTTCGTCTCGCGCGGCTTCGGCTTCACCACGCCCTACGTGAGCGGCGGGCGCCAGGTGCAGTGGGCCGTGCGCCATGCCGAGGGCCCGCAGGCACTCTATTATCGCGTGGTCGTGTATCGGGACCCGGTGCGCCAGGAGAGTGACACCACGCCGCCGTTCCCGCCGGTGCCCAAGCTCGCCGAGCCGTTCAATACCGCGATGGAGATGCTGGTCGAGCGCGTTCGCGGCCAGTCCGCGGACCCGGCTTCGTTCACCGCCGAGCTGCTGAAACGCCTGGCCCGGCCGGGCGGCGACCAGGACATCGAGCTGCTCCTCGGCGATGCCCCGGCCGCCGTCGACAGGGCCCGCACCGCCATGACCGTGCTTGCCGCAGCGAGCATCCCGGCGCGCCTCCTGCATGGGGTGCGCATGGCCGAACGCGAGCGCAGCGCCGAGATGCAGCCGTGGCTCGAGGTCCACGACGGCGAGCGCTGGCTGTACTTCGACCCTGTCACGGGCAACGAGGGGCTGCCTGCCGATTTCCTGATCTGGTGGCGGGGCGAGGAGCCGGTGGTCCAGGTCGATGGTGGCAATGACGTCGACATCACGACCTCCATTCACAGCAGCGTCGCCGACCCGATCATCGTCGCGCGCCGGCGCGCCGAGGCGCATCAGGACGGGGTAGCGGAGTTCTCGCTGTTCGCGCTGCCCATACAAAGCCAGGCGGTCTATGGCGTGCTGCTGGCGGTGCCGGTCGGGGCATTGCTGGTGGTGCTCCTGCGCAACGTGATCGGTGTGCAGACCTTCGGCACGTTCATGCCGGTGCTGATCGCGCTGGCCTTCCGCGAAACCCAGTTGCTGTGGGGCGTGCTGCTGTTCTCGGTGCTGGTCTTCATCGGCCTGTCGATCCGCTTCTACATGGAGAAACTGCGCCTGCTGCTGGTGCCGCGCCTGGCCGCGGTGCTGACGATCGTCGTGTTGCTGATGGTCCTGGTGAGCCTGCTCAGCCACCGGCTGGGTTTCGAGATCGGGCTGTCCGTGGGCCTGTTCCCGATGGTCATCATGACCATGACCATCGAGCGGATGTCGATTGTCTGGGAGGAGCGCGGGCCGGGCGACGCCATCAAGCAGGGCCTGGGCAGCCTGCTGGTGGCTGCCACCTGCTACCTGATCATGGGGCTGGCGCTCGTCGAACACCTGGTGTTCGTCTTTCCCGAACTGCTGCTGGTGGCGCTCGCCGCCACACTGCTGCTCGGCCGCTACACCGGCTACCGGCTGACCGAACTCCTGCGCTTTCGCGAATTGCGGGGCGACGCCTGATGCTCACCTGGATCCGCGCCCTGCGCAAACGCGGCGTGCTCGGCATGAACGAGCGCAACACCGACTACATCATGCGCCTGAACCCACGGCGTCTTTACCCGCTGGTGGACGACAAGCTGCGTACCAAGGAGCTGGCGATCGCCGCCGGCATCGCCGTGCCGCAGCTCTACGGCGTGATCCGTACCGAGCACGACATCGGCGAGCTGGCCACGCTCGTCGGCAGCACGCAGGACTTTGCCATCAAGCCCGCCCACGGTTCCGGCGGCGACGGCATCATGGTGGTGGCCGGGCGCAGCCCGCGCACGCCGGACGTCTACCGGCTGGTCGACGGCAGCCTGGTCAACGAAGCGGCGATCGGCTTTCACCTCTCCAACATCCTCGCCGGGCAGTTCAGCCTGGGCGGCCACCGCGACGTGGCGCTGCTCGAGTACTGCATCAAGGTGGACCCGATCTTCTCGGACCTGTGCTTCCAGGGCGTGCCGGACATCCGCGTCATCGTGCTGCGTGGCTACCCGATCATGGCCATGATCCGCCTGCCCACGCGCCGTTCACGCGGCAAGGCCAATCTGCACCAGGGCGCGGTCGGGGCCGGATTGGACATCGCCTCCGGCGTCACCACCTTCGGCGTGCTCGGCAACGAGAGCGCCGGCGAGCACCCGGATACCGGCACGCCGATCGCCGGGCTGGCGATTCCCCGCTGGGATTACCTCCTGACGCTGGCCGCGCGCTGCTACGAACTGACGGGTCTCGGCTACGTCGGCGTCGACATCGTCCTCGACCGCCAGTACGGCCCGCTCATCCTCGAGCTGAACGCCCGGCCAGGACTGAACATCCAGATCTGCAACCGCGCCGGGCTCCGCCACCGGGCCGAACGGGCGCTCGCGCTGCCGGAGGAGGCGGACATCGCCGTGCGCGTGCAGCGTGCGCGCGAATCCTTCGGCACAGCGGCGGAGCTGCGGGCCGCCTGAGAGGGTCACGCAGGCGACCCGGTGACCGTAGCCGGGTTCCTGACGTACTATAGGCGCCCTGATCACACGCGATCGCGGGAGAGAGCCGGTGCGAACCGGCCGCCGAAGGCGCAACCCGCCCGGAAACGCTCAGGCAGAAGGACTGCGGTCGCGGATTGGCTCTGGAGAGAGGCCGGCATGCCGGCCCACCGAAGGGGAGCGGTGTGGCACCAGTGGCGCTGCACCCGATCTCTCAGGTTTCAGGACAGAGGGGCGGCAGGCGTTGTCCTGCCGCCTTTTTTCGTTGTCTGATCGCACGAGCCCCTCATCGCCATGAATCAGCGCACGCCCCTCTACGATTGCCATCTGGCTGCCGGCGCCCACATGGTGCCCTTCGGCGGCTGGGACATGCCGCTGCACTACGGTGGGCAGATCGAGGAGCATCACGCCGTGCGTCGCCGCGCCGGCCTGTTTGACGTTTCCCACATGGCGGTGGTCGATGTCCGTGGCGCCGGAGCGACGGACTACCTGCGCCACCTGCTGGCCAACGATGTCGCGCGGCTGGCACCGGGCCAGGCGCTGTACACCTGCATGCTGAACGAGCGCGGCGGGGTCGTCGATGACCTGATCGTGTACCGACGGCCGGTGGATGCACCAGCCCCCTACCGCCTGGTCGTGAATGCAGCCACCCGGGACAAGGATCTGCACTGGTTCGCGACAGCGGCCACGGGCCGCGCCGTCTCGCTCGAGCCTCGCAATGATCTGGCGATGCTCGCGGTCCAGGGCCCGGCGGCGGTCGAACTCGCCGCTCCGCTGCTGCCCGTTGCGCTGCGCGCAGCGGCACCCGCCCTGCGACCGTTCCACGCCATCGAGGATGCCACCGTGTTCGTCGCCCGCACGGGCTACACGGGTGAGGACGGCTTCGAACTCATGGTCGCGGCCGGCGAGGCGGCAGCATGGTGGGATCGGCTGATGGCTGCCGGTGTGGCGCCCTGCGGCCTGGGGGCGCGCGATACGTTGCGGCTCGAGGCCGGCATGAACCTCTACGGCCAGGACATGGACGAGGAGCACTCGCCGCTGGTCTCGGGTCTCGGCTGGACGGTAGCCTGGGAACCCGCGGCACGCGATTTCATCGGCCGCGAGGCGCTCGAGCGCGAACGCGCCGCAGGGCCCGCGCAACGCCTCGCCGGCCTGGTGCTTGAGGAGCGTGGTGTCATGCGGCGCGATCAGCGCGTGATCACCGGCGCCGGCGAGGGCATCATCACCAGCGGCGGTTTCGCGCCGACCCTGAACCGTTCGGTGGCGTTCGCCCGCGTACCGGCAGATGCGGCGGGCGACTGCCAGGTCGAGATCAGGGGCGTGCTGCGACCGGCACGGCTGGTGCGCCCGCCCTTCGCCCGGCAGGGGCGTGCACTGATCGCAGACGCAAGCTGAGACTCGTACGAGCGGAGGAGAAGTCACATGAGCAAGGTCCCGGGAGACAGGAAGTACACCAAGGACCACGAGTGGGTGCGCAGCGAAGCCGACGGCACGGCCGTGGTCGGCATCACGGATCACGCCCAGCAGCAGCTCGGGGAGCTGGTATTCGTCGAGCTTCCGGAGACAGGACGCAGCTTCGGCAGCGGCGAAAACTGTGCCGTGGTCGAGTCCGTCAAGGCGGCTTCCGACGTCTATGCGCCCGTGGCCGGCACGGTGATGGCCGTCAACGAAGCGCTCGGCAGCGAGCCAGGGCTGGTCAACACCGACCCGTACGGCGCCGGCTGGCTGTTCCGGGTACAGCCCGACTCTGGCGCCGTGGCCGGTCTGCTCGATGCCGCGGCCTACCAGCGGCTCGTGGACGGCGCTGGCTGAGGACAATTCCGTGCCGTTCATCCCGCACACACCGCAGGACGTTGCCGGCATGCTCGCGACGATCGGCGCCGGCAGCATCGACGAACTCTTCGACGAGATCCCCGCGGACCTGGCCCTCGACGATGCGCTGCCGATCGGGCCGGGCCTGACCGAGCCCGAGATCACGCGGCTGATGCTCGCGCGTGCCGGGCAGGACGGGGGGCCGCTGTGCTTCCTCGGCGCCGGCGCCTACGAACACCACATCCCGGCTGCGGTCTGGGCGCTGGCCACACGCGGGGAGTTCTACAGCGCCTACACGCCGTATCAGGCCGAGGCGAGCCAGGGCACCCTGCAGATCATCTACGAGTTCCAGTCGATGATGGCGGGGCTTACCGGGCTCGACGTTTCCAACGCTTCGCTCTACGACGGTGCCACGGCATTCGCCGAGGCCTGCCTGATGGCGGTGCGGGCCAACCGCAAGTCCCGCTCGCGCCGTGTCCTCACCACGCGCGCGCTCACCCCCGTGTATCGGGCGGTGGCGCGCACGATGCTGTCCGGCCAGGGAATCGAACTGGTCGAACTGCCCGTCGAGGCCGGCCGAACCTCGCTGGCAGCCCTGCAGGCGATGACCGGACAGGATTTCGCCGCCCTCGCGATCCAGCAGCCGGGGTTCCTCGGTGTGCCGGAGGCCGTCGACGCACTCACCGACTGGGCTCATGCGGGCAACCTCCTGGTGATCGGCGTATGCAACCCGTTGTGGCTGGCGTTGCTGCGGCCGCCTGGCGAGTGGGGCCAGGCCGGCGCCGACATCGCCTGCGGCGAGGGCCAGCCGCTCGGCATTCCGCTGGCCTCCGGCGGGCCGTATTTCGGCTACCTCACCTGCCGCGAGGCTCTGGTGCGGCAGATGCCGGGACGCATCGTCGGACGCACGCTCGACCTCGACGGGCGCCCCGGCTACACGCTTACGCTGCAGGCACGCGAACAGCACATCCGTCGCTCGCGGGCAACTTCCAACATCTGCACCAACCAGGGGCTGATGGTCACCGCTGCGACGATCTTCATGACGCTGCTCGGTGCCGAGGGCCTGCGACGGGTGGCGGCGCAGTGCCATGCCAACACGCGTGACCTGGTGGCGGCGCTCACGCGCCTTCCGGGCGTGTCGCTCGCCTTCGAACCGTTCTGTCACGAAGCCGTGCTGCGCTTCGACCGGCCCGTGGCACCGTTGCTCCAGGCGCTGTCGGCACGCGGGATCCTGGGTGGTTTCGACCTTGCCGCCGACTACCCCGAGATCGGGCCTGGCCTGCTCGTGTGCGCCACCGAGATGCGCACGGCTGAGGACATCGAGTGCTACGTGCAGGCGCTCGGCGAGGCGCTCGCCGGGAGGCGGGCATGAACCGGGAACCGGTGGTCTTCGAGCACTCCCGGCCGGGCCGGCGTGCACCGTCCCACGCACCGGCGCACTGCGCCGATACCGCGAGCCTGCCGCAGGAACTGCTGCGCCGCTCGCCCCCGCTCCTGCCCGAGGTTTCAGAGCTCGATGCGGTACGCCACTTCACGCGGCTGTCGCAGCTCAATTTCTCGATCGACACGCACTTCTACCCGCTCGGCTCCTGCACCATGAAATACAACCCGCGCGCGGCGAACAGCCTGGCGATGCTGCCCGGCTTCCTCGCGCGCCACCCGCTCGGTGCCGTCGGGCACGGCCAGGGGTTCCTCGAGTGCCTCTTCGAGTTGCAGGAGATGCTCAAGGCCGTGACCGGGATGCAGGGCGTGTCGCTGACGCCGATGGCCGGAGCGCAGGGTGAGTTCGCCGGCGTGGCCATGATCCGCGCCTATCACGCTGCCCGGGGCGATCACGCCCGCCGCGTCATCATCGTTCCGGATGCCGCCCACGGTACCAACCCGGCCACCGCCACGATGTGCGGCTACGACGTGCGTGAGGTCCCCACCGGGCCCTGCGGTGACATCGACCTCGACGCACTGCGCCAGGCGGTGGGGCCCGACACCGCCGGCATCATGCTGACCAACCCCTCGACCCTGGGAGTCTTCGAGCGGCGCATCGCGGAGGTTGCCGGAATCGTGCACGCGGCCGGGGGACTGCTCTACTACGACGGCGCCAACATGAACGCCATCCTCGGCCGGGCCCGGCCGGCGACCATGGGCTTCGACGTCGTGCACCTCAACCTGCACAAGACCTTCTCCACGCCGCATGGCGGGGGCGGGCCGGGTGCCGGCATCGTCGCCGTGAACCAGCGGCTCGATCCCTTCCTGCCGGTCCCGATCGTCGGCGAGCGCGATGGCCGCTACGTCTGGCTGACGGAGCGGGAACGCCCGCAGAGCATCGGCCGGCTGTCGGCATTCATGGGCAACGCCGGCGTCCTGCTGCGCGCCTACGTCTACATGCGCATGCTCGGGGCGCCGGGCATGCGTCGGGTGGCGGACTACGCGGTGCTCAACGCCAACTACCTGATGACGAAGCTGCGGCAGGCCGGGTTCGACGTGGCCTACCCCGAGCGACGCGCGAGCCATGAGTTCATCGTCTCGCTGAAGGCCATCGCGCGCGATACGGGCGTCACCGCGATGGACTTTGCCAAGGCGCTGCTCGACCGCGGCTACCACGCACCGACCACCTATTTCCCGCTGCTGGTGCCCGAGTGCCTCCTGATCGAGCCGACGGAGACCGAGAGCTGCGAGGTGCTCGACGGCTTCGCGGCGGCGCTCGTCGCCATACGCGACCAGGCTCGCAGTGATCCGGCGGCTGTCAAGGCGGCACCGCTCACCACCCCCGTGCGCCGCCTCGACGACGTGCGTGCCGCGCGGGATCTCGACCTCACCTGGCAGCGGCGCAAGTCGCCCGCCGGCGCGTCCTGAACCACCGAGGAGGAAACCGGGTGTCAGCGCTGATCTGCGGCTCCATGGCCTACGACAACATCATGGTATTTCGTGGTCGTTTCAAGGAACACATCCTTCCCGACCAGATCCACATCCTGAACGTTGCCTTCCTGGTGCCGGACATGCGCCAGGAACTCGGCGGCTGCGCCGGCAACATCGCCTACAACCTGCGGTTGCTCGGCGGCGAGTCGCTGATCATGGCGACGGTCGGCCGGGATTTCGGTCGCTACCGCGAGCGGCTGCGCGAGCTGGGGCTTGCCGAGCGCTTCATCACGGAACTGCCCGCGGCGCTGACTGCCCAGGCCTTCATCACCACGGACCTGGACGACAACCAGATCACGGCCTTCCACCCCGGCGCGATGGACCAGGCGCACGTCAACCGCGTACCGGCGGACGCCGGCGTGACACTGGGCATGATCTCCCCGGATGGCCGGCAGGGCATGATCGAGCACGCAGCGCAATTCGCTGCTCTCGGCATTCCCTTCGTCTTCGACCCCGGCCAGGGCCTGCCGATGTTCGACGGCGAGGACCTGCGCCACTTCATCGGGCAGGCCGCCTGGGTGACCGTCAACGACTACGAGGGGCGCCTGCTCTGCGAGCGCACCGGCTGGTCGGAGGAGCGCATCGCCGCCGGGGTGCGCGCCCTGATCGTGACGCGCGGTGCGCAGGGCTCCACCATTTTCGCCGGTGGTCGCCGCCACGACATTCCGCCGGTGCGCGCCGAGCGCATCGCCGATCCGACCGGTTGCGGCGACGCCTATCGCGCCGGCCTGCTGTACGGATTGATGCATGGGCTCGCCTGGGAGGAGACTGGACGGCTTGCCTCCCTGATCGGTGCCCTGAAGATCGCCCACCAGGGCACGCAGAACCACGTCTTCACGCCGCCGGCCATCGCGACCGCCTATCGCAAGGCCTTCGGCCAGGCGCCACCCCTGTGAGTTCACGATCGGGGAGACGGTCATAGCGCTGCGCAGCATTGCGGCGGCGGCCGTGCTCGTGCTCGCCGCCCCGGCCCTGGCCGCCGACGGGGGCGATGCGCCATCCGCCGCCTGGCGGCGCACGTTGCAGCACATCGCCTCCGGCGTGGTGGCGATCAAGGTCGACGCGACCCGTGCGTTCGACACCGAGTGGAACGAATCGACGCAGGCCACGGGTTTCGTGGTCGATGCCCGCCGCGGCCTGATCCTCACCAACCGCCACGTCGTCTCACCCGGCCCGGTGCGCGCCGAGGCGCTGTTCGTCAACCAGGAAGAGGTCGAACTGACTCCGGTGTACCGCGACCCGGTGCACGACTTCGGCTTCTTCCGGTACGACCCCTCGAGCCTGCGCTACGTGAAGCCGGCGGAGCTGGAACTCGCCCCGAAGCGTGCCCAGCTCGGCCGCGAGATCCGCGTGGTCGGCAACGATGCCGGCGAACAGCTGTCGATCCTTTCGGGCACGATCGCGCGTCTGCGGCGTCCGGCACCCGATTACGGACGCGGCAACTACAACGATTTCAACACCTTCTACCTGCAGGCCGCATCCGGCACCTCGGGTGGATCGTCCGGCTCGCCCGTGATCGACATCGACGGGCGCGTCGTGGCGCTGAATGCCGGCGGCAGCAACGAGGCAGCCACGAGCTTCTTCCTGCCACTGGACCGCGTGACGCACGTACTTGCCCTGCTGCAGGCCGGCCGCCCGGTCGCACGCGGCACGCTCGCCACGGTATTCGCTCACAAGCCCTTCGATGAACTGCGCCGGCTCGGCCTGCCGGAGGCGACAGCGGCCGGAATACGCCGGCAGTTTCCCGAGCAGACCGGCATGCTGGTCGTCGAGCAGGTGATACCGGGCAGTGTGGCCGACGGGCGACTGCGTGTCGGCGACGTGCTGGTCGGACTGCAAGGCGCACCGGTCACGGAGTTCGTGCCGCTGGAAGCTGTCCTGGACGACAGTGTCGGGCGGGAGATCGCGCTGGGCGTGGCGCGCAATGGTGCGCTGCTCGACGTGCAGGTGCGTGTCGAGGACCTGCATGCGCTGACGCCAGCCGACTATCTGGAGTTCGGCGACGCCGTCGTGCACGACCTGTCGCTGCAGCAGGCGCGCCACTACAACCGGTCGACAAGCGGTGTCTACATCGCCAACCCCGGGTATGTGTTCGGCACCGCGTCGATCCCGCGCTCGAGCGTGATCGTGGCCGTGGACGACCAGCCCGTGCGCGGGCTCGACGACCTCGAGGCCGTGCTCGGCACGCTGGCCGATCAGCAGCAGGCGGCCGTGCGGTTCTTCACGTTCGAGGATCCGGCCACCAGCAAGCTGCGGTCGATCCGCATGGATCGGCGCTGGTTCCCGGCACGTCGCTGCCGGCGCGACGACGCGAGCGGCATCTGGCCGTGCCGCGCGCTGGCCGCCGGGCCACCGGCACCGGAGGCGGTGCCGCGTTCCACGCGCTTCGCCGAGCAGGCCGACGGGCGGATCGGGCGCATCGCATCCTCGCTCGTCCTGGTCAACTTCGACATGCCGTACACGATCTCCGGCGTGGCCGACCGTCACTACTACGGCACGGGCCTGGTCGTCGATGCGGCGCGGGGCTATGTCGTCGTCGACCGCAACACGGTGCCGGAGGCGATGGGCGACGTGCAGATCACTTTCGGCGGCAGCCTGGAGATACCCGGGAGGGTCGAGTGGGTACACCCGACCCACAACCTGGCACTGGTTGCCTATGACCCGGCACTGATCGGCGACACGCCCGTGCGAGCCGCCCGGCTCGGCAGCACGCTGCCGCGGCCCGGCGAGTCGGTACAGGTGGTCGGCCTGCGGCCGGACTTCAAGCTGATCTACCGCAGCACCGAGGTGGCTTCGGTCGAGGCGGCGCAGTACCCCCTGTCGCGCACGATCCGCTTCCGGGAGACCAACCTCGAGACACTCGACCTGGTGAATGGCCCGGAGGACATCGACGGTGTCATCCTCGATCGGCGTGGCGACGCCGTGGCACTGTGGTCGAGTTTCGCGTTCCAGCGGGGTGGGGAGGCAGCGCAGGAGAACCGCGGCATTCCGGCCGATCTCGTGCGCGAGATGGTTGCGCTGGCGGGCGAGGGCCGTGCATTGCGGTCGCTGGAGGTCGAGTGGGGTCAGATGCCACTCGCCGGGGCTCGCGAACTCGGCCTGCCGGAGACCTGGGCGCGGCGCCTGCAGGCGCACGACCGCCAGCGCCCGCAGGTGCTCACGGTAAACCGCGCGGTGGCCGGCAGTCCGGCGGCCAGGCTGCTGCAGCCGGGCGACCTGCTCCTCGGCATCGATGGTGAACCGGTCACGCGTCCGCGCCAGGCCGAGATGGCCACGCAGCGCGACGTGCCGCGGCTGCTGGTGCTGCGTGCCGGTCGTACCGTCGAACTCGACGTGCCGACCGTTTCACTGGATGGTGAGGGGGTGCGTCGCGCCGTGATGTGGGCCGGTGCACTGCTGCAGGCGCCGTACCGCGACATGGCCGCCCAACGCGGTGTCGAACCCTACGGGGTCTACGTCGCGTTCTTCGCCTACGGCTCGCCGGCTTCGCGCTACGGCCTGCTCGCCGGGCGGCGCATCGTCGAGGTCGACGGGCACGCCACACCAGACCTCGACGCGTTCGTCGCGGCTGTGCGTGGCCGGCGCGATCGCGAGTCCGTGCGCCTCACGACCGTGACCTGGAACAACTTCACCGAGGTGCTGACGCTGAAGCTCGATCAGACCTACTGGCCTGCCTACGAGATCAGCTGGGGCGAGCTGACCTGTCCACCGGCACACGCGGCGCTGCCGGACTGCGAGCCCGGCAGCGGCTGGCGCACGGTGCCGATCGGATAGCGCCGCCCTAGCCGGCGTCGGGCTTCAGCCCGGCGAACCGGGCCTGCCAGTCCGTCACCGGCGCGCCTTCCGTGCGATGGATCTCGAAGGTGCGGAACTGTGCCTCCGGGTGCCGCAGCGCCTCGACGCAGACGATGGCGACGTCCTCACGCGGGATGGAGAGCACGGTGCCGGCGAAACGCCGGTCGCCCTGTTCGAAGGCGATGTCCGCGCGACCGCCCGGCTCGTTGAGCAGGCCGCCCGGGCGGACGACCGTGTAGGCGAGGCCGCTCTGCCGCAGGTAGTCCTCGCCCTTGAGTTTCCAGCGCAGCACATCGCCGAACATGCGGTTCAGCGGGTGGTCGTCCTGGGTGACACCACGCGACGAGATGAGCACGAACTGCCCGACCCTGGCCGTCCGGGCGGCATCCACCAGGTTGCGCACGCCGTGGTAGTCGATCATTTCAGGCCGGTCCGGACCGTCCTTGCCCCGGGAGCCGATGCTCGAAATCACCGCACTGACACCGGCGACGGCTGCCACGAGGGTGGCCGGGTCCTTGACGTCTCCCTGGACGTACTCGACGTCCTCACCGAGCTGCGCCCTGGCCTTGGCCGTGTCGCGCACGAGCGCGCGCACCTGGTAGCCGCTGCGTTGCAGGTGCTGGACGATCAGCTGGCCGGTCTGGCCACTGGCGCCCGCCACCAGGATCGTCTTCGGCGCCGGGTTCAGGCCCGTGCACGCACTGACCAGGATGGCGCCGATCGCCGCCAGTGCCAGTCGCAGGAAGCCCGTTCTGTCGATCTTCATGCCGGAGACTCCGTTGGTGGAAAGCGGCGCACAGGATACAGGAACGTCGCTGCGATGCGTGGTCCGGCGTGCGGCATCAGGGACGCAGGCGCCAGCCGCCGATCGCCGTCAGCACCCGGGCCAGCCTGAAGGCGCTGCCACCGAGTGGTGCGACAGCGCTGATGCTCGCTGGTGCACCGAGGACCTCCGCGTCGATGCTACCGGAGATCAGCACCGGTCACCTCGCCCGGCAACCCATGGAAGCCGTAGGCGCTGAGCATCGCTGCCGAGGCCAGGCTGAGCCCGGTCACCAGGAACAGGATTCTGGATGCACGGGTCATCGATCGGTCTCCCTTGCCGGCGACAAGGGCCCGGGCGACCGCCTGTATCAGGGCGGGCAAACGCTGCTGTCCGGCGCGTAGTGCCCTTCCACGGTGCTATCCTGTGCCGTCATGCGCGTGTTCCGACCCGTTGCCGTCGCCGCTTCGTTCACCACGCTGTGCCTGGTGGCAGCCTGCAGCATGGTCGAGCCGGAACCGATCGAACCGCCAATCGTCAACCTGCGCAGTCTCGAACCGGAAGTCTTCGGCATCACCGGGCAGACGCTGCGTGCCCGCCTCGGTCTGTTCAACCCCAATACCGTACCACTCGAAGTGGAGCGGGGCAGCCTGGAGCTGCAGCTCGACGGCGTGCGAGCCGCCAAGGGCCGGACCCTGGCTGCGTTTTCCATCCCGCCGGGAGAGCGAACGGAAGTCGACGTTCGCGTGACCATGAACCTGTTGCGGGATGCGCCGGCGCTGTTCGCCATCCTCTCGGCCCCCCCGAAAGCCGACGGCATCGGCTACCAGCTCGACGGTTTCATCGACGTGCGCCGACGCGGTCGTGACCGCCTGCCGATCAACGCCGCGGGCCGCCTCTCGCTCGGCAGTCTGCTGGCGCCATCGCCGCCGCGGGAGGCAGCGCCTTGATGTTCTGCGTGCACCACCCGATACCGAGGACCGTGTCATGAACCAGATCCCGCTGCGTGAGCGTGTCGCCAACGAAAGGCGGCGCCTGAAATCGGTGCGCCAGGCCATGTCGGCAGCCCTGGAGCGTGGCTCGGGTAATGACCCGGCGTGGGCACCGTTCTACATCGCTGTCGCCGACTACATCGATGCCGCCATGCATCGCCTGCACATCCAGGACGTGCGCATGGGCGAGATGATCCGCGCGAAGCTCGGCGACAAGCTCGATGAGCGCGCCCGGCAGGGTCTGCAGGAACTCGACGAGCGTCTCGACGGCAACCAGCGCCACCTGCAGGCATTTCTCGAGTGCCGCGACCGGCTGCGCAACGAAGGCGCGCAGTGGCTCGCGGAGTTCGAGCGGATCGGTCGCGACTACACCGGCTACATCACCGCCAACATGGGACACCACGGGGCGATCACCGACCTGGCGCAGTCGCTGTTTTCCCTGGATGACTGGGCCTACATGGCGGGCGTCAGCGACGACGAAGCCCGACAGGAGCAGGCGCTGTACACGAAGGTGTTCGCGGCCGCACCCGCCGTACTCGCCCTGCAGCCCGCCTCGTAGCACGCCGGTCGGGGCTGGTCAGCCGGCCCGCACGAAGGTGATGTCGGGCGTGGCATCGCGCCCGGCTCGGTAGCGGTGCACCCAGTCGACCAGCGCTTCGGCCGGCATGGGACGGCTGATGAAGTATCCCTGGGCCGCCTCGCAATGGCGGGAGGCCAGCCAGTCCAGTGCCGCCGCCGATTCGACGCCCTCGGCGACCACCTCCAGGCCGAGGTGGTGCGCCAGGTCGACGGCAGCGCCGACGATGGCAGCGTCTTCACGGCTCGCGGGCAGTTGCATCACGAAACTGCGATCGATCTTCAGCTCATCGACCGGCAGGTTGCGGATCTGCGACAGCGATGAGTACCCGGTGCCGAAGTCGTCGATGGCGATGCGCACGCCGAGGTCGCGCAGGCATTGCAGCACGAGCGTCGCCCGCGAGAAATCCCGGACCAGCGCCTCCTCGGTCACCTCCAGCGTCAGGTGCCGGGGCGGGAGGTCGTGGTCGCGCAGCAGTCCGAGGATGAACGTCGGCAGGCGCTGGTCGAGCAGGTCACGGCCGGACAGGTTGACCGACACCGTCAGGTCGAGCCCTTCCTCGATCCACAGCCGGCACTCGCGCACCGCGGCGGCGAGCGCCCAGTGGGTGATGAGCGAGATGTTCCCGAACCGCTCGGCCACGCCGATGAACTCGCCCGGCGGCAGCCAGCCGAGCGTCGGGTGGTCCCAGCGTACGAGCGCCTCGGCACCGCAGACCCGGCCATCGGCCAGCGAGACCTTGGGCTGCAGGTAGAGTCGCAGTTCGTCGTGACGGACGGCACGCCGCAGGTCGCCGAGGATCGCGAGCTGGCGCGCACGGTGCTCCTCGCGGCCGTCCTGGTAGACCAGGATGCGCTGCTGGGCAGCCCGCGCGTCTTCCTGCGCCACCATGGCCCGCAGCAGCAGCCGGTCGGCGGCGTTGCCGTGTTCCGGATGGTGCGCGATGCCGATCACCGCATCGAGGCTGACGTTGACGTCGTGCACCGACAGGCCGATGCCGAGCAGGCGGTGTACGTCCTCGGCGAGTTCCCGGGCCGCATCGATTCCCATGCCCTCGACGACCACCGCGAAGCGGTCGCCCTCGAGTCTTGCCAGCAGGTGACGGGCGTCGATGCTGGCACGCAGGCGCTCGGCGGCCTGGGCCATCAGCGCATCGCCGATCTCGTGGCCGAGGCTCGAACTGATGGCGCCGAAGCTGCCGAGGTCAAGTACGAGCAGGCCGACGCCCGGTTCGCCGGCCTGCGCCGCGTGGAGTGCCTGCTCGAGCCGTTCGAGCGCCATCAGGCGATTGGGCAGCCCGGTCAGGGGGTCGAACCGGGCCTGGTAGGTGATGCGCTCTTCGCGTTCCGCGATTCCGCTCCGCATCGTGTTGAAAGCCGTGGCGAGCATGCCGAGCTCGTCGTCGGCCGGGACGCGCACGGGCTCGCTGTAGTCGCCGTTGCGGATGCGGTGCGCGGCGTGGGAGAGCTGGCGTATCGGGCGCGTGATGGCGCGCGCCGCCAGGGCCCCGCCGGCGAGCGCGACGAGCAGGGCCAGCCCGCCGAGGACGAGCACGGTCGAGCGCAGGATGCGGTAGGGCGCCAGGGCATCGTCCAGGGGCTCGAGCAGGAGTGCGCCGAAGCCGGACGCATCCTTCAGCAACGGCTGGTAGATCGCCAGATAGTCCCGCCCGGCGACGCGCAACTCGAAGATCTGGCCGTCACGGGCTGCGTGTCCGGGGATGGAGCGGGACAGGGACCGTGTGTCGAGACCCTGGATCGACGTGCCGAACAGGACCGTCCCGGCATCGCCTCCGCCGGTGCCTACAAAGGCGACGTTCAGGCCCGACAGCCGGGCGATGCGCTGCGCGCGCTCGTTGTCGAGCGCCACGCCCAGGGTCAGCGTCGCGGGGCGGCTCCCGGGGGCCGCCGGCACCGGCACGGTCGTGAGGTCGAAGGCACCTGAGCCGACCTGTCCGATCGTGCGATCCGGGCTGCCTTCGATGGTGTTGCGGATGGCGATGTCGAACGTGTCGGGAAACGCCATCGAGCCGGCCAGACCGCCACGCAGGTGGCCTTCGGCATCGAGGACGAGGTGGAGGTCGGCGTCGACACGCGCGCCTGACCGTTTCAGTGCGGCGGCGAGCGCATCCGGGTCATTGCTCGCCACGGCTGCGACGAAGTCGCGTTCGCTGGCAAGGACGCGCAGTGTGTTGCGGAGCTGGTCGGCGCGCAGCTGCAGCACCCGCCTGAGCATCGTGCCGGCCGTGACGAGTTTGTCCGCCGCCGTGTGATGCACCTCCCGGTTGGCGGCAAACAGGAGCGTGCCGATGGTTCCAACCTGCGTGAACACCACCAACAGCGCCGCCAGCGCCAGGACCTTGACTCTCAGGCTTCGCATCGAGGCAGTCTCCGACTGCTTTCTCCGGGCGCGGCCCGGAGTACGATTGCCCGAGCAGCGTAGCGCCTGGCGTCCGCAGATTATGTGTAATGCGTCACGGCCCGGGCGCAAAGGCGTGCCGAGGGGTGTGGGTCCGCAGGCTGCAATCAGGGCAAACCGCAATGTCGGCCTGCGTTCGGGGGTGGGGATGATCGGGGGCGATGACAAGGCCGCAGGCGAGCCCATGACCAAGACCTCGACCATGAAGCCATTCGCGCCGGGTGACATCTTTCTCGGCTGCACGTACCTCGACGACCCGAACGACGATCACGCCGGAGAGGGACGGATCCTGCAGTTCGACCGCGACCTGGTGCCCAAGGGCACGCTCTACACCGAGGGAACCACCCACCTGGTCATCAACCTGAGCTTTGCTCCCGACGGCACGCTCTGGGCGTTCGATCCGTTTGCCAGGGCCGTGGTCAGGGTCGGCCGCGATGGCTGCCAGCTTCCGGCCCGTGATTTCGGTGACCGTGCCTGGGGCAGCGCCGTGTTCGGTCGCGACGGCAGCGTTTTCCTCTGCGAGTACCTGAAGGGCAGCAGGCCGTATCAGCGCGGTGCCATGCGCCTGCTCGAGGGCACCGACGTCGTGGGTTACGGGCGCATCCGCCGGCTCGCCCCCGATTTCAGCGTGATGACCGAGTTCGACAACGAGACCGCGCCATCGCTCACGGGTTTCCACGGGGTGACCCACTCGGCGATGCACCCGGGCGGGGGTTTCATCGCCTACATGACCGACCTCGGCATGCGCGTGTTGCGTTTCGACGTGGTGGCCGGCCGGCAGATGCCTGATCTCGTCACCTACCCGGGCGGTGACGACTACGTGCGCCGATGGACCACCGGCGTGGCCTACCTGACCGATGGCACGCTGCTGCTCCTGCGTGGGAGCTTCATCGACCTGATCGACGAGTCGGGTCGGTCCCTGCGTACCATCCCCCTCGACGAGTACGGCTATGCGATGATCCGCACCTGCAGGGACGAGCGCTACGCGCTCACCACGAACATCTTCACCGGCGTGATGTCGAAGGTGGACCTGGCGGAAGGCCGCATCGTCCGGCAGATCGACACGGGTTTCGCCAAGCCCTTCCGCAGCCTGGCCGGGGTGGCCGAGTTTTTCGGCTGACCGCCGGACGGGAGGCTTGCAACCGGGGCTGGATGCTCTAGCCTTCGCATCGGCGAGCCGCCCGCCGGGCGGCGTCCCGGAGGGACCGGATGCACGAGCGGCTGCGCTTCGAAATTGCCGCCCAGCCCGACGAGGTCACCTGCGGGCCGACCTGCCTGCATGGGATCTATCGCTACTACGGCGACGAGATTTCCCTCGAGGAGGTCATCGGCGGCGTCGACATGCTGACCAGTGGCGGCGGGGGCACGCTCGACGTGTTCCTGGCCAATCACGCGCTCGCGCGTGGGTACCGGGTGACGCTGTTCACCTACAACCTGCACCTGTTCGACCCGACCTGGGCGCTGCTGCCGAATCCCGACCTCGGGGAGCGGCTGCGCGAGCAGGCCGCGGCGAAGCCGGACGCCAAGCTGCGCGTGGCCAGCGAGGGCTACGTTCGCTTCCTCGAACTCGGCGGCCGCCTGCGCTTCGAGGACCTGCGCCCGGCGCTCATGCGCCGCTTTCTCGGCCGGGGGGTGCCGATCATGACCGGCCTGTCGGCCACCTATCTCTATCAGGCGCGGCGGGAGATCCCGGAGACCGGCATGGCCGACGATGTGCGCGGTGAGCCGGCCGGGCACTTCGTCGTGCTGTCGGGGTATGATCGCAAGACGCGTCTGGTGGATGTCGCCGATCCCTACGAATGGAACCCGCTCGGGGGGCAACGGTACTACTCGGTGGACCTGAACCGGCTGATCGGCGCCGTGCTGCTCGGCAGCCTCACCTATGACGCCAACCTGCTCGTGATCGAAGTGCCCAGGCGCCGCAGATGGCTACGCTGATCGTCGTCGACGACCCGGCCGAGTGGCCGCTGCAGATTCCTTCCGCGCAGGTCGTCGCCGCTGCGGCCTACCTGACCGATGGCCGGTTCAACGGGCTGCGCCGCCCGCGCGTCTACAACCTCTGCGAGTCCTATGCCTACCAGGCGAGCGGCTACTACGTCTCGCTCCTCGCTGCGGCGCGCGGGCACCGGCCGCTGCCAGACGTGCTAACGATGCAGGACATCAAGACCCCGGCGCTGATCCGCCCGACCGAGGAACTCGAGGACCTGATGCAGCGCGCGCTCGGTGACAGGCCCGAGGAGCGGCTGGAGCTGAGCGTCTATTTCGGCCATCACCCGGAGCCGCGTTTTCACCGTCTCGCGCAGGCACTGTTCAACCTGTTTCCGGTGCCCCTGCTGCGGGCCAGCTTCCTGCGCCGCCAGCGCTGGCGGCTGCAGGGGCTGAGGCCGATCCCGGTCGGCGACATACCGGCCGGGCAGCGCGAGTTCCTGCGCGGGGCGATCGAGCAGCACTTCGCCAGGCGCATGCCCGAACCGAAGTCACCGGCGGTGCGCTACGAGCTGGCGATCCTGGCCAATCCGGCGGACCGCTCCCCACCTTCCGATCCGCCGGCCATCCGCAGGTTCGAGCGGGCTGCCGAGGCGAGCGGTTTCGAGGTGGAGGTCATCGGGCCGGACGACTTCGGACGGCTGGCCGAGTTCGATGCGCTGTTCATCCGTGAGACCACACAGGTCAACCATCACACCTACCGCTTCGCCGCGCGGGCCCGCAACGAAGGGCTGATCGTCATCGACGATCCCGACTCCATCGTGCGCTGTGCCAACAAGGTCTACCTCGCGGAGCTCATGACAAGACTCGGTATTCCGACACCCCGCACCCTGATCGTCCATCGCAACAATCTCGAGCGGGTGGAAGCCGAACTCGGGCTGCCATGCGTCCTCAAGCAGCCGGACAGCAGCTTCTCGCAGGGTGTGCTCAAGGTGGCCGACCGCCCCACGCTGCATACGGCGCTCAAGCAGATGCTCGATCGCAGCGATCTCGTGGTGGCGCAGGAGTATCTGCCCACCTCGTACGACTGGCGCGTCGGCATACTCGACCGCCGGGTGCTCTACGTGTGTCGCTACCACATGGCGCGCGGTCACTGGCAGATCTACAAGCAGCAGGCCGGCGGGCGCATGACCGGCGGGCGTTGGGACACGCTGCGCGTGGAGGAGGCCCCACCCGCGGTGATCGACCTCGGGTTGCGGGCGGCCAACGCCATCGGCGATGGCTTCTACGGGGTCGACATCAAGGAGATCGACGGCCGCTGCGTGGTGATCGAGGTCAACGACAACCCGAGCGTCGAACGCGGCGTCGAGGACCAGGTACTCGGTGACGCCCTCTACGACACCGTGATGCAGGTGTTCCGTGCCAGGCTCGAAGCCGCCCGCGGCGGCGGCAGCAGCAGCGGCCGCTGAGCGCTGCCCTCATGTTGCGGCTGTTTGAAGCCTTCGGCATCGAACTCGAGTACATGCTGGTCGATGCGGCCACGCTCGACGTGGCGCCGGCGGCCGACTGGCTGCTTGCGGAGGCTGCCGGCGGCGAGGTGACCGGCGAGTACCGGAGCGGCGCACTCGCGTGGAACAACGAACTGGCGCTGCACGTCATCGAGCTGAAGCTCGCGGCGCCGGCGGCCTCCCTCGAGGGGCTTGCGGCCACATTCCAGACCGACATCGGCCGCATCGACGGCCTGCTCGAACCGCGGGGCCTGCGGCTCATGCCGGGCGGCATGCATCCGTGGATGGACCCCGACACGGAGCTGCGCCTGTGGCCGCACGACAACCGGGAGATCTACACGGCGTTCGACCGGATTTTCTCCTGCCGCGGGCACGGCTGGGCGAACCTGCAGAGCATGCACATCAACCTGCCGTTTGCCGACGACGCCGAGTTCGTGAGGCTGCACGCCGCCACGCGTTTCCTGCTGCCGCTGCTGCCGGCGCTGGCGGCGAGTTCGCCGGTGATGGACGCGCGTCTCACCGGCCTCGCCGACAACCGCCTTGCCGTCTACCGCGGCAACTGTGCGCGCATTCCCTCGGTTACGGGCGCTGTCGTCCCGGAGGCGACGGCAGGCATGGCGCAGTACCGGCGTGACGTGCTCGGACGCATCTACGCCGAGCTCGCGCCCCACGACCCGGACGGGGTGCTCGCCGAGGAGTGGGTGAATGCCCGCGGGGCGATTCCGCGCTTCGAGCGCATGGCGCTCGAGATCCGAGTGCTCGATACCCAGGAGTGCCCGCGCATGGACCTCGCGTTCGCCCGTGTGATTGCGGCCACGCTGCGCTCGCTCTGCGAACAGCGTCATGCCGACATCCCGGCGTTGCAGGCCTGGTCCACCGCCGGCCTGGCGCGCTACCTCGAGGCGACGGTGGCGACGGCCGAGGCCACCGAGATCCACGATCGGCGTTACCTCGCCGCCCTCGGCTGGCGCGGTGCCAGCACGCGGGCCGGTGCCCTGTGGGGTGCGCTCGCCGAGCAGGCGGCCGCTGCCGGCGCGCTCGATGGCGATGCCGAGCGCGCAGTCGAGCACTACCTGCGTCATGGCACGCTCGCCAGCCGCAGCCGCGCTTCCCTGCCCGCCGAGCCCGAACGTGGCGACCTGATGCGTGTCTACCGGCGCCTCTGCGACTGCCTCGCTGGGGGGGAATTCTATGTCCCGTCGCCGCGCGGCTGAGCGTCCGGCACCGGTCGTGCTGCTGACCTGCGAGCACGGCGGCAACACGGTGCCGGCCGCCTACCGGGCGCTCTTCGCCGGGCAGGCGCGGCGGCTGGCTTCCCACGAGGGGTACGACATCGGTGCCCTGGCGGCGGCGCGTGCGCTCGCGCGCCGGTGGCGCGTGCCGCTGGTGGCGGGCACGGTGAGCCGCCTGCTGGTGGACCTCAACCGTTCGCCAGCACATCCGCGACTGCTCTCGGCCCTGACGCGCACGCTCGTTGCGCCCGAACGCGAGCGGTTGCTTGCCCGTCACTATCATCCGTACCGGGGTCTCGTGCACGGATGGATCGCAGCGCGCGTCGGCCGCGGGGAGCGCGTGGTGCACCTGTCGGTACACTCGTTCGTGCCGCGCCTGAACGGGCAGCGGCGCGATTGTGATCTCGGTCTGCTGTACGACCCGTCGCGGACGGATGAAGCGGCACTCTGTCGCGACTGGCAGGCGGCGCTGGGCGACTGGGCCGTGCGCCGCAATTTTCCCTATCGCGGCACCTCGGATGGCCAGGTCGTGAGCCTGCGCCGGGCATTCCCGGCGGGTGCCTATGTCGGCATCGAGATCGAACTGAACCAGGGGCTGTTGCGTTCGCCGGCGCGCGCACGCCAGCTGGTCGCCGACCTCGCCCTGACACTGCCGGTCTGAGCCGCGCCTGGTTGGCCCGGCATGCTCATTCCCGCGATGACCGGCGGCGGCGCAGCAGTTCGCTCACCAGCGGCCAGATCGGCAACAGCGCCCCGGCCAGGATGAGGCTCCAGTGGGTGACCAGGCCGACGAGCACGAGGAAGATCGCTGCGCAGACGAGGAGTGCCCAGCCGCCCATGGAGGCGGAACCTAGGCCGCGCTTTCGCCGAACTGCAGTTCGGCGAGGCGGGCGTAGAGCGGGTCACGGCGCACGAGTTCCTCGTGCGTGCCGCTGTCCACGATCCGCCCGCGGTCCATCACCACGATGCGGTCTGCCTGCAGTACGGTGGCCAGGCGGTGCGCGATGATGATGGTGGTACGGTTCGCCATCAGGTGATCGAGTGCTTCCTGCACCAGCCGCTCGTTTTCCGAATCGAGCGCACTGGTGGCTTCGTCGAGGAGCAGGATGGGCGGGTTGCGCAGGATGGCGCGGGCGATGGCGATGCGCTGGCGCTGCCCGCCGGACAGGCGCGTGCCGCGTTCGCCGAGGAACGTGTCGTAGCCCTGCGGCAGCTCGCGGATGAAGCCGTCGGCAACGGCGAGTCGCGCAGCCTCCTCGATCCCTGCGTCGCTGGCCGCCGGCCGGCCGAAGCGGATGTTCTCGCGTGCGCTGTCGCCGAAGATCACCGTCTCCTGGGGTACCACACCGATGCGTGCGCGCAGCGCCGCCGGATCCGCGCGGACGATATCGACGCCGTCGACGACGATGCGCCCTGCCTGCGGATCGTAGAAGCGCAGCAGGAGCTGGAACGTGGTGCTCTTGCCCGCACCCGAGGGGCCGACGATTGCCACGCGCTCGCCGGGCCTTATCTCCAGCGTGAAACCGTCGAGCGCGCGCTGGTCCGGCCGGGATGGGTAGCAGAAGGTGACGTCCTCGAAGCGGATGTGCCCGCGGCCTGGCGAGGGCAGCGGTTGCGGATCGGCGGGCATCTGCACCGCGGGCTGCGCACCCAGCAGCTCGACCATGCGTTCCATGGCTCCGGCAGCGCGCTGCACCTCGCCCCACATCTCGGTGAGCGTGCCTGCCGAGGTGGCGGTGAACATCGCGTACAGCAGGAACTGCGCCAGCTCCCCGTAGGTCATCTCGCCGGCGAGCACCGAGCGGGCACCCACCCAGACCACGAAGGTGATGCCGCCGAACACCGAGACGAAGGTGATGAAGGTCATCACGGCGCGTACGCGGGTGCGCACGATCGCCGTGTCGAAGCTCGTCGCGACCGCACGGCGGTAGCGTTCGGCAAGCACCGGCTCCGCCGTGAAGGCCTGCACGATCTGCACGGCGTTCAACGATTCGCTGGCCAGCGCGCTGGTGTCGGCGATGCGGTCCTGGGAAGCTCGCGACAGGGCCCGGACCCTGCGGCCGATCAGGATCACGGGTGCCATCACCGCCGGGATGAAGAGCACGATGACGCCCATCAGCCGGATGTTCGTGACGGCGAGCAGCACGAGGGCGCCGGGGAGCTGCACCAGCGAGCGCAGCACCATCGAGAAATTCACCCCGGCGATCGACTGGATGAGCGTCGCATCCGCGGTCAGTCGTGACAGGACCTCTCCGGTGCGCGTCACTTCGAAGAAAGTCGGGTCGAGCCGGATCACATGCGAGTACACGCGGTCGCGAAGATCGGCCACCACCCGCTCGCCGATCCATGACAGCAGGTAGTAGCGCAGTGAAGCGACGGCGCAGAACACCACGATCAGCGCCCCGAAACCGAGGAAGTACACGTTGAGCATGCCGCGGTTGCCAGGGGCAAAGCCGCGGTCGATCACGAGCTTGCCGGCCACGGGCAGCGCCAGCATCAGGCCGGAGGCGGTGAGCAGCGCCACGACGGCGAGCGTGAGCATCCCGCGGTAGGGCCGCAGGTACGGCAGGAGTTCTGCCAGCGGGCGCAGTGAGCGGCCCTTCGGGCGATTGCGTGCTTCTTCCTCGGGGCTCGCCATCGACCTTGCGGGATCCGCTCAGGCCGGCAGGCGCGCGGCGCGCTTTCGATCGCTCTCGGTCAGCAGCTTCTTGCGCAACCGGATGCTCTCCGGTGTGACCTCGACCAGTTCGTCATCGTCGATGAACTCGAGCGCCTGCTCAAGCGACAGCCGTACCGGGGGTGTGAGCAGGATGTTCTCGTCCGAACCGGCGGCCCGGATATTGGTGAGCTGCTTGCCCTTGGTGGGGTTCACGACCAGGTCGTTGCCGCGACTGTGGATGCCGACGATCATCCCCTCGTACACGGGCTCGCCGTGGCCGATGAACAGGCGGCCGCGCTCCTGCAGGTTGAACAGGGCGTAGGCCAGCGCCTTGCCCGGCACGTTCGATACCAGCACGCCGTTGATGCGCTGGCCGATGGCAACCGGCACGCGCGCCGCGTAGCGCTCGAAGACATGGTAGATGAGTCCCGTGCCTGCGGTCGCCGTGAGGTATTCGGTGCGAAAACCGATCAGCCCGCGGGCCGGGATGCGATAGTCCAGGCGCAGCCGGCCACGGCCATCGGGCTGCATCGCCAGGAGTTCGCCCTTGCGTTCGGCGAGCCGGCTCATGACCGCGCCCTGGTACTCCTCGGCAAAATCCACCGTGAGCTGCTCCCAGGGTTCGCACCGCACGCCGTCGACTTCGTGCTCGATGACCTCCGGGCGCGAGACGGCGAGCTCGTAGCCTTCGCGCCGCATGGTCTCGATCAGTACCGAGAGGTGCAGCTCGCCGCGGCCGGATACCTTGAACTTGTCGGCGTCCTCGGTGTCCTCGACGCGCAGTGCCACGTTGTGCAGCAGCTCCTGGTCGAGGCGGGCGCGAATCTGCCGGCTGGTGAGATAGCGGCCTTCGCGCCCGGCGAAGGGCGACTTGTTGACCTGGAAGGTCATGCTGATCGTGGGCTCGTCGACCTGCAGGGGTGGCAGCGCCTCCGGCACGTTGCGGTCGCAGAGCGTGTCGGAAATGTGCAGGTTCTCGATGCCGCTGAAGGCGACGATGTCGCCGGCGATGGCCGAGGCGACCGGCAGGCGCTTCAGCCCCATGAAGCCGTAGAGTTCGCCGAGCCGTTCCTGGCGCGCGCTGCCGTCGGCGGCGACGACGCTCACCGGGCTGTTGCCGGCGATGCTGCCGCGCGTGACGCGGCCGATGCCGAGTACACCGACGTAGGGATCGTAGTCCAGGCTCGATACCTGCAGCTGCAGGGGGCCGTCGAGGTCGACGGGCGGCGGAGGGACGTGGCGCACGATGGCCTCGAACAGCGGCACCATGTCGCCGCTGCGGATGCCGGCGTCGCCGCCCGCGTACCCGTTGAGCGCCGAAGCGTAGACCACCGGGAAGTCGAGTTGCCGGTCGGTGGCACCGAGCCGGTCGAAGAGATCGAAGGTCTGGTCGAGCACCCAGTCCGGCCGCGCCCCGTCGCGGTCGATCTTGTTGATTACGACGATGGGCGTGAAACCGCGCGCGAAGGCCTTCTGCGTCACGAAGCGCGTCTGTGGCATGGGGCCGTCGACGGCGTCCACCAGCAGGAGCACGCTGTCCACCATCGACAGCACACGCTCGACTTCGCCGCCGAAGTCGGCGTGGCCGGGCGTATCGACGATGTTGATGCGCCATTCCCGCCAGCGAATGGCGGTGTTCTTGGCGAGGATCGTGATGCCGCGTTCGCGCTCGAGATCGTTCGAGTCCATGACCCGCTCGGGGAGCACCGTGCGCTCGTCGAGCGTCTCGGACTGCTTGAGCAGCTGGTCGACCAGCGTCGTCTTGCCGTGATCGACGTGGGCGATGATGGCGATGTTGCGCAGGCGCGAAGCGGACATGGGGAGGGCCGGGCGGGAAAACCGCGCATTATACGGGCCGGTATACTGCCGGGCCTATGGCCGGGCACCTCGTCTGCTGGCGTTGCGGAGTTCCCCTCGCGGGGATCACGCTGCCGTTGCGCCGCCGCGAGGAATGCCCCGGCTGCCGCGCCGAGTTGCACGTCTGCCGCATGTGCCGGTCCTGGGCTCCGCGCGTGGCGCGCCAGTGCCGGCAGGACGACGCCGAAGAAGTGAGAAACAAGGAGCAGGCGAATTTCTGCGACTATTTCAGCCCGCGGCCAGGGGCTTTCGATGCCGAAGCGGCCGCTGCCGAACAGCAGGCGCGGGACCGGTTGTCGGCCCTGTTCGGCACCGGGCCCGCCCCGGCTGACGACACAGCGCCGTCGCCAGCGGATGCGCTGTTTCGCAGCAAGCCACGTCAGCCGGACTGAGTCAGTCGCGCGCCGGTCGGGTGCAAGCTCCGGGCCAGTGGCCGTGAGCCACCGTCTAAACAATGGGTTACAGCCCGTTTGTTTGCGCCTCCCGGATACCGGGTGATACCCTACGCGCCCGGCGCAGTTTCGCGTTCCCGCCTCGTTGCTGACCGACCCGAGCGCAGAGAAGACCGGATCTTCACCGGCGGTGGTTCAGGGCGTGGCCGGTGGGTCCTCCGATAAAACCGCAGCGACTATGCCGGCGCCTTCACTGATGACCTCCACAGGTGTGACCCATGGCGAACGCACGCGTCAAGAACAAAGCCAGCACCAAGACCGCCCCCCGCCGGCAGGCCGGCACGAAAGCGAAGGCCGCCCGTCCGACGAAGACCGCCAGGACGGTCGCGCCAGCCAAGGCCACGGGGACCGGTGCCAGCAAGGTCGCCAAGGTGCGACCCCTGAAGGTCGAGCGTCCGGCCCGGCCGGAACGCCCGGTCGAGCGCATCGAGATCAAGGCGCCGGCAACGGCCAACCCGGAGGCTTTCCGGCTCGTCTCGATCGAGCGGACCGAGCCCCCTGCGGGGGCCGCAGGCCGCAACTGGTACCGCTACACGATCCGGCAGGGCGTGAATGCCATCAACGGCTACCTGCAGGGCACGGCGGCCGGGGTCAAGACGGCTGCCGAGCAGATCGTCGGCCAGCTCAACGAGCGGCGCGCCGGCCGCTGGGGCTATCGCACCACGCGCGCCGCGGCACCCGCAGCCAGCGCCTGATCGCGACCGGACCCACCGGGTGGTGGGCCCGATGCATCGTCGCCCGGCGATGCCGCTAGTGCTCCAGGCCGTGTGACAGCGCGTCGTCGACCGTCTCCAGCCAGACGAATTCGAGATCGGCTCGCGCGCTTTCAGGGATGTCCTCGAGGTCCTTGCGATTGCGCGCCGGCAGCAGCACGGTGTGGATGCCGGCGCGCAGTGCGGCCAGCGCCTTCTCCTTGATGCCGCCGACCGGCAACACCAGGCCACGAAGGCTGATCTCGCCGGTCATCGCCACGTCGCTGCGCACCTTGCGCCCCGTGAGCAGCGAACACACCGAGGTGAACAGCGCCACGCCGGCGCTCGGGCCGTCCTTGGGAATGGCGCCTGCCGGTACGTGGATGTGCAGGTCGTGCTCCTCGAAGCCGAAGTCACCGATCCCGAGGCTCCCGGCTCGCGCCTTGACGAGCGTGACCGCAGCCTGCGCGCTCTCCTTCATCACGTCGCCGAGCTGGCCGGTGAGGATCAGCCCGCCCTTGCCACGCACCGCCGTGGTCTCGACGAACAGGATGTCACCGCCCACGGGCGTCCAGGCCAGGCCGGTGGCCACACCGGACATGCTCGTGCGCAAGGCCACTTCGGACTCGAATTTCGGCGCGCCGAGGATGCCGTGGAGCGACTCGGGCGTGACCCGAACCGCCGTCGTGCTGCCCTCGCTGATGCAAACGGCCACGTGGCGCAGCACGCTGCCGATCTCGCGCTCGAGGTTGCGCACGCCCGCTTCGCGCGTGTAGCTGGCAATGATCTGGCGCAGGGCCTCGTCCTCGATGGTCGCCTGGCCAGCCGTGAGGCCGTTCGCCTCGAGCTGGCGGCGCACGAGGTAGCGGCGGGCGATCTCGAGCTTCTCCTCCTGCGTGTAGCCGGGCAGCTCGATGATCTCCATGCGATCGCGCAGCGGACCGGGAATGGCATCCAGCACATTGGCGGTGCCGAGGAAGAACACCTTGCTGAGATCGAACGGCACACCGAGGTAGTTGTCCCGGAATGTCGCATTCTGCTCCGGGTCGAGGACCTCGAGCAGGGCCGAGGACGGATCGCCGTGCAGGCTCGCACCGAGCTTGTCCATCTCGTCGAGCATGAACACCGGGTTGCGGGTGCCCGCCTTGCGCAGCTGCTGCACGACGTTGCCAGGCATGGAACCGATGTAGGTGCGCCGGTGACCGCGGACCTCGGCTTCGTCGTGTACACCGCCGAGGCTGGCCCGCACGAACTTCAGGCCCAGGGCACGCGCGATGCTCTGCCCGAGTGAGGTCTTGCCCACGCCGGGCGGGCCGACGAAGCACAGGATGGGGCTGCGCCCGCGCGGGTTGAGCTTGCGCACGGCGAGGTATTCGAGGATGCGCTGCTTGACCTTCGGCAGGCCGAAATGGTCCTCATCGAGGATCTCGCGGGCACGGGCGATGTCGATCGACTCGGTGTCGAGCCGCGACCAGGGCAACGCGATCAGCCAGTCGAGGTAGGTGCGCACCATGGAGTGCTCGGTCGACTCCTCGGGCATGCGTTCCAGGCGCCGGAGTTCCTTGGCGGCCTGTTGAGCGGCCTCCTCGGGCATGAGCGCTTCGGCCACCGCCTTGCGCAGTTCGTCGAGCTCGCCACCTTCCTCACCCTCGCCGAGTTCACTGCGGATGGTCTTCATCTGCTCGCGCAGGTAGAACTCGCGCTGGCGCTCGTCGATCTTCTCCTTGGTCTGCTCCTCGAGCTGGCGTGACAGCTTCAGCACCTCGACCTGGTGGTTGATCTGGGCGAGCACCTCGTCGAGGCGCTGGCGCAGCTCGAGCGTCTCGAGGATCTTCTGCTTCTCGACCGGCTTGATGTCGAGGAAGCCTGCGACGAGGTCGGCGAGCTGGCCCGGCGATTCGATGCCGGCCACCACGCCCGCCAGCTCCGGCATGGACTGCGGCAGGAGGCCGATGGCCTCGAGCGCACGCTCCTTGAGGATGCGGAAACGGGCCTCCAGTTCGGCGTTCTCGGGAGCGGACTCGCCGACGAGGTCGTAGCGCGCCGCGAGGAAGGGCATGCCCGCGATGTAGTCGAGGGCACGGAAGCGCTGCTCGCCCTGGCAGACGACGTGCTGGGTGCCGTCGCGCGCAGTGAAGTAACGCACGATGCGGGCAATCGTGCCAACCGGATGGAGGTCGGCCGCTCCCGGTTCGTCGACCGTCGGGTCACGCTGCATGACCAGGCCGATACGCCGCCCGCTGCGGCTGGCTTCCTCGGCGGCCGCGAGCGAGATCCGCCGGCCGATCGTCAGCGGGACGACGGCGCCGGGAAACACGACGGTATTGCGCACCGGCAGGATGATCAGCACGTCCTCCGGCACCGGGGTGGAGACATGCGGTGCCTGGTCCGGCGAGCCGGCTGGGTTGTCCCTGACGTCGTTCATGGTGGCCTGGTCCCTGATGTTGCCTGTTGTCGCTGCGCGACGGGTTCACTCGCAACGACCGACGGGACAGTGATGGGGGCAGCTGCGGGGATTTCAATCAGTCGCCCCGCCGTTGGCGAGGGCTGGTGCACCCCGCGGCCGGCGCAGCGCAGCGCACGAGGCGGGTCTGGCTGTAGCCGTCAGGACAGGCGGCGGTCGGGATTGCCCGGAGCGGAAGCGGGCTGATACATGGCCGTGCGTGACATCATGCTGTAGCCGACGCGGTTGCGGCCCTGCGCCTTGGCCGCGTACAGCGCCCGGTCTGCTGCTTCGAGGCAGGCGTCCGGCTGCGAACCGCGCACCGGCAATACCGAGGTGACGCCCACACTCACGGTCACGACAGCTGCTCCGGGAGGCGTGCCATGGGCGATGCCGAGTCCCTCGATCGCCGAGCGGACCTGTTCGGCAACCAGCAGCGCTCCCTCGAGCGGCGTGTTGCCGAGGACCACCGCGAATTCCTCGCCGCCGTAGCGCGCGACCATGTCGGTGGCGCGGCCGGCGACGTGGCGGATGGCGTTGGCCACCGCCTGCAGGCAGCGATCTCCCTGCGGGTGGCCGTGGCGGTCGTTGTAGGCCTTGAAGTGGTCGATGTCGACCAGCAGCAGCGAAACGGGAACCTGCTCGCGCTGGCTGGCCCGCCAGGCGCGGTCCAGGAATTCGGCGAGCCCGCGACGGTTGGCCACACCGGTGAGTGCGTCGGTACGGCTGAGGCGGTCTAGCTGTTCGTTGGCCAGTTTGAGTTGTTGCGTGCGTTCCCTGATCTCGGCCTCGCGACCTTCGAGCACGCTGACCAGTTCCCGTCGCAGCCGCTCGCCTTCGGCCAGCGATCGCTGCAGGTCATCGTAGGCTCTGCGCTGGCTTTGCGCAGCGCCGGCCAGATGGGCGAAGACGACTGCCACCTCGCGCGGTGCACCGGGTGGTGGCACGGGCACGCCGTGCCGCAGGTCCGGGTCGAAGCCGCGTACGGCTGCGTCGAGCGCGTCGAGCGGTCCGGCGATGCTTCCGGACAACGCCACGGCGAGGCCACCGGCTACTACCAGGGCACCGATCAGCCAGCCGAGCGCCACCGCCAGTTCCTGCGCCCGTGCCATTCCGAGCGCGGACGGCGGTGCGAGCAGCAGCACCTGCAGCCCCGGCCCGAATGTCGCGCTGGCCCGGATGTGATCCGGGGCTGCGGCCTTGGCGGGAGTGACCGCGCCCCCGGGTGCAGGCTTCCCGGTCTCCTGCGGGCCTGTGACCCATCCGGGCGGCAGTGAATCCAGAGGCCGCAGGCCGCTGCCGCGGCTGGCAAACAGCACGTGGCCGTTCGCGTCGCTGACGACGAGTTCGCGCGGCTGGCCATCCTGCAGCCAGGCGCGTGCGGCATCCGTCGCGGCGAGGTCGACCGCGCCGGTCACGGTTCCCCAGCGGGCGCCACCGCCACCGCTGATCACTGCCGTCACCAGGAGCGTGGTCCGCTCACCGAGCACCGGGTCGCGCCGGGCGCCGGACACCGTCACCTCGTCACCGCCGAAGCGGTACGCGATGCCGGCCGGCAGGTGGACCGGCATCCCGGCCAGAGAGATCGGTGCCACGCTGCCACCCACGATCGCCGTTGCCGCCACGGCTTCGTTGCCGGCGCTCACTGCCACGAGGCCCACTATCGACGACGACCACTGGTGGTGCAGGCGCAATTGCCGCTCGAGCACCGCCGGCGTGATGGCCGGCTCGCGGCCGACATGCGAGGCGAGTGTCGCGATCTCTGCAGCGGTGGCATCGACAACGGCAGCGAGATGTCCGGCGAGGCCTGCAGCCTCGGCTTGCAGCGAGGCGGCGACGCGTTCGGCACGCTGCCGGCTGGCGCGGTCGGTGAGCACCAGCGCGAGGGAGATCGCCGGAACGGTCGCCATCAGCACCATGGCGACGGTGATGCGCGCACGCAGGCCGGGCGGCACCGGTGGCCGCAGCCATGGCGGCAGGTGCTGGGCGTTCAGCATCAGCACCGCCATCGCAGCGAGCCCCAGGAATAGCGCGACGCCCACCAGGGTGAGGCCGCCCGGACCCGTGCGCGTCATCATTCCCGCGGAGAGCGTGAACCAGTGGTCCATGGGTAGCAGCGAAAGGCGGCCCGGCACCCGGCCGACGATTCCGGCAGCCTACGATGCGTGGTACCCGCCGTCTGCGACGCAGGGCGGGTTTTCGTCTGTCGCGCGATGAGGAATGGGCCCGGCAGGACTTGAACCTGCGACCAACGGATTATGAGTCCGCCGCTCTGACCAGCTGAGCTACAGGCCCGTGCCGAACCGCCGATGCCGTACTGTGTGCCGGCGGATCACGCTGCGATTCTAGCAGTCGCCGTGATCCGGCAGGGGCGTGCGTGACCGCTGCGGCGGGATTCTGTTACTGTCGCCGCCGCAGCCTGCGAGACCGCGACGGAGTGCCATGGGAACCCGAACCAGAGACCTGCCACCGCTGACCGGCCTCGCGCACCTCCTCCGCGAGCTGCGCTACCAGGAGGCAGCGCGCCAGGGGCTCGGCCTGCTGCTCATGCCGGTCTATGCCGCCTTCGCGCGCCCGGTCGGCGCGGGGTTCCTCATCGGCGCCTGCCTCGTGCTGCTCGGCTCGGTCGTGCGGCTGTACGCTTCCGGGTTCATCACCAAGAACCAGGAGCTGGCCACGTCGGGGCCGTATTCGCTGGTGCGCCATCCGTTGTATACCGGCAATCTGCTGATCCTCGCGGGTTTCACGCTGGCGAGCGGGCTGGTCTGGGCGCTGCTGGTCTCGCTGGCCTTCTGGTGGTTCTATTATCCGACCGCCATCGAGTACGAGGACCGCAAGCTGCGGCGGATCTTCGGCGAACCCTGTGCACAGTGGCAGCGGGTCACTCCAGCGGTGATTCCACGCCGGTTCGTGCCGCTGCGAGGGGGCACCTGGTCGCTTCGCACCAGCCTCAGCCGCAACCTCGAGCCGTTGGTCATCGCCTACACCGCGGCCTGCTTCCTCTGGATCTACCGCAGCTTCTGAAGGCGCGATGCCGATGAACGGCCTGACGGGCCCGTCGCCACCGGTCACGCCGGGAAGCGCCGACCGGCTGCTCGGGCGTGGCTACCAGGGTGCCGTGTACCTGCGCCAGGGCCCCGACGGGGCGTGCATCGTCAAGACGCCCATCGGTCGTGGGATCGCACGCGTCGCGCGTCGTGCCATGTTGCGTCGTGAACATGCCGTCTACCAGCGGTTACAGGGCATCCGCGGCGTGCCTCGCTGCGAGGGCCTCGTCGGCGATGACCTGGTACTCGAGTTCGTCGAGGGACGCTCGCTGCGCGAGCTGAAGCCCGTCGGTGAGGACCGCGAACGATTGTTCGCCGACCTGCTCGGACTGATCCGTGCCATTCATGCGGCGGGCGTGGCCCACGGCGATCTCAAGCGCAAGGACAACATCCTCGTCACGGCGGACGGTCACCCGGTCGTCATCGACTTCGGCACGGCGATCACGGTCGATGCCGGGGCCGGCGCCGTGCGGCGCTGGCTGTTCAGGCAGGTGTGCCGGACCGATCTCAATGCCTGGTTCAAGCTCAAGTACCAGCGCCAGTCGCGTGACGTCGAACCGGCCGACGCGCGCCTCTACCGGCCTACGATGCCGGAGAAAGTCGCACGCGTCCTGCGCCGCGCCTGGCGCTTCCTGACCCTGCGCCGTCACCGTCGTCGTGGTTGAGTCGTTGCCTGTGGTCGCCAGCACGTTCGCCCTGACCGGGCGATGCCAGGGATGTCGGCCGTGACGATGGCCCGGCTCCTGCGGGTGGCCGATGGGCTGCTCACGCTGGCGCTGCTGGGACTGGGTGCTGCCACCGTGCTCGCTGCCGGTGCCCGGCTTGGCTGGGTCATGGAACTCGCGACGCATTTCCGTCCGCAGTATGCCGTGCTGCTCGTGGCTGCCGGCGCGGTCGCCTGCGCCCGCGGCCGGTGGAAGGTGGCCGTGACCGCCCTGGCGCTCGCCGTTCCGAACCTGTGGGTTTCCTGGCCTTACCTCGCGCCCTGGTTCGCGGCAGGCGTCGACTCGCCGACGGAACCACCCGCCGTGGTGGTACTGAATCTTCACTACATCAGCACCGACTACGAACGCGTGCGCCGATATCTCGACGATGTGCACCCCGACGTGCTGGTTCTCGCCGAACTCACACCCGCCTGGCACCACGCCCTGCAACCGGTGCTGGAGCGCTATCCCCACCGGATCGCTGCCAGCCGGCACAGCCCCTGGGGGCTCGGGCTTTATTCGCGCTATCCGCTCGTCGAGCCGCGTGGCACGGATCTCGGCGTGCGGGGCAGTTTCAATGTGGTTGCCACGGTCGTGTGGCCCGAGGGACCGGTCCGGCTCGTAGCTGCGCACCTGGCCTCGCCGACCCGGCCGCAGTTCGCCGCCGCCCGCAATCGCCAGCTCCAGGACCTCGCGGCATTGTTTGCGGCCATGGAGCCCGGCCAGCCCCGCCTGCTCGTGGGCGATCTCAACATCACGCCGTTCTCGCCTTACCTGCGCGACTTCCTCGCCCGCACCGGCATGCGCGATGCGCGCCAGGCGCAGGGATGGCACGGCACCTGGCCACGCTGGCTGCTGCCACTGCAGATCCCCATCGACCATGCCATCGTGGACGCATCGCTCGCACCGACGCGGGTGGCGCGTGGGCCCGATGTCGGGTCAGACCACTACCCGCTCGAAGTCTGGCTGCAGCGGTCCGAACCGGAGATTTTCGGCGGCGACCATGGTAAATAGGGCAGGCACCTGCCGGGGGGCAGGCTTCGCACGCCGTCAGATTCGTCCCGGGGGATGACCGATGCATCTCATAAGCCAGATTCTCGGCCTGTTCGCCTACGCCTTCGTGTCGCTGATCGGCATCGGAGCGCTGGCGGCGGCCGTCATCTACGTCATCGACAAGACGCAGACCAAGCACGCGATCCGGCGCAACTATCCGGTCATCGGCCGGTTCCGGTACGTTTTCGAGCAGATCGGTGAGTTCTTCCGGCAGTACTTCTTCGCCATGGATCGCGAGGAGATGCCGTTCAACCGTGCCGAAAGGGCCTGGGTCTACCGCGCGGCGAAGGGCGAGGAAAACACCGTGCCGTTCGGCTCGACGCGTGACCTGCGACCCGCAGGCACGGCAATCTTCGTCAACTGTCCCTATCCGATCCTCGACGAGGAGACACGCCCGGCGTCGGCCGTGACGGTTGGGCCGTACTGCCGGCATCCATACACCACGAACCGTTTCTTCCACATCTCGGCCATGAGCTACGGTGCGATCTCCCGACCTGCGGTGCTGGCGCTGTCGCAGGGCGCGCACGAGGCCGGCTGCTGGCTCAATACGGGGGAGGGTGGACTGGCACCGTATCACCTGGCCGGCGGTGCGGACATCGTCTTCCAGATGGGCACCGCGAAGTACGGCGTGCGTGAGGGCGACGGATTGCTGAGCGACCTGCGCCTGCGTGAGCTGGCCAATTATGACCAGGTCCGCATGATCGAGGTCAAGCTGAGCCAGGGCGCCAAGCCGGGCAAGGGCGGCATCCTGCCTGCGGCCAAGGTCACCGAGGAGGTGGCACGCATTCGCGGCATTCCCCGCGGCCAGGATTCGATCAGCCCCAACCGCCACCTGGAGATCCACGATGCCGGCACGTTGCTCGACTTCATCGCGCGCGTGCGCGACATCAGCGGGCGGCCGACCGGATTCAAGACCGTTTTCGGCTCCTACGACTGGCTCGGCGAGGTGCTCGAGGAGATCCATCGTCGCGGTCCCGACACCGCACCCGACTTCATCACCGTGGATTCCGGCGATGGCGGTACCGGTGCGGCGCCGATGACGCTGCTCGACAACGTTGGCCTGCCGGTGCGCGAGAGCCTGCCGCACGTGGTCGATCTGCTGCGTGAGCACGGCCTGCGCGAGCGCATCAAGGTGATCGCCAGCGGCAAGATGATCAACCCGGTCGGCGTCGCCTGGGCGCTGTGCGTGGGCGCCGATTTCGTCAACTCGGCACGTGGCTTCATGTTCGCGCTGGGCTGCATCCAGGCAATGAAGTGCAACAAGAACACGTGCCCGACGGGTGTCACGACGCACGACAAGCGCCTGCAGCGGGGCCTGGTCGTGGCCGACAAGGCCGCGCGCGTGGCGCGCTACCAGCAGGGCATGGAGAAGGAGGTCGCCGTGATCGCGCACTCCTGCGGGGCCGCGGAGCCGCGCCTGCTGCGGCGCCACCACTGCCGCATCGTGCAGGCAAATGGCCAGACGGCCCTCCTGAGTGAGGTTTTCCCCGAGCCCGGAACGGCCTGATACGCGGGGGAGTGGAATCCCGGCGGAGCGTCGTCCCGAGCGCTCCTCCCCGGGGCGCTGCGGCGGCAGTCCGTCAGTCTTCGATCAGGAAACTGCGCAGCTGATCGCTTCGCGAGGGGTGGCGCAGCTTGCGCAACGCCTTGGCTTCGATCTGCCGGATGCGTTCACGCGTGACGTCGAACTGCTTGCCGACCTCCTCCAGGGTGTGGTCGGTGTTCATGTCAATGCCGAAGCGCATGCGCAGGACTTTCGCTTCCCGCGGCGTGAGCCCTGCGAGGACGTTGTGCGTGGCTTCCTTGAGCCCTTCCGAGGTCGCCGAGTCGAGAGGCGAGGAGATCGTGGTGTCCTCGATGAAATCTCCCAGGTGCGAATCCTCGTCGTCGCCGATCGGCGTCTCCATGGAGATCGGTTCCTTGGCGATCTTGAGGACCTTCCTGACCTTGTCCTCGGGCATCTCCATGCGCACCGCCAGTTCCTCGGGCGTCGGCTCGCGGCCCATCTCCTGCAGCATCTGGCGGGAGATGCGGTTCAGCTTGTTGATGGTCTCGATCATGTGCACCGGGATGCGGAT